>NZ_JBALSN010000312.1:6848-7179 GCF_036966985.1 Neobacillus drentensis | reverse complement strand
TAGTGGGTTCGATTCCCACCCCGAAATTTTTTAGTAACTTTATAAAAAATTTCGAGGGTGGACCGGACCGTTTCTTTTGACATGGGATCGGAATGCCCTAATGGAGGGTTATTCATGCTTAAAAAACGTGATCTTCATGACAGCCACACATTGTACGAATTAATGACGCACCCTGATGTCTTCCCTTTTGTGCGCCAAAAAGCTGATTCTTATGAAGAATTTTTATTTATGACAAAACAAACGATTGAGGCCGAAGACCAAGGAGAATTGATTTCACGAACGATTCTTGATGAATGGGGTGCACCGATCGGTACCATTAATTTGTTTGATA
>NZ_JBALSN010000312.1:5537-6748 GCF_036966985.1 Neobacillus drentensis | reverse complement strand
GGTTAATATTCGCTCAATCAAAGCAGCTGAAAAACTACCTTATGTAATAAAAGCAAACGAAACGAGAAAATCTATATATGAACAATTGAACGCAAATGGTGACGTATATGATTTGTATGAAATACCTAAGGATCAGTACACTTTCTACCTAATGCGGAATGGCGCTGGTCAATCAGACGATTCACAATTGTTGGAAGCATAAAAAAAGCAATCGGCCTTTTCCGATTGCTTTTTGTTTAGGATTTTATTCAATATATTATTCCGTTACGTTTTGTTCAATCGTTTCATTCACGTCATTTAGACCCATTTGGAGCAAAAATTCGTCTAATTCCTCATTTGTTAATGTTTCAAAGCGGCCATCATGAAAAAATACCTGGGTTTGATTAGGGTTTATTCTGTTCATATTAAAACTCATATTCTTTGCTCCTTTCATAGATGATTATTATCTATTGTCAACAAAAAGAGCAGTTTTCATTCTAGAAAATCAAATAGTTCAAAAAATTATACTAATTCTTATGAACCTTCCCTAATACATCTAATCCCCCAGTTATAGGGATGATACTACCTGTAATAAAATCTGATTTTTCGTCTACCAAGAATGCAATGACTCTTGCTATATCTTCACCTGTTCCATACCTGCCAATCGGGGCATTTCCCTTCATTCCCCTTGCATCATGAATATTACTTTCTTTCCATTGGTTAATGATATCTCCTGGACAAACCATATTTGCCGTAATCCCATGTTCCGCTTCCTCAATCGCTATAGTTCTTGTAAGTGAGGCCAAACCTGTCTTGGCTGCAGCAAAGGCTGACCGATATATCCAACCTGGTGAAGTTTCAACGCGATCATATCCAAATGTAATAATTCTCCCCCATTTTTGGTTACGCATGGAAGGGATAACTAGTTTAGTCAAATAAAAAACAGAGCTTAAATTTCCTTGGACTACATAGTTCCATTCCTCGAAGGAGTAGTCGGCCAGCTTTTTTCGTTCATGGATGTAAGGACCTGCATTATGGACTAAAACATCCACAGTACGGTAAGCAGCCAGTGTTTCAGTAATAATTCGGATACAATCCTCCTTGTTTGCTACATCGCCTTGTACAACAATATTTTTGTTTCCAAAACATTCAGTCAATTGGTTTGCTAAAGAAATAGCCTCTGTTTCACTATTACGATAGTTTATGGCTAGCTGATAACCATTTTCCGCGAG
>NZ_JBALSN010000312.1:2734-5479 GCF_036966985.1 Neobacillus drentensis | reverse complement strand
ACTATATGTTAACTAGACATGTTTATACGCAAATTTTTGTACATTCATTCATATTGACTTAGGTTTTAATAACGTATGGGCAAGTGTTAGCATATGATAGAAATATCTAAGTAACACGGAAAGGGTGAGATCATTGTTCCCGTGGAATATATTCCCTTTTGATAAGAATATAAAGGATAAGATGACGAAAATGAAGCCGGAAGAAATTAATAATTATGTGCAGGATGTATTAGGGAAACTCATGCCTGGAAATATGAAAGCCGGAATAAATCCAGCGGAGATGTTCCAGGGATTCCAATCATCGGTATCCCCCCCATTATCCACTGGCGACAGTTTACAATCAACTGCCTTTGAAACTCATAATTATGTATACGTTAGAATTTCAATAAAACAGGAGGAATGGGTTAAGCAGCTTCGAATTTATCACACATCCAATCAACTTATTATTGAGCATATCCCTCATCATGAAGATAAACACACGATTACCCTTCCAGCTATTGTAAAAAAGAAAGGGGCAACTGCTACCTTCAAGGATGGCGTGCTTGAAATTAAAATCCCTAAAAATATTGATTTGCAATATTCACAAATAGACGTTACGGAAATTTAAAAATCATTAAATTTTAAGGACAGCAAATCTGCTGTCCTTCCTGTTATTGACCCTCATTTGATTCCTTCATATTATCCATATCCATTGTGTTCTTTCCATTAGCATCCTCAGGTTCACTCGGGGTCCCGACAACAAATTCCTTTTTAGGCATGTTGTGCATATCTCTAGCAGTAACATGTGAAATGATATAATACGTACCTTCTTGATTGAAAGCTTTTTCTAGGCGATAGATTCCATTCTCAGAATGTTTTATTTCTACTTTTTCATGGTTGTCATTTTTCGCACGCCAAATCTCGAAGATAACTTCTGCATCCTCCACTTGATCTTTTCCCTGGGTAACCTTTGCTTCAAATGTTACCGGTTTGCCCAGTTCACCTGGATTGGGTTTGATGGACAAGTCTACTTCCACCATTTGCGGCAGATTATCCTCTTGATCTTTTTTATTACATGACACAACGATATTTAAACAAAGAACAATCACTAAAAAAACGAAAAACTTTTTCAAGGTCTCCCTCTCCTATCTTAATTCTTCCATCACTTTATTGTGAATTTTAATTAACAGTACCTTAGCTTCTAGCGAAACTGTTGAATCACTCACTCTTTTAATGGCAATAAAATATTTCTCAAATTTGCTTTTTCTGATTCTCGGGTGTGAATTTTCATCGAGAAGTTCTCTTTTTATTGCTTCTAGCAATGTCTCTTTACTGCTTTTCCCCATCGTATTAAGTAACCGATGATTCCAAATCAGCCGATATTCTTCTAATAAATGATCAAAGGACACCTTTTCAATAGACAAAAACAATCCCCCCTTTTTGTCTTCACTTGCATTGTTACATATTTACTTACCACATTGCAAAAAATAACTTTTAACAACACCGAGGAAGGAGAATCCTTAGATGTCAACACCTTATAAATGTCCAAATTGTAAGACGAATCGAAGCCGTTTTAATGTGATTCAACAAGTTTCTCATTCTGTTAAACTCGACCCACAATCAGGGGCCGTGATCAAAGAGTATGCTGAAAACGATCTAGAGCCCTTTCATCTCCCTTACAATGGCCCCGATTATCGAATACAATGCGGTGCTTGTGGTTTAATAGAGGATGAACGTACCTTTATCAAATTTGGAGAACAGCCGTTATAGCCTCACCCTCAAACAAAAACATCCCCAATTGGAGTGTCCAATATGAGGATGTTTTTGTTTTGTTTATTAAAGTTTATTTTCCTTAAGAAAATCCTGTGAATCCACCTTCCAAGCGTCCAGTGGCGAAAATCTAATCAGGTGAATGACTCCCCTAAAGGTTTGTCTGCCTCTATTTTTAATATACCAGTCAATTTCCACGGGTACGTCCAAACTGAGTTCTTCCGTTAAATCCTCTGCTGGCAATAATTCGATTCGAGACAGTCTAATATTTTCAACATTTTCTAAAATGGGCTTCCAATTAATTTTTTGCAGTGAGGCTAGAGATGTAATTCGGCGGTCTTGCTGCTTAAATCCTGCTACATAGGCATTTATGACTTCATAGGGATTCGCTTTACCTAAATACTGATTTAATTTCCCTGAAGCTTTCAGTACCATAAGCATATGCGATAAGTCCATTGAGTTCGTACGATGGGTGGTACTGCCATAAAAATGAATACAAAAGTGTCCTGGAAAGTTATTCTGCAATGCCCCTGCACCATGGGGCATTCCATGCATGGAACCAGCAATCCACTGGTCCTTATGAATAACAATAATGGCCCTGCGTTTCCAGCTCCATTTGCCCCCGTATATCCTTTTCATGATCTTCGTATCTTTGGAGGTTAAAGGCTGGACGTCCGCATGGTGGCTCCCCGCCCGTCTTTGCACTTTAAACTTTTTACCCGTTTCTACATCCATAACTGTAAACTTTGTGTATTTAGGCAGAACTTGATTAACTTCTTTCCAGTTCAACATCTCAATTTTATAACTAATAGTTGAAGTAGCTCTAACCTCTTGACCGTTTAGGAGGATATGTATAAATACAAAAAAAACAACAACCCTCTTCATCGCATCCTCCTTTTAAAAAATAAACTTTGCCACATTAAAAGAGTTACCTGAAGAGGAAATTATCATTCATTTAATCCTGGTATTTTTGTTATTTTTCAAGATTTTCTAATT
>NZ_JBALSN010000312.1:0-2684 GCF_036966985.1 Neobacillus drentensis | reverse complement strand
GCATTTTAATTCCGTTCCAATCCATATTCTCACCGATAAAGACAAGGTTTAATGGCATATTCATATCCTCTTTCATATATAACGGCATGCCATAAGAAAATTGAAATAAAAAAGGGAGCTTCGAAAAATCAAACTTAACATAGCCTTTAATACGGTAAATCGTATCAGGCAGCTTTTTCAAAAAATCCTCAAATTCAGTTTGGCTGATCGACGATTCAAATTGGTAAACAAATGTCGTTAAATTAAGATGGGTTGGCTGGGCAACCTTTTCAACTGAAACAGAAAGCTTTCGCAACTGGTCAATAGAAACCTGTGAAAAATTAGTCAAAAGGCATCTTGCATTGTGATTTATCGACTGAATTTCAAAAGTGATCTTCGCTTGCTCACTCTCTGTTAATTCATTCAACTTGTTAACAAGAATATAGTCCGCATGTCTCACTTGCTCTAGTATCAATTGCTGAAGTTGTGGACTTAATGATTTTCGAACTAACCACCTTGTGCCATCAACGGTGGTGATAATCCCCTTAATGATTAATTTATCTGCAAATAAGGGAGAAAGTATCGCATCTAACACCTCCACAGGGTGTGCTGCTCCGGTAGTCTCGATATAGATCACTTCTGGTTCTTCCTCAACCAATAAAGCTTGCATTTGTGCTTCAAGCTTATCCTGAATGGAACAGCAAATACAACCGCCCAACAGTTCTTTTAAAGTAACATCTTCCTCGTCAACTATATCAGAATCAATGGAGACCTTACCTAATTCATTCATCATGACTGCTGTTTTTCTTCCTGTTCGATGTTCATCCTCTAATAGTTGTTTGAGAAGGCTGGTTTTCCCGCTCCCTAAAAAACCGGATAAAATATAAACCTCAGCTTTTTTCATTGTCGTATCCCTTTCCATTGTTCATAGGTGGCAATCTAAAAAATGGACCCAACTTCTTAGGAAGTGGGCCTCTATCGTTTATTTCATCTTTCCCTTTAATACTTTGATCGCCTCTTGCATTTGTGTATCATTGTTTTTAATTTTGTCTCTTAATAAGTCCATTAATTTCAAGGTAGAATCACCTTTTAGAATTCCATTAGCTGGCAGCTTATTAGCTTTTTGGAAAGCTGTGACGGCAGCTTTTGTCTTTTTATCAAAAAATCCGTCTGTCCGGCCTGGGTTATATCCAACTGCTTTTAACATTTTCTGTGCAGTTTGTACTTCTGTTCCCGAACTAGATTGTTTTAGTTCTTTATCCGGATTAATGATAGTTAAGGTTGCATAATCAGGCAAGGCAACTGCCACATCTGGATTAATCCCCTTTTTATGGATCCAATTTCCGTTTGGTGTTAACCATTTTGCGGTCGTAAATTTAAGATTTGAACCGTCCTTAAAGTCAGAAGCCGTTTGCACAGTCCCTTTCCCAAAAGACTTTTCTCCAACTAGTTTTACACCTGCTGATTCCTTCACAGCCCCTGCAAGGATTTCTGATGCACTGGCACTGCCTTTATCAATTAAGACAACTAAAGGAAGATTTGGATTTCCTTCATTTTGCGAAGGATACTCTTTAATCTTTCCATTACGATCTTCTACTTTTAAAATAAGTTTTCCTTTAGGAACAAACATGCTCGAAATCGAGATGGCCTGGTCTAATAGACCTCCTGGATTTTGACGTAAGTCTAATACGAGACCCTTCATTCCTTTACCATTTAATTCATTGAGTTTTTCTACAAGTTCCTTTGCCGTATTGCTAGAAAAACTGGTAATTTGAACCTTTGCAATTCCATCACCAACCATTTCACCATAAACCGTTTCAATCGGAATCTCATCTCTAATAATTGGGACTGTCATTGGTGCATCTGTTCCAGGTCGTTGGATGGACAACTCTACCTTCGTACCCTTTTTGCCACGAATAAGGGTTACTGCTTGAGTTGAATTCATGCCTTGGAGGCTTTTTCCATTCACGGACATAATCATATCATTAGGTTTTAAGCCAGCTTTTTCAGCAGGAGAGCCTTTGATTGGAGAGACAATAACAATATGTCCGTCCTTTTCCTGGATTTCGGCACCTATTCCTTCAAACGAAGAAGAAATACTTCCATGAAAGCTTTCGGCTTCTTCATTGCTCATATAATCTGAATAGGGGTCATCCAGTGACTCCACCATTCCGTTTATTGCCCCATTAATGACCTTTTTTTGATCAATATCTTTGTAATAGCCACTCTTCAATGTATCAAATGCTTCATAAAGTTTAGTAAATTCTGGTCGTTCCGTTCCTACAGTGACTACCTTTTCATCCCCGAATGCAAGTGCAAATGTTGTAATCCCCGCGGAAAGAAACACCACCATAAACAACAGCATGATAAAATGAAATCTCTTTAATCGTATGTATCCAGTTTTGTTTTCGATTGCCTGATCTTGTTCAATATTGGTCTCTTTCACTTTTTCTTGTCCAATTTTCTCATCTTCCAAAGCCTTCACCACTTTCATTCACCATAAAAATTAACTCTTAGTGATTAGAATAACATCTTTTACTTAAAATTAACAAAGAAAAGTTAATGAAATTAATAATATTCACAGGAAATCGCTGTTCACAAAAAACGACACCTACCAAATAGTAAGTGCCGTTTGTATCTATTCTACATCATACCCTTGGTCTTCGACGGCTTCTTTTAGCTTTGTGACTGGGGCTATGCTGGAA
>NZ_JBALSN010000311.1:3106-3416 GCF_036966985.1 Neobacillus drentensis | reverse complement strand
TGATATAAAAATCAAGCTCTAGCACAATTATGAAGGTTTTAGAAAAAAGATAATATGAAATCAAGATAACAACAAATACCCTGTGGGGGTACCACGAAATTTTACGGTAATACCCAAAAAGAGTGCGGTTTTTATCATGGTCAAACTAAGTAAAATGTAATACAGGGGTATTCAATAACAAATAACCACATTTTGGAGGTAGAAAATGATTTTTGTTCAGGATGTATCAAAAGTTTATTCATTGGAGTCTGGAGATTTTGTCGCGTTAAAGAATAACAACATTCATATCCGGAGGAGGAATATAAAATGA
>NZ_JBALSN010000311.1:429-3058 GCF_036966985.1 Neobacillus drentensis | reverse complement strand
AATGATTTTTTCAAGAATGTCCGCCATGAGCCAGTTCCTTCTCTACATGGTGTTAAACCACCAAAGTATGATCCTAATAAACCTACAGTAGCAGTTCTATTAGCGAATGTAGACACTGAGGTATTTGATTTTATGATTCCCTATGATTTGTTATCTAGAACAAACGCTTTTAATGTATTTGCTGTTGCTCCAGACAAAAACGTAAAGACGTTATCGGGCGGTCTGGATGTAGTCCCCCATTACTCTTATAAAGAATTAGATAAATTATTAGGCAAAAGTCCCAACATTATCGTCGTTCCTTACATGCCGATATTTGATGAAAAGAAATATCTACTCACTCGGGAATGGATTCAACAACATTCCAGCAGTAAAACCACTATCTTGAGCATTTGCAGTGGATCAGAGAATCTTGCCGATGCAGGCTTATTAAAAGGAAAATCAGCCACCACACACTGGCAAGGGATATCTTTACTAAGCAAGCAATATCCTGACACTCATTGGAAAGAGGATGTGCGGTATGTCCACGAAGGTAACACCTTAACTTCAGCGGGTCAAACTGCAGGTATCGATGCTGTGCTGCATCTGATAGCTCAAAAACTAGGAGAACCCATGGCTAAAAAAATATCGAAAGAAATCAGTTATCCTTCTTACCACTTCGTTCAAAACCCAAAAGTAGAACCTTTTCAAAAGGACATATATTTTGCAACTTTTTTATTGAATCTTTCCTTCCAGTGGAATAAGACAAAGGCAGGTGTACTACTTTATAACGACATGGATGAAATCGCATTATCTTCTATATTTGATACTTACGCAGCCACAGGAACGACACAAGTCTTGACCGTTTCGAGTTCGGATGCACCCATTGCTACAAAACATCACCTTAATATAGTGGCTAGGCATCAAATATCGAATGCTCCAAGATTGGATAAAATGATCATACCAGGTGGCAACGCAAAATCCCTAGCGGCAGCCGACGTAAAACTTTGGAGTGAAAAAGGTAATTCTAAAGAGACGAACCTCATTCATAGCGATTCACCAAATAGATATGTATTTGAAGCACCATTGGAAGACTTAGCTAAACAAGAAGACCTTTTAACTGCCAAGCATGCAGTGAAACGACTCGAATATCGTTCCAATGATATCCACCTTGAGGGCAAACCATTTCCTCTTGAAACTTACGGCAATGTACTTCTAACCGGTTTACTAGCTTTGTTGGTAGCTATCTGTATTGACAGACGATTCATTATGAAGAAAACAATTTTCAAATCGTATAAACAAGTCAGTTAATCACTACCGACTTCGGGCGGTTTTTTCCATTCTCACCATTAACGTCAGATAGCTATCATTATAGTAAATTAACGAACCAGGGTGACCTGAAATTCCGTCAACTCCGCTATTCTGCCAAAGCTAAAAGGAGTCGTGAAGTATCGCGAACTTACAAAGAAGGGATTCTTGCGAATACCTTCTTCTGAGCATTGGACAGCATAAAAGCCCTCCTAACGTTAGGAAGGCTTTTTCAATTTCTACATGTGTATTCATGTTGTTCAGAGTTATTTCCAAATTTCCCATAAACTCAATTACAACACAGTGTCGCAATAGGACTCATTTAATATTAAAAAAGCGTATTGGAATGATTTATACTTCTAATTCCAGCTCTTCGTGTTTCATTTGCTTACCATCCTCGATTTTCGCCGAAATAAGACCAAGCACAATGCCAAGCAACGCACCAGCTCCTACTTCCACCGGCTGATGACCGAGAATTTCCTTCAGTTCTTTCTCTCGCTCCACATACTCAAAGCTAGGAAATTCACCCGAAAATTTCACTAGATTATCTTCAAGATCGTTCACGAGCTGCGCAATTTCGCCTGTATGGCGACGAATTCCCTGAGCATCATACATCACAATCACGCCAAACACTGTTGCAAGAGATGTCTCAGTATGTCGCCATCCTTTATTCGCCGCCACATAGGAAGCTAGAGCTGCTACACCCGCGGAGTGCGAACTAGGCATACCTCCCGTTGTGAAAGCCTGCTTCAAGTCCCAATCTCCCGTCAACTTCTTGTGAGTTATAATTTTAAGTCCTTGCGCTATGCCGATCGCCGACAGCGCCGTCAAAATTCCTCGATTCATCTTTTCCATGAGCAACTCCTCCATTCCACAGATCAGTCAACCCCTATCCTGCATATATCTTTTTGATACCCAATTTTGATTTTTATATGCTTAAAGTAACGGGCAGCTTAGTGGAAGAACAGGAGGAGAATATAATTTTTTAATGTCGTAATTTGCAACTATTAAGCACATTTTAGAGTGGTCTATTCGGCAATAATTAAAGAAAACTTTACGACTTTTTAATCTCAACTAAAAAAATAAAGGCTAGAATTATCGTAAGTAACCGGATGTAATACCCGAAAAAAATAAATTAAGTAAAGACAAATATTATTCATAATGGAAGGATGATATTTATGTATATTTCCTATAAAAACTATCAAGGCGGAATTGATAATTTGGTGGTAGTAGAAAGCAATGAAGTGGTTACAACAAGTATAAAAGATACGAAAACAGCTATAAGAACCCATAAAAGAAAATTAAAACGATTAAAGGCTAAACAAAAGTGAACAAAACGAACATA
>NZ_JBALSN010000311.1:0-354 GCF_036966985.1 Neobacillus drentensis | reverse complement strand
AACTAAAGAAGCAGGTTACTTGAAGAAGGAAATTCTTTTTTCAATGTCGAATTTACGATGTAATGGAACAGGAGTGAGGAAATGTTTAGGTTTAAAAAGAAGCCAAAAAAATTCTACATACCAGGTGACAAGATTATACGATTAATCCACTCTGAAGAGGGTTGCATTGCTTCTGATAGAATAACGGTTGATGGTTGCAAAGTTGGATTTATGTATAGAGAAGAACCATACCAAAACGGAAATCCAGATAGTGGTTGGAGATTTCTTGCTGGTGATGAGAGTGATGAATATATGGATAACTCTGAGAACCATTCAGTTTTTCAAGTTAATACAATATGTAATTACGATAACGAA
>NZ_JBALSN010000310.1:0-20086 GCF_036966985.1 Neobacillus drentensis | reverse complement strand
AGTTAGAAGAGATAGCATTAAATTGTGATTTACTAGATTAATTTGTTATAGACTGAATATTCAATAAATTAATTAAAAATCAAGGGTAATTCTACATATTTCTTAGACATTTTCCGACAGGACTTTAGATATAGGTTGATAAAACGGTAAATGAGGCCCATCCTAACACTTTTTTTACTAAAACAAAAAAGTGAAGATATTCGCAATATAATCCAGAAAATTATCAATTATCTGAAAGTTTATTCGAGTTAAACTAACAAATGTAAGCGTTTTAATATTCTGGATAAAAAAAGTTCAAACTAATTTGAGGGGGAATTGGGATCATGTTAAAAAAACTTAAGAAACAGAAAAAGTCAAAATTACTAGCCTTTACTCTCACATCTTCACTACTTCTTTCAGGACTCACCTATGATATCGCATCCGCTCAGAGCCCCAATCCGTCAACCGTGAAACAAACACAAACTATTGCGAAACAGGTATCCACTCCATACTTAACAGATGCGGCATCGATTGACAATGTGATTCAAGCAATGACCCTTGAAGAAAAGTCTAAATTTGTTGTCGGGGTTGGAATGCCTGGATTTGGAAGGCCTGCATTTGAGGATGTAGTTGGAGCAGTAGGCGGTACATATGGAATTCCTCGGTTAGGAATCCCTGAACTGCGTTTTGCCGACGGCCCGGCAGGTCTTAGAATCAGACCGACACGAACAGGTCAAACCCAAACGTATTATGCAACCGCCTTTCCAATCGCAACATCGCTGGCATCCACTTGGGATACAGCAACAGTAGAAGCCATTGGTAAAGCTCAGGGAAATGAAGTAAAAGAATATGGTGTCGATATGTTATTAGCACCTGCGCTAAATATCCATCGTAATCCATTAAACGGCCGAAACTTCGAATACTATTCAGAGGATCCTTTAATTTCAGGAAAAATGGCTGCAGCGATGGTAAATGGGGTACAATCCAACGGGGTCGGCGCCACAATCAAGCACTTCGCAGCCAATAACCAGGAAACGAATAGAAATAGCATTGATACGATTGTTTCAGAACGAGCATTACGCGAAATTTATCTAAAAGGTTTTGAAATCGCTGTCAAAGAATCCAACCCTTGGTCCGTAATGAGTTCTTATAACAAACTGAATGGTACTTACACATCGCAAAGTGCTGACCTATTAACAACTGTTTTACGGAAGGACTGGGGCTATAAAGGCTTTGTAATGACAGACTGGTTTGGTGGGGATAATCCAGTCGAACAAATGAAAGCACAAAATGACATGATTATGCCAGGTGCGGCAAACCAGTCAACCTTAATTAAAACGGCGGTTGAAAGTGGAAGTTTAGATGAAAAAGTGCTAGACCGAAATATCAAGAACATTTTGAATATCCTTATCCAAACACCTGAGTTTAAAAAGTACCAAAACACAGACAAGCCTGATTTAGCTGCGCACGCACAAACAGCTCGCAAAGCTGCGGCTGAAGGAATGGTTCTTTTAAAGAATGACAAGATGCCATTACCAATCAGCAAGGATCAAAAGATCACGCTATTTGGTAATACTCAAATCGAAACCGTTAAAGGTGGAACAGGAAGTGGAGATGTGAATGCGGCTTACACCACTTCGATTGCGGATGGCTTAAAGGATGCCGGATACCAGCTGAATCAAAGTCAATTCCAAGCATATAAGACTTATATTGATGATCTGCGCTCCCAAGATCAATATAAAATTAAACCAAGTCCATGGGGGGAAGATTTTGGTAAGTCAATCCCAGCTATTCCTGAAAAGCCTCTAACAGATGATGAAATTGCTGGAGCTTCTCAGGCCACGGATATCGGTATCATTGTTATTGGCCGAAATTCCGGTGAAGGTGCAGACCGTAAAGATGTAAAAGGGGATTACCAATTAAGCGATGCGGAAAAAGACATGATTTCGAATGTATCAGCAGAATACCATAAGAAGGGCAAAAAAGTAGCGGTTATTTTAAATGTTGGCGGACCAATCGAGGTAGACAGCTGGAGGGATGATGTAGACTCGATCCTACTAGCATGGCAGCCTGGTCAAGAAGCAGGGTATGCGGTTGCCGATGTGATTTCCGGTAAGGTCAATCCTTCAGGAAAACTGCCAACTACCTTCCCTGTAAAATACAGTGATGTGGCATCGGCCAATAGTTTCCCTGGTACACCGGCAAATAATCCAACACAAGTGGTCTATAACGAAGACATTTATGTGGGCTACCGTTACAACACGACGTTTAATGTGAAGCCTGCTTATGAATTTGGTTATGGATTATCTTATACTGATTTCGATATTAGTCATGTAAATATTAGCGAGGGCAAGAAGTTTAAAGATACGCTAAAGGTATCAGCTATGGTAGAAAATACAGGCAAACTACCAGGCAGAGAGGTCGTTCAAGTCTATGTTTCCGCCCCGGATGGAAAGCTTGAGAAGCCGGCTGTGGAACTCAAAGCTTTTGATAAAACAAAAGAACTTAAGCCGAATCAACGTCAGCTGCTTCAATTCGAACTTAATGCCAAAGACCTTGCCTCCTTCGATGAAGTGCAAAATGCATGGGTTCTTGAAAAAGGCACCTATACCGTAAAAGTTGGAGCATCCTCAGAAGATATTAAAGGAACAGCTACGTTTAAGGTAGATCACGATATCATTGTTGAAAAGGTGAACGAGGCATTAGCACCCAAAGTTGACTTTGAACGGCTTACCAAATAAATTTTTAAATAAACAAAGATAAACAGCCTTCATTGAAAGTCAATGAAGGCTGTTTATATTTTGGTAAAAATGAGGTTTCTAATCAAAATATTTTCATTTTTTGGAGATTGTCGAAAATTGGTAAGTTCCGTATAATATGCATTAACAATGCATGGGGATTGGGGATGTTATATGAGCAAGTTATCCATCGTTGCCTATACAGTAGGAAGTTTGTTTTTTCTTGTCAGCTGCTCATTTTCAATATTTTACGGATATAAGGTCGTTACCCACCATTTACCTAAAGAGGATAGTGCAGTAAAAAAGTATAACTACCATTTTGTTCTTGTTGCAGAGGAGTTAGATAACGAATATTGGAGGCTTGTTGATGAAGGGGCAAGGGCAGCTGCTAAAAAATACGATGTGCTTTTGGAATATGCTGGACCAAAGCAAGCCAATCTGGAGGATCATTTAAAAACAATTGAAATGTCGGCGGCGGCAAAAGTGGACGGAATCATGACACAGGGATTGAGCGATGACCAATTTAGCCCCCTTATCAACAAGGTCGTAGCAAAGGGAATACCTGTCATTACCGTTGATACAGATGCGGCAAATAGCAGAAGGCAGGCTTATATTGGGACAGACAATTATTATTCAGGATTTTTGGCAGGAAAGGCCTTAATTAAAGATACAAAGGGAAAAGCAAATGTAGCGATAATTACCGGCAGCTTTACTAAGAATCACCAGATTCAAAGGGTGCGGGGCTTTAAGGATGCCGTTCAATTCGAAAAAGGGATTCATATTATTGCTTTGGAAGAGTCAGAGATTAGCAGGGTGATTGCTGCAGAAAAGGCTAACCAAATCATGCAGGAGCACCCTGAGGTGAATGCATTTTTTGGAACTAGCGCTCTGGACGGCATTGAAATAGCACATGTGGTAGAAAAATATAAAAAGCAGAATCAAATATACATTATTGGATTCGATACACTTCCGGAAACCATAAAATACATCCGGCAGGGAACCATTAAGGCAACGGTCGTTCAAGAGCCATATGAAATGGGATACGGTGCCGTGGAAATGATGATTAATATTATTGAGGGAAAAAGAGTAGATCCTATCGTCCATACAAATACTCGAATTGCAAGACTAGAGGACCTTCCTGCCGTTGGAATGGGGGGAAGAAAGTGATGTTATTTCGAATCAGATCGAAGCTGCTTTTATATTTTATTGTGCTTGTTGTTCTATTATCATCTGTCGGCTTCTTTTTTTATAACAGCAGTGAAAAATTAGTAACAGAATATGACGATAGCTTTGAACGATTTCTGTTGTTGAATGATATCTCCCAAAGAACTAATTTAATGACGGAAAAGCTGCATGCTTATATTTTGGAAAAGCAGCCTTCCTATCTAAGAGATCATCAAAAAGAAAAGCTGAAGCTGATCAATGATCAAAACAAACTATATGAAGTGATCCATACAAATGAAATTAATCTCACAAATTATAAAAATATGATCGATAGCTTTATAGACGAAAGTGATGCAACTTTAGGGGCTTTTAAAAAGGATGAGATTAACAAATATTCGAATCATTTTAATGAAGTTTTAAAGATTAATGGTTTTCTTCAGGAAAGCACACTGGATTTGCTAAATAATAAACTGACAGATTATCAAAAATTTTATGGCCAGATGGAGAAGCAAAACCATTATTATAAATTGATGTCGATTTCGCTTTTTGCGGCTGCTTTTTTCCTTAGCACCTTGTTAGCGTTATGGATTTCCGGCGGGATTACGAAGCCAATTAGTTTGCTCTCAAAAGCGGCAAAGGAAATTTCAAAAGGAAATCTATCAGGAGAAGATATAAAAATTACCACAAAGGACGAGTTAAAGCCACTAACGGAAACCTTTAACCAAATGCGCACAAACCTAAGGCAATTGGTAAAGGAAATCAAACAGAAATCGGAATTGGATAAGCTGTTAAAGGAATTGGAGCTGCGGAGTCTGCAAAATCAAATCAATCCACACTTTTTATTCAATACATTGAATACGGTTTCAAAACTGGCTTATTTAGAAGAAGCAGAACAAACGTCCAGATTGATTGAAGCTGTTGCGGCATTACTGCGGTACAATCTCGGTGATGTAAATAAGGCCTCCACTCTTCGTGATGAGGTGAGAATTGTCAGTGAGTATTTTTATATTCAAAAAACGAGATTTGGAGAGCGGATCCAATTTATTACAGATATCCAGGAAGACTGTCTGGACATTGAGATTCCAGTATTAATTTTGCAGCCGCTCATTGAGAACGCCTTCATTCATGGGGTAGAGGAATATGAAGAAAATGCAGAGATCCGCCTCAATGTATACCGGCACAAAGACCGAATTAACGTGGAAGTAATCGATAACGGGGAAGGTATGAATGAAGCCACAAAAAAAAGATTTCTCAATTATGTGGAAGGTACAGCAGCAGAAGAGTCCTTTGCGCCTGAAAAATCAAAAGGCCATTCCAATGGGATTGGCGTTAAAAACGTAATTAGAAGGCTTCAACTCTATTACCAGCGAAAAGACGTTGTGGAAATTGAATCAGAATTAAAAAAAGGGACCACGTTTAGACTGACTATTCCTGAGGTAGGTAAAGGGGGACAAGAGCTTGTTGGAAATTCTTATAGTAGATGACGAAATACTGGAAAGAAAGGCATTAACGAAAATTATTAACAACTCTTCGGATACAGTCATGGTCATAGGAGAGGCTCCCAATGGAAGAATTGCCATTGAAATGGCTAAAGAACATCAACCTGATATTATGTTTATGGACATAAAAATGCCTGGGGTTGATGGGGTCCAAGCAGTAAAAGCGATTAGAAGATTCGCCCCCGGTATTCGGTTTATCATGGTGTCGGCGTTTAATACATTTGAATATGCTAAAGAAGTCATGCAGCAGGGGGTTAAGGAATACATCCTAAAGCCGAGCAGTAAAAAAGATATTCTTGAAAGCTTACACCGTGTCTCGGAGGAAATCGTTGAAGAACGGAAGCGTAGAGAAGAGCACGAAAACTTGAGGGAAAATCTTAATCGTGCCGTTTCCATTGCCCAAAAAGAATGGGTCTCATCGCTATTGGTAAACCAAGTACAGGACATCACGTTTGATGAGTGGGGACAATTATTGGGTGTTGAAATTACAAGCGGATATATGGTGCTGTTTTCTTTTCAGCCAATACAAGAAAGCGAAATAACTGCAAACGAAAAACAATCTTGGTATTTGTGGCTCAAGGAAACTGTAAAATCTTTGGTGAAAGAAAAAGAGGCCATTTTTGGGCCGATGACGGACAGCCAAGTTCCTGTTCTATTCCTATCCCATAAAACAATAGAAAAAGGCCAGTTTAAATCAAGCGCAAGGACCAATTTCGAACGGCTATTTACGCTTTTTAATAAAGAATCTTTCAAAGGTCAATTGCGGATTGGAGTTGGCCGCCCTTACCATCATGCACATGAACTGAATCAATCCTACCATGAAGCAGTCATGGCATTAGAGCAACTGCTAAAAAGTCCGAATCAAAGGTACTTTTTTGCGGACAAACAAGAATCAACAGAAAGGTTAGGTCAATCAGGGATTCTTGAGGTTGAGAAAAGGCTACTAGATGCTGTCCGGCAGGGAGATGTGAATCAAGTCCTATTAACTTTCGATTCGTTTGTCACGATGCCTACGGAAAATAATGAATTAAGTGCTCCATTGCTAAAAAAGTCATTTGATGAATTGTTTGTTCTGATTTCGCGAATGCTTCATGAATTAGGAATCAGCTATCAACAACTACCGTCTATTGACGAAACGGAAGAAGTAATGAAGATAGTAGAAAAGGGAAAAGCCCATCTGTTGGCGGTAGTCCAACATGTACAGGTCTGGCGTAACAATCATGCCAAAGGAATGCTGCATAAAGCAAAGGAATATATTGAAACACACTATGCCGATTCCCTGACCTTGGAACAGGTTGCTGAATATGTGGAACTTAGTCCTTTTTATTTCAGTAAATTATTTAAGGATCGGTTCGGTTTGACGTTTATCGATTATTTAACAGAGATAAGGATTTCAAAGGCAAAATTGGAAATGGTAGACCCAGGAAAAAGCTTAAAGGAAATCTGCTATTCAATCGGTTATAAGGATCCGAATTATTTTAGCCGTGTTTTTAAAAAGCATACTGGTTTATCACCTACAGAATTTCGCAAGGCCTCTGTAAGTTAATATTTTACTATAAGACCAATCCGCAAAATGGATTGGTCTCATTTTTTTTACAAATATTTCAGTTGTTTTGCAAACGTTTGCAAAATAATCTAGATAATCACAAATTAGTGCTAGTGTTTTGAACTATTGCAAAGTTTCATCCGGTGCTAACATAAAGTTAAGGGCTTACATGGAGGCTAAGTTAAGCAGATTAGAAGCTTACCAGAGTCTTTACTAAATAGTAAAAGGAGAATGACAACATGTTTAAAAAGAAAAAAGGGTTAATTCTATCTTTGACAGTTGCGTCTAGTATTCTATTAGCAACAGGCTGCAGTGATTCAACTAGTGGTAAGGATTCTGGTTCAGGCAAGGATAGTCTTCCAGCAGTTGGTGCGACCATTTACAAATTTGATGACAACTTTATGTCTTATGTGCGCCGTGCAATGGAAACTTCAGCTAAAGATAACGTAAAGCTTATGTTGAACGACTCTCAAAACGACCAAGCAAAACAAATTGAACAAGTGGATACACTTATTGCCAAAGGAGCTAAGTCTCTTGCCATTAACCTTGTGGATCCAAAAGCGGCTCAAACAATTATCGACAAAGCGAAACCAAAAAATATTCCAGTTATCTTTTTTAACAAAGAGCCAGATGCCAGCGTATTAAAAGGCTACGATAAAGCTTACTATGTTGGAACTACATCTTCAGAATCAGGTGTTCTTCAGGGGCAACTTATTGCTAAAGCTTGGGAAGCTAACAAAGATAAATATGATAAAAACAAAGATGGTAAACTTCAATACGTATTATTAAAAGGTGAGCCAGGACATCCCGATGCAGAAGCACGTACAAAATTTGCAGTGGATACTGTAAAAGAGAAAGGTATCCAAGTAGAAGAATTAGCAATGGATACTGCGATGTGGGATGCAACAAAAGCGACTGAAAAAATGGATGCTTGGTTAGCTAAGTACAGCGATAAGATTGAATTTGTCATCGCTAATAATGATGGAATGGCACTAGGTGCGGTTGCTTCTCTTGAAAAAGCAGGCTACTTCTCTGGCGACAAGTTTATGCCAGTTGTAGGTGTAGACGCGATTCCAGAAGCACTTGAAATGATTGAAAAAGGCAAAATGGTTGGTACGGTCTTAAACGATGCTAAAAACCAAGGTAAAGCTACCATTGATCTTGCAGCAAATGCAGCAAAGGGTAAAGACGTATTAGACGGAACAGAATGGAAGCTTGATGATAATAAAGCCGTACGTGTTCCTTACATTGAAATTACAAAAGATAATATCCAAGTGGGTAAAGACGCTTATAAATAAGAATAGTGGAAGCGCCATGTCCGGGGCTGCATAGCCCCTAGGCGCTCTTCGAACGAAGGAAAAGGGATCGCTTTTCTTTCGTTCGGAGTAAGACTCCTTTGAAATTGGAGCTGGACACCGTATTTTTATAAAAAAATTCATATAAGACCCCTAAAACTGTGTCTTATATCTTCAAATGGTTTAACAAGGAGGTTCGCTCATGTCAGAATCCAGAACTACCAATTTACTTGAAATGCTAAACATAACCAAGCGATTCCCTGGGGTACTTGCTTTAAATAATGTGTCCCTTAAAGTAAAGCCCGGATCGGTACATGCCTTAATGGGCGAAAATGGTGCTGGAAAATCAACATTAATGAAATGCCTATTTGGGATTTATTCGATGGATGAAGGGAAAATCCTTTTTGATGGAAAAGAGGTTTCCTTTGCCAATTCAAAGCAGGCGCTTGAAAATGGCGTATCAATGGTCCACCAAGAACTTAATCAGGTTCGTCAACAGAATGTTATGGATAATATCTGGCTCGGCCGTTATCCCAAAAAAGGTATTTTCATAGATGAAAAGAAAATGTATGAGGATACAGCAGCAATTTTCAAAAGTCTTGACATCAATATTGATCCACGCAGTAAGGTGAGTACGCTATCTGTTTCAGAAATGCAAATGGTTGAAATTGCCAAGGCTGTTTCATACCATTCAAAAATTATCGTTATGGACGAACCAACCTCATCACTTACTGAGACGGAAGTAAATCATCTATTTAGAATCATTAAAAGACTTCAAAGTGAGAATGTAGCGATTATCTATATTTCTCACAAAATGGAGGAAATCTTGAAGATTTCTGATGAAGTAACCATCATGCGTGACGGTCAGTATATTGCGACCAAAAGCGCGAAGGACCTCACCACTGACGAAATCATCAAACTGATGGTTGGCCGTGACTTATCACAGCGCTTCCCTGCTAAGGCAAACAAGCCAGGGGATGTCATTTTGAAAGTCTCCAATCTGACGGCAGAAACACAACCTTCTTTTTCTAATGTAAGTTTTGAACTAAGAAAAGGCGAAATATTAGGGATTGCCGGCTTAGTTGGATCCAAAAGGACAGAGGTTGTTGAAGCATTGTTTGGGATAAGGGCGATAACATCAGGAACGATTGAATTAAATGGCAAGGTGGTCAAAAATCATTCGCCGCAGCACGCCATTAAAAATGGCTTTGCACTTGTAACCGAAGAAAGACGCTCGACAGGGATATTCCCTGACTTGAGTATCAGTTTTAACTCAATCATTTCAAACATGAAGCAATATAAGACTAAAAGCGGGTTCCTATCGGACCGCAAAGTTGCTGACGATACGCAATGGGTGATTGATTCGATGAAAGTAAAAACCCCATCGCAAAAAACATCTATCGGCAGTCTTTCAGGTGGGAACCAGCAAAAAGTTATTATTGGACGCTGGCTGTTAACCAAACCGGAAATTTTATTGCTAGATGAACCGACACGCGGGATTGACGTTGGGGCAAAGTTCGAAATTTACCAGTTAATCAATGAGTTAGCCGCTGAAGGAAAAGGAATTATCATGATTTCTTCAGAAATGCCTGAGCTTCTGGGAGTTTCTGATCGAATTTTAGTAATGAGTAATGGTAAAGCAGCTGGGATCGTCGAAACGGCAACAACATCCCAAGAAGAAATCATGAGCTTAGCAGCTTTGTATTAGGAGGAGATGCAAATGAATAAATCAGCTACACAAAAAGGCAATATAACCAAGTTGCTCTTTGATAACGTGATATATGTATTTTTAATCTTACTAGTCATCGGAATCGTAATCGCTTCTCCTGACTTTCTATCAGTGACAAATCTTATTAATATCCTTAGTCAGTCCTCTTCCCGAATCATTATTGCGCTCGGGATGGCTGGAATCCTGATTACCGCTGGAACAGACTTATCTGCTGGACGGATGGTCGGGCTGGCAGCTGTTGTGTCAGCATCTATGCTGCAAGCTGGTGATTATGCCTATAAAATGTATCCGAACCTTCCAGAATTACCGTTAATAGTACCAATCTTAATTGCTATGATTGCAACGGGTTTAATTTCTACATTAAATGGTGTAATTGTAGCCAAGTTACATGTGCCGCCATTCATTGCCACATTAGGTATGATGATTGGTGTATACGGAATTACTTCTATTTACTTTGACCGCCCGCCATATGGCGCACAGCCGATTGGTGGATTAAGCGAAAAATTTACAACATTTGCCCAACGCGGGATTCCAATTGGATCCTATGAACTTCCATATCTAGTCATTTATGCAATTATAACTACTGCAGTTATCTGGGTTATTTGGAATAAAACACAATTAGGTAAAAACATGTACGCGATCGGTGGTAATCCTGAAGCAGCAAAGGTTTCAGGTGTTAACGTTGCAAGAAACCTGATCATTATCTATATGATTGCAGGTCTATTATATGGATTCTCTGGTACGCTTGAAGCTGGTCGTGTTGGTAGTGCAACAAACAATACAGGAAACATGTACGAACTAGATGCGATCGCAGCCTGCGTAGTCGGTGGTGTATCACTATCCGGTGGTATCGGATCTGTACCAGGAGTAGTAACTGGGGTATTAATATTCCAAATCATCAACTACGGCCTAGCCTTCCTTGGTGTAAGTCCATACATCCAATTCATCGTAAAAGGACTAATCATCGTCGTAGCAGTAGCCTTCGACATGCGCAAACACGCAAAGAAAAAATAAGATTGTTGGTGTCAGGCACCGTTCATGGACAGTTGTCCACGAGCGGTGCCTGACACCTTTTTTTGACACCTTTTTTCATACAAACTATCAAACAATTTGTATGTGAGATTTTATGTTCTGTCTAATGACAGGGCTTGGCCGTGGTGTATAATGAATATATTGACTGAATATTTACATAAATTTTTAAAGTAGGCTAAACTTGGATCTAAGAGCTTTATAATGGTCATATTCCGCAAATTTCCGATTTAATCCTCCATGAGATTTATTAACCAATGAATCATGCACGTAATCTCACTTAAAAAAGGGTGTGTTTAATCATGCAAAGACAAAAGTTATTGATTAATGGAGAAAGACTGAAAACGACACTAGAACAATTTGCAAACTTTGGCCGGACAGAAAACAATGGGGTCACAAGGTTGTCCTTATCAAAAGAGGATATTCGAGTAAGGGACTATTTCCGTTCTTGCTGTGAGGAATTAGGTCTGACCGTCACGGTTGATGATATGGGCTGCATGTATGCAACACTAGCTGGAATTGAGGATAAATCGCCAATTCTCATTGGTTCCCATTTGGATTCGGTGAAAAAAGGCGGCCGATTTGATGGTGTTTTAGGAGTTGTAGCTGGCTTAGAAGTTGTTAGGACGTTGGTTGAGAATCAGATTAAACCACAAATCCCAATAACGATCGTTAATTTTACAAATGAAGAAGGAGCCCGGTTTGAACCATCCATGATGGCTTCAGGGGTGCTCTCTGGTAAATTTGATAAGGAAGTAATGCTGAAAAAGGTAGATTCAGAGGGAATTACCTTTGGTGAGGCTTTAAAGGCAAGCGGCTACGAGGGGGAAGTAGAGAATCGGTTGAAAGAGGCCGCGGCCCTATTAGAGCTTCATATTGAACAAGGCCCGATCCTTGAAAAAGAGGCCCTCTCGATTGGTGTTGTAGAATGTGTCGTGGGAATGGCCTGCTATGAGATTGAAATAACAGGGGAATCTGATCATGCCGGCACCACCCCAATGAATATGAGAAAAGATGCCCTGTTTGCTGCCAATAACTTAATCAATGAAATCCGCAGGCGGTTAGGGGTATTAGATGAAGACTTAGTTTTCACAATTGGCAGGGTGAACGTGTACCCAAGCATCCATACGGTCATTCCGAACAAAGTTGTCTTTACCCTAGAAGCACGACATAAAGATATGGAAATTGTCCGTACGGTTAAAAACTTCATCGAATCACTCCCGAATTTAACTTCACTTAATGAAGGATGTGTGGTAAAAACAACAAAATTATGGGAGCGGGACACGGTTTGGTTCGAAACAGAAATCTGTAAGGCACTAGAAGAGTCCGCCCAGGCACTTGGTTATTCCAATAAAAGAATGGTTTCGGGTGCAGGACATGATGCCCAGTTCATTGCTAGCTTCGTACCTACTGCGATGTTGTTTGTTCCAAGTATTAATGGAAAGAGCCATTGTGAAGAAGAATTAACAACGTGGGAAGACTGCGAAAAGGGGATCAATGTTTTATTGGATACAGTTTTAACAATGCTTTCAAAATAGGTATAGTAGAGTAAATTTTTAAAGGGATCCTTCCGCTTGCGGAAGGGTCTTTTTTTTATATGATGCACCTATTTAAATATTTCCTTAAAAGTTATATATTGTAAATTTTATTGTAAAAGTGTAAAATTACACTATATTATAATCGTCGGAAAAACCAATAAAAAGGAGCGGGGACATGGGGAAAATAGTAAAGTTCTTATTGTTGTATTTTGGAATCGTACCACTAGTTTTTAGCTTTTTCGCATTCGCGATTATGACGGAGTTTGATAATACTTTGCTTGCTGCACTACCTGGATTAATTGTTGCTGGGTGTTTGACCGGGTTCCTCGTAAGCAAGAAGCACTTGAAGCAGGAAAACTTAAAGGACTATCTGGTCCTTGTTCTTGTTCCGCTTGCCTATACGGCGGTCCTTTGGGCCCTATTTATGCTGATTAGCAAAGGGTTTTACGGAGCGGATGCTTGGCTGTTTTATAGTATTTTTCATTTGGTCTACGCGCTCAACTATTTTATTGCCATGCTTATGGGAGAAGGAAGATTATTTCTGTGGGCACCATTAGCATACGAGCTTTCCTTTATTTTAGGAGCAGCGCTAGCCATATTAAAGTGGAGAAAGCTCCCAGCCTTCCATAAAAAGCAACTGCTGTCAGTGATAATGATATTTATGCTTGCAATCGGTACTGGTGCCGCTGTTCAATGGCATCGCAGTAAAACGGTCCTGCCATCCTATGGGTTTGAATATGGAGGAGGTTATTCGAGTACAGACCTCTATCCATATGATGTGAATAATCCAGATAATATTTTGCCGAAGTTGAAAACTGCTTCCACCTTTACGATAAAAAAACCAAGTGAAATGCCTATTTTAGATGGAGCAGAAGCTGCGTTCCCGGTGTATTCCGCTTTTGCCAATGCAGCCTATGAAAATATTGACAAGGTGGTTCAAGAATATGGGGAAGTCGTCACCTTTACTAATACCATTTATGCCTATGAGCGGCTTTTAACAGGTGATGTTGATATTTATTTTGGAGCAGAGCCATCTAAAGAACAGCAGTTAATGGCGAAAGAGGCAGGTAAAGAACTGGTTATGACCCCAATTGGGAAGGAAGCATTTGTCTTTTTTGTAAATCCAGATAATAAGATTGATAGCCTAGCTGTTTCAGAGATTAAAGGCATCTACTCTGGAAAAATTAAAAACTGGTCAAAACTAGGCGGCAAGGATGAAAAAATTATTGCCTTCCAGCGTCCTGAAAATTCGGGGAGTCAAACGCTTCTGGAAAAGATCATGGGTGATACGCCAATCATGAAGCCTCTAAAAGAAGATATACCTGAAGGGATGGGCGGGATTATCGAACAGGTAGCCGACTACCGAAACTATGACAATTCAATTGGCTTTTCGTTTCGGTTCTTTGCAACGGGAATGAAGGCAAATACAGATATCAAGCTGTTGGCGATTAATGGAATTGAACCAACTCCTGAAAACATCGCTAGTGGAAAATATCCTTTCACGGCCTCCCTATATGCGATCACAGTGAAGGACAACAAAAAAATGCAAACAATCCAGCCATTTCTGAAATGGATGCAGGGACCACAAGGCCAAGAAATCGTTGAAGATATTGGTTATATAAAAGTAACTAAGGATTAGAAAATCATTTACCGTGTGACGCAAAAAAGCGAGGAGCACTTGAATATGCTCTTCGCTTTTTTGTAGTTGGGGACTGTTCTTTCGTTTTAAAATAAATTCCAGAAATACGGAAAAATCCGCATTCCCGGAATCGTAATCGTAAATTATTCCGGAATTTCGGAATAAAAAATCGATACAATGGTGGATTTTGGTGACCCCGGTTTTAATTTAGTATAATAACAGTGTAATAATACTGAAAATTTATACTCTTTAAAATTAATAAACAAAATTGGCATGGAACTTGCAATTAATAAAGTAGACTTCGATTTGCAAACGCTTACCAAAGAGAATGAAGTTCAATCTAAACTTACAAGGGGGATTTAAATGCAATTATTTATTATTCTTTTATCGCTTGGGCTATTAATGTTTGTTGCCTACCGAGGGTTTTCTGTTATTTTATTTGCTCCAATCTGTGCACTTTTAGCAGTATTACTTGTTGACCCGAGCCATGTTTTACCGTTCTTTTCGGGAGTCTTCATGGAAAAAATGGTCGGATTTATTAAATCGTACTTCCCTGTTTTCTTATTAGGAGCGATTTTTGGTAAAGTGGTTGAAATGTCAGGGATTGCAGAATCCATCGCGAAGACGATTGTCCGCTGGCTTGGTGCAAAACGTGCGATGCTAACCATCGTATTATTAGGTGCAATTTTAACATATAGCGGTGTAAGTTTATTTGTAGCAGTTTTTGCTATTTATCCGTTTGCTGCCCAAATGTTCAGGGAAGCGAATATTCCGAAGCGCTTAATCCCAGGGACGATTGCACTTGGTGCCTTCACATTCACTATGGATGCCCTGCCGGGGACACCGCAAATTCAGAACGTTATTCCAATTCAATTCTTTAAAACGAATATTTATGCCGCTCCAACTCTTGGAATTATTGGCGCTATTTTTGTCTTAGGCCTAGGGCTTTTATATCTTGAAACACGTAGGAAAAAGGCTGCAAAAGCAGGAGAAGGTTACTTTGGGTTTGGAACAGAGAATGCGGCGGCATTGGCTGAAGCCAATCAAAAGGACATGGCGGTTCCAGATTTAACATCTCAGCAATCTGTTTTAAAACAAGTTATGGCGTTTGTACCGCTCATCTTAGTAGGGGTTACCAATAAACTGTTCATCACCTACATTCCAAAATGGTATCCGAACGGTTTTGATTTTTCCGCAATTGGTCTAAAAGCGTATGTAGTAGATGTTCCGACTGTTGCTGCGATTTGGGCAATAGAAATGGCGCTAGTCGTTGGGATTATTACATCACTTGCTTTTGATTGGAAGCGGGTAAAGATAAACTTTAAAGAAGGATTAAACCTAAGTATTGCCGGAGCCTTGCTTGCTACCATGAACACAGGAGCAGAATACGGTTTTGGAGGAGTTATTGCTGCTCTTCCTGGATTTACAAAAATCAGTGATGGAATTTCCAGCACTTTTACAAATCCGCTCGTTAACGGTGCGGTTACAACTAGTTCCCTTGCAGGGATTACTGGTTCTGCCTCAGGTGGTATGGGGATTGCGTTAGGTGCAATGGCTGATAAGTACAACCAGGCAATTGCGGCGGCAAATATTCCGCCAGAAGTAATGCACCGTGTTGTTGCCATGGCATCGGGCGGGATGGATACACTTCCACATAACGGTGCTGTTATCACGTTACTTGCTGTTACTGGATTAACACACAAACAATCGTACCGCGATATTTTCGCTGTTACGATCATTAAAACAGTGGCTGTTTTCTTTGTTATCGGTCTCTACACTTTATTTGGAATTATCTAATAGNNTTATTAAGGAGGATGCCTGTATGAGCAAGGCATTAGAAGGAAAAACAGCATTTATTACCGGATCTGCAAGTGGGATTGGATTAGAAATCGCAAAGACTTTTGCGGAGGAAGGTGCAAAAGTAGTTATCTCTGATTTAAATGCTAGTAAAAGTGAAGAAGTGGCTTCCGAACTAAGGAGACAAGGCTTTGAAGCACTAGCAGCTCCATGTGATGTGACTGATGAGGAAGCATTTAAAAATAGTCTTCAGTCTGCTTATCAAACCTTCGGAAGTATTGATATTTTAGTCAATAATGCAGGAATGCAATATGTTTCACCAATTGAGGAGTTTCCTACTGAAAAATTTGAATTACTGGTCAAAATCATGTTAACTGCACCCTTTATCGGGATTAAACATGTGTTCCCAATCATGAAGAAACAAGGTTTTGGAAGAGTCATCAATATGGCTTCCATTAATGGTGTGATTGGGTTTGCAGGTAAGGCTGCCTACAATAGTGCCAAACACGGTGTCATTGGCTTAACCAAGGTTGCTGCATTGGAGGGCGCAGCCGATGGAATCACTGTAAATGCTTTATGTCCTGGTTACGTCGATACGCCGCTCGTCAGAAACCAATTAGGAGATTTGGCTAAGACAAGAAATGTCAGCCTAGATCGTGTCATTGAAGAAGTACTCTTCCCGCTGGTTCCGCAAAGGAGGCTATTATCAGTATCAGAAATTGCTGATTATGCTGTCTTTCTAGCAAGCGATAAAGGAAGAGGCGTTACTGGCCAAGCTGTCATTCTAGATGGAGGCTACACGGCTCAATAATTGAAATAATGAATCCTATTCGGTTGTTCGAATAGGATTTTCACTTTGGTTGAAATACCTCCAATTTCTCAATCCTATGTCGTTATTTGATATAATGACAATGTCTAACGTGCAAAGGTGGGATAAGAATGTTCGAAGGGTTTGAGAGAATCCCTGTTAATTGGCATAAGCAAATTATTAATTTATTAGCAGAACGAATTGTTGTGGTGGATCACAATGGGATTATTCTTTATATAAATGAAGCATATTGCGAGTTTTTAGGAACAACCGTTAAAGATGCCGTCCACCGGCCAGTACAGGAAGTTATTGAAAATTCACGTATGCACATCGTCGCCAAAACAGGACAAAAAGAGCTTGCTGCCCTTCATCCCATCAATGGAAGTGAAATGATTGCTAACCGTTTCCCTATAATTGAAGATGGGAAAATAGTCGGAGCGGTGGGAACAGTCATGTTTCGCACACCAGATGAATGGCAAATGTATAAAACAAAGATACAAGGACTAGTGGAAGAATTAAAATATTATAAAACAAAAGTTGAAAAAGAGTTGAAAAGTAAATATCATTTCCATCATTTAATTGGGAATAGCCCAGCTTTTGCGGCAACGAAAAAACTAGCAGAAAGAATTTCTGAAAGCAACTCATCCGTCCTATTAATTGGGGAATCAGGAACAGGCAAGGAATTATTTGCACATGCCATTCATAATAGCAGCATGCGTGCCTCCCTGCCTTTTGTTGCAATCAACTGTGCATCAATTCCGGAACATTTGCTAGAGTCGGAGCTGTTTGGTTATGAAGATGGTGCATTTACAGGGGCAAAGAAAGGCGGCAAGAAGGGTCAGTTCGAAATTGCTAATAATGGGACACTCTTTCTAGATGAAATTGGTGACATGCCACTCTCGATGCAAAGTAAGCTTTTAAGGGTATTGCAGGAAAAAGAGGTGCAGCGAGTTGGTGGTCAAAGGTCAATAGCTGTAGATGTCCGGATTATCGCTGCTACACACCGTGAATTAGAGGCGTTGGTGGAGGAAGGAAAATTTCGTCAGGATTTGTACTATCGATTAAATGTGATCAAGATAGATATCCCCCCTCTAAGAGAACGAAAAGAGGATATTCCCCTTATTTCCCAAAATCTATTGAAAAAATTAGAGAGGAAATTTTATCGTAAAGGGATAGCGTTGTCTCCTTACGTAGAAGAAAGACTAATGCAGCATTCGTGGCCGGGAAACATCCGGGAACTTGAGAATGTATTGGAACGTTCCATCAATGTTTTAGATGGAAAAACGATTGAAGTTGCCCATCTGCCATTATATCTGCGAGACATAGAAATGGATAATAATTATGTTCCTGCAGACAATCCTTCGAATAATCAGATGGCTTTAAAAGAGGAATTTATGATTTCTTCATTAAAAGAAATACTTGCGAAGGCGGAAAAGGAAGCAATCCTTAATGCTCTGCACATAACGAATGGCAATAAGCAGGAAGCTGCTAAAGTACTTAAAATTGGGAAAACCAGTTTTTATGAAAAGTGCAAATTATATGCTATTAAATAGTAATAAATACCCATTCGAAACACGATGTAATTTCCTTTTTGAAAAGGTTATCATAACTATGGTAATAGCCACGACTCTAGTTTATGATAAAAGGGAATATTTCGAAAACAGTTAGAGTGGGTGGAAGCACAATGATCCTGTTAGACTATATTTTTAATCTTGCAATTTTTTCACTACTGGTCAGTACACCTTTAGTCATCTCCTCGTTCATTAAGCATAAACCATTTAAACTAGCCCGCCTCTGGACGTCTCTATATGCGGGGGTGGTTTCCGTGCTGCTTGTTATTCTGTCATTCCAGCAGCTAGGCTATTCTTACGATATCAGGTATGCGCCTGTTATTCTCATGTTTGCATACCTCGGGCCATCCGCAGGATTAATTACTGGACTGTTTTCACTATTCGCAAGACTGTGGACCAGCGGACAATGGGAACCAGTTCTTAGTGGCTGGGGATTATTGATGTTTGGTTTCTCGGTTATTTACTTTTATACTAAACAATTTACGGTTATTAAAAAAATCAGCATATTTTTTGCTGTCTATATTTTGAATTACGGAATTACGGTCTTTACGTTTAAGATATTTATTGATAACCCTATCTTTCATTTACAATATTTATTATTTGTGATGTTAGGGGTAATCATTGGCGCATTACTCATTGAATCATATGAAAAGCTGCATAGATTAAATAATAGGTTAACAGATATGTATAAACTGGTAGAGGCAAGTGAATCAAAGTACCGTCTTATCGCTGAAAATACATCAGACCTTATCCTTGTTTTGAATGATGAACAATCAGCGATATACTTTTCTCCTTCACATGAGAGTGTTTTAGGGTATCAATGCTGTGAATTAGAAAAATTGGAAAAATACCAATTAATTCATAGGGATGAAGTAAATCTGTTTAAAAGTACAATAAAGTTGATGTTTGATAATAAAGAGATGCAATCCATTGAATTTCGAATGAGGCACAAAGATGGAAGATGGCTTAATTTTGAATCACGCTGTGTGCCTGTTTTGGGAGAAGATGGGACTGTTGAAAATATCGTCATTATAAGCAGAGATATTTCGGAACGTAAACAGTCAGAAGAAATTCTTCTTCGGTCGGAGAAGCTATCGATCGTTGGGGAGTTAGCGGCAGGGGTTGCCCATGAAATAAGAAATCCACTTACTACCATAAAAGGGTTCATGCAACTTTACAAAAGAGGGGATAGTTCGATTGATGATTTGCTCCTAAGTGAATTGAATCGTATTGAAACGATTACCAGCCAACTGCTTACTTTGGGAAAACCGCAAGCGCTTCAATTAGTCAGGACAAATATCCTCGAATTAATCGAAGATACCCTTGAACTTCTAGCGCCTGAAGCTATGATGAGTAATGTCCAATTCAAACTGGATATTGATGAAACATCCTACTATATTACCTGTGAGAAAAATCAATTAAAGCAGGTCTTCCTTAATATTTTAAAGAATGCGATGGAAGCAATGAAGGAAGGGGGAGAAATTCTCGTCCGCCTTCGCAAGGGAATAGATGGCGAATGTATCATTTCTATCCAGGACCAAGGGTGTGGGATCCCTGAAGAATTACTTCCTCGATTAGGTGAACCATTCTATACATTGAAAGAAAAAGGAACAGGACTCGGCCTAATGATTAGCCATAAAATCATTAAACAACACCAGGGCAGCATTACATTTAGCAGTAAAGAAAAGGCAGGAACCAACGTTGAAATAAAATTCCCATCGGCAGGTTGAGAATTGTACAGGGTGTCAGGCACC
>NZ_JBALSN010000309.1:0-3049 GCF_036966985.1 Neobacillus drentensis | reverse complement strand
TTTGGTAATATGCCATCACAAATGAAACAATTCTTAGATACTACTGGTGGTCTTTGGTTTAATGGAAAACTAGTGAATAAGGTCGTAAGTGCAATGACTTCCGCTCAAAACTCTCATGGTGGTCAAGAGGCAACGATATTATCTCTTTATACAACTATGTATCATTGGGGAGCTATTGTTGCTGCTCCTGGTTACACAGATCCAGTAACATTTGGTGCTGGAGGGAATCCATACGGAACAAGTGTTACCGTTGGGCAAGATGGTAAAATGATTGAAGATGTCCAATCAGCTGTAAAACACCAAGCAAAGCGTACGGTAACAGTTGCAGAGTGGGTAAAGAAAGCAAATCAATAAATTTTATTAGTAAAAAGCTATACAAAAAAAGTACCCCATAGTGTAGATGCTAAAAAAGTCTACTAAGGGGTACTTTTTCTTGTTTGCTTACTATACTTACTTCATCTTCCTTTTCTTCCGTACTGAATCCCGAACATCTCATTCGCATAAATTATTCCCAGTCCGTAAGCACCCCCGTGTTGTTTTATAATATCGAGTGTCCCATTGTAAGTCTCTTTAATAGCAAAATCACGCTGTAATTCTAACAAATATTGTAACCAAGTGATTGGGCGTGCTCCAGCCTGTGTCATACGAATTACGGCCATGTCATGCGATTCTTTATTTACTCCACCAGATGCATCAGTAATAAAATACACTTCATATCCTTCGGCGATAGCACTTAGTACAGGTTCAAGCAAACACACCTCTGTCCAAAGACCCGCCATGACTATTTTACGTTTTCCATATTCGTTGATTTGTCTAACTACTCTTGGATCTTCCCAAGCGTTAATCGCTGTTCGATCAATTGGTCTTCGGTCAGGAAAGACTGATTGGATTTCGGATAAAATTTTACCGCTAAAAGTTGCTGCCGTTATTGTTGTCATTATAAGAGGGATACTAAATAATTTTGCAGTTTTTGACAATCCAGCGAGGTTATTTCGCAAATGTGCAATATCATGTGATTGCACTGAAAAAGTCATTTGCGGTTGATGGTCAATTAACATTAGAGTATGGTCAGTCGGGGTAAGTAAATACTGAGAACGTGGCTCTGTCGTTGTTATCCTTGACCTTCCAGAAAATTCGGTAGGATTACCGTAAAACTGGTTTCTACAAATTGGGCACCTATAAACTACAGGGTTCATGTGAATTTCCCTCCAATATTCATGGGGATAAGAATTTTATTCATGAAGTAATATATGCAAAAAGAACATGTTGAGTGGCTTGTTGTTACAAATGGTATTGATACCTTCTCGTAATGGGAGCCCTAATAGTGGTTATATTTGCATGGATGTAAATTCCGAAACCATAATATCAGTCGTTTCCTTAAAAAAGTAAGTGGACCCTGATAATTAAGTGGAAAATTTGAAACTCACTATGCCAAAAGCCTAGAATGGGCAGAAACCATTATTTTCAACGTACCAACTCGTTTTGGTAATATGCCATCATAAATGAAACAATTCTTAGATAGTACTGTGGTCTTTGGTTAAAAGGAAAACTAGTTAATAAGGTCGTAAGTGCTATGACTTCCGCTCAAAACCCTCATGGTGGTCAAGAAGCAACTATATTATCAATTTATACAACCAAGTATCATTGGGGTGCTATTGTTGCTGCTCCTGGTTACACAGACCCAGTAACATTTGGTGCTGAAGGGGAATCCTTACGGAACAAGTGTTACCGTTGGGTAGGATGGAAAAATATTGAAGATGTCCAAGAAGCTGAAAAACACCAAGCAAAGCGTACAGTAGCAGTTGCAGAGTGGGTAAAGAAAGCAAATCAATAAATTATTCGATAAAAGGCTAGTCGTAACTTCACGATTAGCTTTTTTTTCGACTTATTGAAAGATAATAAGCTGAAATTTTAATTTTAAAAGCCCACGATATTAGTCATCCATTAAACAAAAAGAAGGGAACACTTTAAACAGCATACCATTTTTATATTAAGTTAAATCAGAATCTATTTAGATGGTGCTTATTGGGAAGTAATCATTCAAAAGTTACTGAAACGAACAGGAGGGACCATCTTGGAGAACACAAATTGCGATTTTTCACCTATGAAAGAGAATTTAGAAAATGGCATTAAACATCTAATACATATACTCCAATCTAACCTAAACGTTCTAGGAAATGAAAATTATTGTGTATTAGGAAGTCTAGAGGATGCTAAAAACCAGCTAAATTCAATTGAATCTACGGCGGCCTCTTATTATTTAGAATGTTATTTATCTTCTTTTACTGATGTATATAAGGATCTGTCAACTACAGTGCAGCACCTTTCAAAATTAAAACATGGTGCATTGATAGTAGTCGAACGAGGCGACTCTATCGAGACTATTATCCAAAAAGGAACCACAATTGGAGCAATGGTCACACCAAAATTATTAGAATCAATTTTTTATCCTGGGAACCCTCTCCATTATGGAGCAGTTTTAATCCGAGGAAATGTGGTGGTTTCAGCAGCCAATGTTCTTCCATTAACCAAAAACGTATATGAAGGAAAGAAACTTGGAACTCGTCTCCGTGCAGCTCTCGGAATATCTGAACAAAGTGATGCACTTGCACTTGTTGTTTCAGAAGAAACGGGTCAAATTTCATTATAGATCAAAGACTACGCCAAAACTCGTGCCTTTTAAAAGACATTATAGTAGAAAATCAGAATTAATTGATCTTTTAGATAAATCAAATAATAAATATGTTTAGGGAGAGATTCTTAAGGAATCTCCTTATTATAATAATACCATTTGTTGGTTATCCAATGGACAACAGTAACTAATTAATCCATAGATATAGCAGCTGTCGATCGATTACGTTTTTTAGAGTAAGTAGCAAGTGGGTAAGCCTGTCGTCTCATATGAGTATGGGACAACAGGCTTTTTAATTTTTTCCTAAATTAGGGGGAACAAAAATGGCAAAAACTAACTGATAGTTTATTTGGCAGAGTATATAATGCAGTGAAAATTCTTTGATTACAAAATAAGTGAAAGGATTAAGGTTTAGGA
>NZ_JBALSN010000308.1:5419-5685 GCF_036966985.1 Neobacillus drentensis | reverse complement strand
GTGAATCCCGACAGATTGAGAATTTTGGGTATGAATCATGAATATCCTACTTATTAATTATGATGGGGGGCTTTCAAAAAGATTTCTTTTTAATAAGAAAAGCACTTTAAATGACCAGGGGTAAAAATTAAACTGGATCATGACATGCCACCCAATGTCCCGTAAAAATTTCCCTAAATAAAGGCTGTTCCTCCCGACAGCGGGCAGTCGCTGCTGGACAGCGGGTATGAAAACGGCATCCCGAAGGAGGGTTAGCAGGTGATGGG
>NZ_JBALSN010000308.1:0-5359 GCF_036966985.1 Neobacillus drentensis | reverse complement strand
CTCTCTGACGGGTTGGGTCGGCATGGGGTATCGAGTCAATTAGGCCTTTCGTATAATGGTGGGCAGGATGTAAGAATATTTCTTCACTCGTAGCAATCTCAACCAATTGTCCCAAGTACATCACACCAATACGATCAGAAATATGACGAACAATATTTAGTCCGTGTGCAATAAATAGATAAGTTAAGTCCCTCTGGCGCTGTAATTCTTGTAATAAATTTACAATTTGGGCCTGTACAGATACATCTAAGGCCGAAACAGCTTCATCTGCTAGAATAAACTGCGGATTCAGTGCAATGGCTCTTGCGATTGCTATCCGTTGGCGCTGACCTCCTGAAAATTGGTGAGGATATTGATCGAAGCTGTTACTATTTAATCCAACTATTTCTAATAACTCCTTGACTCTTTCTTCCTTTTCTTTCACACTAAGTGACTCATGAACTTGAAGGGGCTCACCAATGATATCCCCTACCTTCCAACGGGGATTTACTGATCCATACGGATCTTGATAAATCACCTGCATATCCTTTCGCATTTTACGTAATTCGTTTGAAGCAAGTTCTGATAAATTCTGTTCTTGAAAAAATACCTTTCCACTGGTCGATTTCTCTAACTGTAAAAGAACACGCCCCAAAGTGGACTTTCCGCTTCCAGACTCCCCTACAAGACCAAATGTCTCCCCTTTTTCGATTGTAAAGGACACATTGTCGACCGCTCTTATATAGGAAGGATTTCGAGAAAATACACTCTTGCCAATCGGATAATATTTGCTCAATTCTTGAATGCTAAACAAAGGTTGACGCGTAGATTCTGAATTGGTTTGAACGACATTCTTTTCTGACAAAACCTCTTTGTTTATTTCCACTTCGGGATGTTTCCAATTATCAGTCATTACTAGTGCCTCTGCGTGCCAGCATGCGGTTTGGCGATCATTCACTTCTAACAATGGAGGTGATTCTACAGAACAGCGTTCAGATGCAAACGGACAGCGTGGATGAAACTGACATCCCGATGGTAGTTGAGTTAGCCCTGGTATTGACCCGTTAATGGAATAAAGTTTTTTACTTCTATCACGATCTAGTGTTGTAATCGATTGCAGCAGCCCATATGTATATGGGTGATGAGGCAACTCGAACAATTGTTTGACGCTCGCATGCTCGACAATTCGTCCCGCATACATCACAATAATACGGTCGGCTATTTCTGCAGCAACCCCCATATCGTGGGTAATTAAGAGAATCGACATTCCATATTCTTCTTTTAACTCCTGTAAAAGCTTAAGGATTTGTGCTTGAATGGTGACATCCAGTGCTGTTGTTGGCTCATCTGCAATCAGTAAATCAGGACCACAAGCCAGTGCCATGGCAATCATCGCCCGCTGTAACATCCCTCCCGACAGCTCATTCGGATATTGTTTCATTCGTATTTGGGCATCGGATATACCCACCTGATTCAGTAAATAGAGCGCACGCGCTTTCGCCTCTTGTTTACTAGATTGCTTATTTTCAAGGATTGTTTCAATAATCTGGCTTCCTATTGTAAAAACAGGATCGAAAGCGGCCATTGGTTCTTGAAAAATCATCGCGACTTTTTTCCCGCGAATGGATCGAAGCTTTTTTTGAGATAAATGTGTCAGGTCAATACCATCTAGCACAATCCTCCCATCCGCGATCTTTCCATTTTCATAATCAATCAGTCTCATGATCGTTTTCGATGTAACCGTTTTGCCACTTCCGGATTCTCCAACGATGCAGACCGTTTCGCCACGCTGAATATGCAAGACCACATCTTTAATGGCTGTAAGGTCTCCATTTTGATTGGTGAAATCCACTTTTAAATTCTGAATATCTAGCAGCTTTTCCATCTATTACTCTCCTTCATCTCATTCTGCTTGTTTTCGGATCAAAAATATCCCGAAGTCGGTCTCCAATAATATTTACGGAAAGAACAAAAAGAGTAATGGCTAGGCCTGGGAATGTGGAGATCCACCAGCCAACAGTTAAATAACCTCTTCCTTGGGAAAGAAGTGCCCCCCAATCAGGTATTTCCTTAATCACCCCAAGCCCCAGAAAGCTTAATCCTGAACCTATTAAAATAGAAGTTCCCAAACCAATTGTCCCCATGACTAAAAGTGGTGACCAAGAGTTCGGTACTATATGCCAAAGAAATATCCTCCATTTTGGTGTACCAATCGATCGTGAGGCATCCACATACTGCCGTTTTTTAATACTCATCATTTGGCCTCTCATCACACGGGCATACCCTGGGATCGACGCAGCCGCAACAGCTAAGACAATATTAAACAAGCTTGGTCCGAGAACAGCAGCTATGGCTAAGGCTAAGAGAATACCAGGGATCGTCATCAAGATTTCAATCAACCTCATAAAAATGACATCAATGAAGCCACCAATATATCCAGCAAGTGCACCTAAGGCCCCCCCAATAAATCCGCCAACGACTACTGAAGCAGCACCAATTAAGAGGGAATCCCTGCTCCCGTAAACCACAAGGCTAAACACATCTCTCCCAAAATAATCAGTCCCAAACCAGTGTGCAGCACTTGGGGCACTTAATATCAACTCTGTGTTCATAAATGTTGGCGAATAAGGTGCGATCCATTTAGGAAATAGGGCACTAGCAGTAATGAATAACATAATCAGACCAGAAAAATAGATAAATAGATTCGAAACAGTAAAGTTAATTTTAAAATTGGCTATATTCCATTTTGGAATCTTTAGTATTGCTTTGGTATTCGTCACTTCTCTCATTGTCATCACCCCTTTTTTGATTGTCATCTTTTACTGGGATCGGCGGACTCTCGGATCGATAATCGAGTACGAAAGATCCACTAACAAATTGACTATCACATAGACTATCGCGCTAAAGAAGACAACACCTTGAATCACTGGCAGATCTTTCGCCATGATCGCATCTGCTACAATTCTCCCAATTCCTTGTCTTGAAAATACCGTTTCAATGACCACCGTACCTGCCATCAACTCCCCAATATTCAGACCGATAATCGTTATTGCTGGAATCATTGCGTTACGAAGAGCATGACGATACATGACGACTCGTTCTGAGAGGCCTTTCGCACGCAACGTGATAATAAATTGCTCATTAATCACTTCCAGCATGCTATTTCGGACCATCCGAATAATCAATCCTGCACCGACAAAACCTAGAGAAAGTGATGGTAGCACAAGCGTTTTCCAACCCTCTGACCCCATAGCAGGAAACCAGTTCAATGAGACGGAAAAGATAAGAATGAGTAAGATCCCTGACCAAAATGTTGGCATGGATATCCCAAATAAGCCAATTAAACGTGCCATGATATCTATCCACTTATTCTGATAAATCGCTGACAACACTCCGAACGTAACCCCAATCACAACAGAAATTACGGCGCTAGCAAAGGTCAAAGCAAGGGTGGCAGGAAAATGTTCTAAAATCTTCGGAAGTACTGGTTCGCTATTAACTAACGATTGTCCGAAGTCGCCTTGCAGAATATTGGTGAAATAGTGAATAAATTGCATATAAAACGGTTGATCGAGCCCCAATTCCTTGCGCAAATTTTCAACCATTTCCGGTGTTGCCACAGAGGGATCAATCATAAATAGCACTGGATCCCCCGGCAATAAATAGTTGATGCAAAAGACAAGGATTAAGGAGCCAATAATCGATACTAATGCCGTCGAGATTTTTAGCATCATCTTATTGATTAATGTCACATGTATCAGCTCCTCTTCACTTTATTTTCCAATCGATACGTCGTTGAACAACGGATAACCTAATGCATCAAATTCAATTCCATTTACTTTCTTAGATGCAGCTACTGTATATGGGAAAACATAAATAGGTAAAATCCATGCCTCATCAATAATTTTTCGTTGCACTTTTTTATAAATGTCTTCCCGTTTTGCCGGGTCTGATTCTCCTGTTCCTTGTTCTAGTAATTGATCCAATTCTGAATTTGATCCTCCACCTAAGCCCTTAAATGCAGCCTCCTGTTCTGGAGTTTGTGTATGATAGATCGCACGCAGCGCATTGGGATCAGAATTTACTTGGCTATTTCCATACAAATCATAATCTGCATTTTGATAGACGACTGAGGCAACATCCTTGGTAATATTGATTTCCACTGCAATACCAATCTCTTTTAACTGTTGTTGAATGATAATGGCGATATCATTACGTTTCTCACGGTTAGGAGACCCATCTACATAATTCAATGTCAATCTCTTGCCGTCTTTTACTCGAATCCCATCCGCCCCTTTTTCATAGCCAAGTTCATCAAGGAGTTGATTTGCCTTTGTAATATCGGGCTTTACACTGCCTTCAAGCGATTGATCATATCCAAAAATTCCTGGTGACAGTGGTGACCATGCTCTCTTATACGTGTTTAGATACAGTGTTTTAACAATCGCATCCACATCGACAGCGAGCTGAACTGCTTTACGAACCTTGACATCCTTCCATGGTTCTTTTCTTTGGTTGAAGAAAAGCGTATACGGAAGCCCAATCGTATTCACTTGCAACAATTGGGTTCTTTGATCATTTTTTAATGAAAGGATATTTTGCGGCGGTACTGTTTCCGCTGCGAGAACTTGCTCACTTTGTACACTGCCAATTCGGGTTGCTTCCTCTGGGATAATTTTAAACGTAATTTTATCTATCTTAGGTGCACCTTTGTTTTCTACGATGGAAGGAGCCCATTTGTAGTCATTGTTTTTCTCCACTTGAATGTCCGCATTCTCTGTCCAACTGACAAATTTATATGGGCCGGTTCCGACTGGATTTTTACCAAACTGATCTCCATATTTCTCTGCCGCTGTTGGCGATACAATCCCAAGTAACCCTTGGCTTAGATTACTTAAAAACGATGTAGAAGGGGTCGAAAGGTTGATTTTTATCGTGTACTCATCAATGACTTCGGATGATTCATATGGTTGGATTAACGCTAACGCATTGGCCGCTTTGGTTTTTGGATCAATAATCCGGTCATAATTGTATTTCACAGCTTCCGCATTAAATGGTGTTCCATCGTGAAACTTCACATCCTGGCGCAACTTAAAGGTATAGCTTTTTCCATCCTCCGATACGGCCCATTCGGTTGCAAGCCATGGTTGAATCGTATTGTCGGGTGCTAGCACTACTAAACTATCAAATATCGTTCTAAAGGCCCGAACTGCTACCGCTAAACCGCTGCGATGAGGATCGAGCGTATCTGGTGAAGTAGCCAAGGCATATGTAAGCTCTCCACCAAGAGAAGCCTTGCCCTCATTCTTGCCGGTGGTTTCATCGCTGCCGCTCGAGCTTGCACCACTTGAGCAGCCAGCTAATAGAAGTACAAGAACGG
>NZ_JBALSN010000307.1:0-3988 GCF_036966985.1 Neobacillus drentensis | reverse complement strand
GCTTATTATCAAATGTAGATTATGGGTATTAAAAAAAAATCAAGAAATTTTGTTTACCAGCTTAAAAAGATTTATCCTAATCTCCTATTCTAACTGTTTTTATTCTCTGCTATTGAAAATAATCATACGTATTTTTCGCTAACAATAAAAAGGTAACGACGATAAACAAGGCACGGACATAGCCGCTGCCGCGTTTAATTGCAAATCTCGAACCTACAATTGCCCCAGCCACTTGTGCCAGTNNATTTACTTGTCCTAAAAAAATGAACATCAACAATGCAGAGACATTACTTCCAAAGTTCAAAAACTTGGCATTCCCTGCGGCCTTTAAAAAATTAAAACCCATCATTAAAAAGGCAAAGATTAAAAATGAACCTGTTCCAGGACCTATAAAACCATCATAGAATCCGATTGCAAAAATGATCAACATAAAAATGATCTGATGGTGGATGGCGAATTTTTTGTCCGTTGAAATACTTCCCCAATCCTTCTTAAAAATCGTATAAATTGCAACTACTGCGAGCATGATTAGCATCAATGGCTTTAACAATTCGGGATTCATTAAATGAACTGTCCATGCACCTATCATCGAACCAATAAACGTGAGAGGAAACAATTTATAGACCGATTTTAAATTAAGCTCTCCCGAACGATAAAACATAACTGTGCTAGTTAAGGATCCAATTGTCCCAGCTAGTTTATTCGTTGCCACGGCAGCCGCTGGCGTCAGACCTGTAAATAACAATGCCGGCAAGGCAATCAGACCTCCGCCGCCAACCACGGAATCGATAAATGCGGCTAAAAAGCCAAAAACAACTAAAATAAGTAATAACGATGGATCTAAATCAAATAACATCTAATCAGCCTTTCTTGTTGTCACAACTACTAGAAAAATATTGATAACCTATTTTTTGTCCCCCATTATTTTAAGCAGATAATTCACTTTATGTAAAGCCTATTAAGTTATATCGGATAAATCATTCTAAATCAAAAACTCCCTTCTTAATTAAGAAGGGAGTCGTGAATATGTTCAATTTTTATTTTAGATGTGAGCGTCTAATCTGCCAAAGGAACCAAAAAATTCATAGTGAATTTGTTTCTCTGGTATCCCCCATTGCTTTAATGATTTATTAACCACTTTCATGAATGGCTCAGGTCCACAAAAATAAAAATCAGCATCCTTGGCAGGCACCACTTGTTGAATCAAATCGAGAGTAATATACCCTTCCTTATCAAAGCTTTTCATTTCCCTATCTACTTCTGTTGGCTTTTCATAAATAACAAATGATTTTACGTTTTTATGCTCTGCTGCTAAATCGTTTACGTGTGTTTTAAATGCATGAAGATTACTATTTATAGCTGCATGGATAAAATAAATTTCACGGTCTGGTTTTTCTTTCACTGTCGTGTTTAACATACACATCATTGGCGTAAGTCCGACCCCTCCACTAATTAATATTAATGGACGTGTTGATTCCATATCTAAATAAAAGTCACCAGCAGGAGCAGTGATTGGAATAATATCTCCTTCGTTTACCTGGTTATGAAGATAGGATGATACCACTCCAGCCGGTATGTCGCCTTTCGGATCTTCCCGCTTTACACTGATCCGGTAATAGTCTAAACCTGGGCTATCAGACAAACTATACTGCCTTAGATGGATATATTTTTCATTAGGACTCTCCATTTTTACCGTTATGTATTGCCCTGGGATAAACGTGGAAATTTGATTTCCATCCTTTGGCTTTAAATAAAAGGAGGTAATCACATCGCTCTCTTTCACTTTTTTCTCGACAGTGAATTCACGAAATCCTGCCCATCCTCCTGGCATCGCTTCGGTTGTTTGATACATTTTGTTTTCCATTCGGATAAACACATCAGAGATGACATCATAGGCATCTGCCCATGCGTCCAAAATTTCATTGGTAGCAGCATCCCCAAGAACTTCCTTTATGGCTCCCAAGAGATTTTCTCCTACGATTGGGTAATGCTCAGGCTTAATTTGTAAGCTCCGGTGTTTCTCTCCAATGCGCTCTAGTACTGGCATGATTTTACTAAAATCTTCAATATTAGCAGCAGCGCCATAAACGGCATCGGCTAATGCTTTCGGTTGATGACCCGTTATCTGGTGTGTTTGGTTAAAAATGTTCAGAAGTTCTGGATGCTCTTTAAACATTCGCTTGTAAAATTGCTTTGTAATAGCCTCACCATGCTCTTTGACTATGGGTAAAGTTGACTTAATGATCTCAAGTTTTTTTGGATCAAGTGCTTTTACTACTTTTAACACTTCTTGCCAGCTATTCTTTTTTTTGTTACTGGCATATTTTCAGACCCCTTTCTGCATTACAATAATAAGCTTGTCCACGTACCTAATCACTATGAAGGTAATATCTGTAACGGGAAGATAATCATTGCAATACCACTAGTTTACCTTCTATTATAAGTGGTACAAAAAACCGACTTCACAATAAAGTGAAGTCGGCATTAGAGAGTAATTAAATGGATTACACCATTATTTTACAAATATCATTTGTAAATTCTACTGGGTCACTGATTGGTAATCCTTCAATTAAAAGTGCTTGGTTGTATAATAACTTGGTGTACAAGTCCAATTTACTTTTATCATTATCGAAAGCCTCTTTTAAGGATTGGAAGACCTCATGGTTTTTATTGATTTCTAACACTTTGTCGGCTTTGATATTTTGATTATCAGGCATAGCTGCAAGAATTTTTTCCATTTCAATTGAAATGTCCCCTTCCGTTGCCAGGCAGACTGGGTGCGACTTCAATCTTTTTGAAATCCTTACATCCTTCACTTTATCAGCTAAAATATTTTTCATATAGTCAAAGAGTTCTTTATTTTCGGTCTCATTGGCTTCGGAAGCATCCTTGCTATCTTCCCCTTCAATTCCTAGGTCACCGCTTGAGATCGATTTGAATTCTTTCTCTTTGTAGTTCATCAACATTTTGATCGCGAATTCATCGATATCTTCAGTGAAGTAAAGAATTTCGTAGCCTTTTTCCGACACGAATTCTGCCTGTGGTAATTTCTCAATACGATCAATCGATTCACCGGAAGCGTAATAAATATATTTTTGATCTTCAGGCATTCTTGAAACATATTCATCCAAAGTAACAAGTTTCTTCTCTTTAGATGAGTAAAACATAATCAGATCTTGTAATAATTCTTTATTAGCACCAAAGTCACTGTACACTCCGTACTTTAATTGACGACCGAAAGATTGATAAAATTCTTCGTATTTTTCTCTTTCTTTTCTTTGCAGGCTTAGTAATTCGCTCTTGATATTCTTATTAATATTTTTAGCAATCAGCTTCAATTGGCGGTCATGCTGGAGCATTTCCCTTGAAATGTTAAGCGATAAATCCTCGGAATCAACCATCCCTTTGACGAAGCTAAAATGGTCTGGAAGCAGGTCTGCACATTTATCCATGATAAGAACGCCATTAGAATAGAGTTCTAAGCCCTTTTCAAACTCTTTCGAATAGAAGTCGAACGGAGTTTTTTCTGGGATATAAAGAATCGCATTATAACGTATTGACCCTTCTACGCTGATATGAATATGCTTGATCGGTTTATCAAATCCATAGCGTTTTTCTGCATAGAAGTTTTCATAATCCTCATCGGTAAGTTCGCTTTTATTCTTTTTCCAAATCGGAACCATACTATTGATGATTTGTTCTTCTTGGTAATCTTCGTATTCGGACTCGCTGCCATCCTTAAGTTTTCTGCTGGTAACATCCATTTTAATTGGATAACGGATGAAATCAGAGTATTTCTTAATAATTGATTTTAAGCGATATTCCTGTAAATACTCATCGTAATTCTCATCTTCTGTATTTTCTTTAATCTTTAAAATAATCTCTGTACCGACTGAATCTTTTTCAACGGGCTCAATTGTATACCCATCAGCACCTGTGGATTCCCATTTATAGGCCTCATCACTGCCCAAAGCTTTACTAATTACCG
>NZ_JBALSN010000306.1:0-14816 GCF_036966985.1 Neobacillus drentensis | reverse complement strand
GAGGAGGCTCCCCGGCACGCCTAGTGTCTGGAACGTAAATCAACAGACAAGTATAACACAGCCTAATAATATTAACCGCATTAACTGAACGAAACTTTTCTTTCAAAGGAGGGATATAGTTGAAAAAAAGCAGGCCAAAATACATGCAAATTATTGATGCTGCGGTGATTGTGATCGCGGAAAATGGCTACCATCAAGCTCAAGTTTCAAAAATTGCTAAGCAGGCTGGAGTAGCTGATGGAACCATTTATCTATATTTTAAAAACAAGGAAGACATCCTTATCTCTCTCTTTGAAGAAAAAATGGGAAGTTTCATTGAAAAAATAGATACAATGATAGCAGGAAAAGGGACAGCGGCAGAGAAGTTATTAATGATGGTAGAGGCTCATTTTAGCATGCTTTCTGAAGATCATCACATGGCTATCGTGACACAGCTGGAGTTACGGCAATCGAATAAGGATTTGCGGCTCCGAATTAATAATGTTCTAAGGGGTTACCTGCAGATAATTGATAAGATTGTTATTGAAGGTAAAGAAACCGGAGAGTTTTCCAGCGACCTCGATACTCGATTGGCCCGGCAAATGATTTTCGGTACAATCGATGAAACTGTGACATCGTGGGTGATGAATGAGGAAAAGTACGATCTAGTTGCACTGGCATCTCCAGTCCATCGCCTCTTGATTAATGGCTGTGGAAGCCGGTAAATATGAAAATAGGGGGAATTCCAATGGAATACTTAAAATGGTCATATCAGGACAGTATTGCCACAATCACTATTGATCGTCCGCCGGCAAACGCCCTTTCCTCAGGACTTTTAAGGGAATTGTCAACGGTACTCGATGAAATTGAACCTAATCGCGAGATCAGAGTGATTGTCATTCATGGAGAAGGGCGCTTTTTCTCTGCTGGTGCAGATATTAAGGAATTTACCACGGTTACTACTTCTGAAGGATTTTCTAATCTTGGGAAGTTTGGACAAGACTTATTTGACCGGATGGAAAAATTCCCGAAACCGATTATTGCCGCTATCCATGGAGCAGCGCTCGGCGGGGGGCTCGAACTAGCAATGGCATGCCATATCCGCTATGTTAGTGAAAAGGCCAAACTAGGTCTGCCTGAATTACAGCTTGGCTTAATTCCAGGATTTGCGGGCTCGCAGCGCCTTCCTAAATATGTGGGCGTGGCAAGAGCTGCTGAGATGCTGTTCACATCTGAGCCAATCACAGGTGTTGAAGCAGTCCAATTTGGTTTAGCGAATCGAGCCTTTCCCGAAACAGAAGTAGTCGAGGAGGCGTTAAAGCTAGCAGGAAAAATCGCGAAAAAAAGCCCTGGGTCCATTAAAGCAGCGATTGAATTGTTAAATTATGCAAAAACAAACGAGTTCTACGAAGGTTCCAAAAGAGAATCTGAGTTATTCGGTGAAGTGTTTATTTCTAACGATGGAAAAGAAGGCATTCAAGCCTTTATTGAAAAAAGAGAACCACATTTTAAGGGTGAATAAACTTATCTTTGCAGGTATAATTGTAAAGGAAGCCCTTTTTTTTATAAAAAATTTTCTTAATCTTTCAAACTGAGCGAATGCTCGAAATTTTATTAGGAGGGAAATCATGAATATTTATGTATTAATGAAAAGAACCTTTGATACCGAGGAAAAAATTTCGATTTCTGCTGGAAAAATTAATGAGGATGGTGCTGAATTTATCATCAATCCGTATGATGAATATGCAATTGAAGAAGCAATCCAAGTTCGCGATGCTAAGGGTGGAGAAGTAACCGTTATATCTGTTGGAACTGAAGAAACAGAAAAGCAATTACGTACTGCGCTGGCGATGGGGGCAGATACAGCAGTCCTTATCAATACGGAGGATGATGTTGAAGGCGGAGATCAATTTACAACAGCAAAGATTCTTGCTGAATATCTAAAAGATAAAGATGCTGATTTAATTATTGGCGGGAATGTAGCGATTGACGGTGGAACAGGCCAAGTGGGACCGCGTGTTGCAGAACTGTTAAACATACCTTATGTAACAACTATTACTAAGTTAGAAATTGACGGAACAAATGTAACCGTTACACGTGACGTTGAAGGTGATTCAGAAATTATTGAAACTAGCCTTCCGCTATTAGTTACAGCCCAACAAGGTCTAAACGAGCCGCGCTACCCATCCCTACCAGGAATTATGAAAGCAAAGAAGAAGCCGCTTGAAGAATTAGAATTAGATGACCTAGACCTTGAAGAAGACGATGTGGAAGCAAAAACAAAAACGATCGAACTTTATTTACCGCCTAAGAAAGAAGCAGGCCGCGTTTTGGCTGGCGATTTAAATGATCAAGTAAAAGAACTTGTTCATCTTCTTCATACCGAAGCAAAAGTAATCTAACTGGTTTAATACAAATTTTGTTCTCAGGAGGTATATGGAATGTCAAGAAAAGTAGTAGTTTTAGGAGAAGTTCGTGACGGTTCATTACGTAATGTATCATTCGAAGCGATTGCAGCAGCAAAAACAGTTGCTGAGGGCGGAGAAGTTGTTGGTGTTTTAGTGGGCGATTCTGTAAGCGCTCTATCGACTGAGTTAATCCAATTTGGTGCGGACCGTGTGGTTGTGGTTGAAGATGAGAAATTAAAACTTTATACATCGGATGGTTATTCTCAAGCACTTTTAGCGGTGCTCGATCAAGAAAAACCAGAAGGATTGGTTATTGGTCATACCTCATTAGGTAAAGACCTTTCCCCAAGAATTGCTGGAAAATTAGCATCAGGTTTAATTTCCGACGCTACAGCTGTTGAAGTAGCAGGTGGTAATGTTGTTTTCACAAGACCGATTTATTCCGGTAAAGCCTTTGAAAAGAAAATTGTTACAGAGGGCTTAATTTTCGCAACAGTACGACCAAATAACATCACCCCGTTAGAAAAAGATGAAAGCAGAAGCGGCGATGTATCAACCCTTTCTGTAGAAATCAAGGACCTTCGTGCAATAATTAAAGAGGTCGTCAGAAAAGCGAGTGAGGGTGTTGACCTAAGTGAAGCAAAAGTAGTTATTTCAGGAGGCCGCGGTGTAAAAAGTGCGGATGGATTCCAGCCGCTTAAAGAACTTGCAGCCGTCCTTGGCGGAGCGGTAGGTGCTTCTCGTGGTGCCTGTGATGCTGACTATTGCGATTACTCGCTGCAAATTGGCCAGACTGGCAAGGTTGTCACACCAGACCTGTACATTGCTTGTGGTATTTCTGGAGCTATTCAACACTTAGCGGGAATGTCCAACTCAAAGGTAATCGTTGCTATTAACAAGGACCCAGAAGCAAATATTTTCAAAGTAGCAGATTATGGAATTGTCGGCGACTTATTTGAAGTGGTGCCTTTATTAACTGAAGAGTTTAAAAAATTGAAGGTACACTCATAATAAGACGAGCGGCAGTGCTTAGTTTCTATAACTAGACAATAAAAAAGCGAGCGGAATGTCTCCGCTCGCTTAATTTTTCGGATACTTAGGTTCATACTTGGGAAGAATTAACGATGTGGCTAAGCAATTTATTAGCTTGATTTTTCAAACTTTGTTATACTTTCGATAGTAACTCAGTAATCATTAGGAGGGCAATATAAATGGCAATTTCACATTTAACTGATCAAAACTTTTCGGCTGAAACTGGTTCAGGCCTTGTTCTTGTAGATTTTTGGGCACCATGGTGCGGACCTTGTAAAATGATCGCTCCCGTTCTTGAAGAACTTGATTTAGACATGGGCGATAAAGTAAAAATCACTAAACTTGATGTGGATGATAACCCGCAAACTGCAGCAAACTTTGGTGTAATGAGCATCCCAACTTTATTAGTGATGAAAAATGGCGAAGTCGTTGACAAAGTTGTCGGCTTCCAACCAAAAGATGCACTAGCAAGTGTTTTAGAAAAACACGTGTAAATAGAATGAAAAATGCCTTAGCTTGGAAATAACCGAGCTAAGGTTTTTTATTTTTCCAAGAGACTACTACTTTCAATTATGCGCAGTTTCCTTTAATATTTTAACAGTAGAATATATATAAGACGGGAGGGGAGTGGCCGGAATGAATGAAACAATTAAGCAAAAACTGACGCTGCTGCCGGATCAGCCTGGCTGCTACTTGATGAAAGACCGTCAGGGAACGATTATTTATGTCGGAAAAGCAAAGGTATTGAAGAACCGTGTCCGTTCCTATTTCACTGGGTCGCACGATGGGAAGACACTAAGACTTGTCAATGAAATTGAGGACTTTGAATATATTGTCACCTCTTCGAATATTGAAGCACTTCTGCTGGAACTGAATCTTATTAAAAAGTATGATCCGAAATACAATATCATGCTGAAGGATGATAAAACCTATCCATTTATTAAGTTGACAGCGGAAAAGCATCCCAAACTTATTATCACAAGAAAAGTAAAAAAGGATAAAGGGAAATACTTTGGTCCATACCCCAATGTGACAGCTGCAAATGAAACCAAAAAGCTTCTAGACCGAATCTACCCGCTCCGCAAATGTTCAACACTGCCGGACAGGGTCTGTTTATACTATCATTTAGGACAGTGCCTGGCACCATGTGTGAATGAAGTTCAAGAAGAACAGTATAAACAAATGACGGATGAAATCACCCGCTTTTTAAATGGTGGTTATAATGAAATAAAAAAAGAGCTTAAGGAAAAAATGACTGCTGCGTCCGAGGAATTAGACTTTGAACGAGCAAAAGACTATCGTGATAAGATCATCCATATTGAAACGATTATGGAAAAACAAAAAATTACGATGACCGATTTTACGGACCGTGATGTTTTTGGCTATGCAGTCGATAAAGGCTGGATGTGTGTGCAGGTCTTTTTCGTCCGCCAAGGAAAACTAATTGAGCGAGATGTTTCCATGTTCCCAGTCTATAATGAGCCAGAGGAAGAAATCTTAACGTTCCTCGGTCAATTTTATTCGAAAGCGAATCACTTTAAGCCGAAAGAAATTCTCATCCAAGATGATGTCGAGTTGAGTTTAGCTGAACAACTGTTAGAAGTTAAAGTACTTCAGCCGCAACGAGGACAAAAAAAGGATCTTGTGCAATTGGCGATTAAAAATGCAAAAATTGCATTGAATGAAAAATTTTCACTGATTGAAAAGGATGAAAATCGAACCATTAAGGCAGTCGAGAACCTGGGCGAATTACTAGGAATTTATACGCCGCACCGGATTGAAGCTTTTGATAACTCTAACATCCAAGGTGCGGACCCTGTATCAGCGATGGTGGTTTTCATTGATGGCAAGGCAAATCATCGTGAATACCGTAAATACAAAATCAAAACTGTTCAAGGGCCGGATGATTATGAATCGATGCGGGAAGTAACAAGAAGAAGGTACTCACGTGCGTTAAAAGAGGAACTTCCTCTTCCTGATTTAATCATCATCGATGGTGGAAAAGGGCATGTTGAAGCCGTACGTGATGTATTGGAAAATGAATTAGGTTTAGATATTCCGCTGTCTGGGCTTGTAAAAGACGAAAAGCACCGGACATCACAATTGCTGTATGGCAATCCATTAGGAATTGTTCCGCTCGGGCGAAACAGCCAGGAGTTTTATTTACTGCAAAGGATTCAAGATGAAGTCCATCGTTTTGCGATCACCTTCCATCGCCAACTGCGCGGAAAAACTGCGTTTCAATCCTTGCTTGATGAAATACCGGGAATTGGGGAGAAACGGAAAAAGTTATTGTTAAAACAGTTCGGCTCGGTGAAAAAAATGAAAGAAGCAAGTAAAGAAGAATTCATTAATATTGGAATTCCTATGAATGTTGCCGAAGAATTGATCAAAAAACTTCAATCCTAGTGATTGTCAGAAAAAAAGGAACATGCTATAATTAGTGAAAATTTAATTTACTATCACTTTTACGTATTAAAGTGAAGGTAGAGGTGCGAGCTTCAAGAGTAGTGGTTCTGAGAAGGATGAGCTTCTGAGAGGGATCATGAAAGGGGATGTTCGCCGAAGTAAAGAGGGTCTCATAACTTTCTTTGCTGGTCCCGTATTGAATAAATGCTGGATTGTCAAGACTAATGTCTTGGAGAGCTATCTTACATTGTAGGTGCGAGAATTTTTTTCGTGTTTTAAGCAATGAGATGCCCTTCTCATTGCTTTTTTGTGTTTAATTGGGGAAAAATATGAATTACTTCTAGAGAAGGGGAAAACAAACATGGGGATAATTGTACAAAAATTCGGAGGCACTTCGGTTGCTAATGTAGAAAGAATTTTAAATGTCGCGTCATGTGTAAAAGGTGAGGTTGACCGGGGAAATAATGTGGTTGTTGTTGTTTCTGCAATGGGTAAATCGACGGATACACTCGTCGGTTTAGCAAAGGAAATTTCAGCGCAGCCTAATAAACGAGAAATGGACATGCTGTTATCGACTGGGGAGCAAGTAACGATTTCGTTACTGTCCATGGCTCTCAACCAGCAAGGGCTTGATGCCGTATCCTTTACAGGCTGGCAGGCAGGTATTATGACAGAACCAGTCCATGGGAATGCCCGGATTTCTAATATTAAAACAGCAGCGATTGAATCACAGCTTGAATCTGGCAAAGTGGTTATTGTTGCAGGATTCCAAGGAATCACCGAAGACGGTGAAATTACCACACTTGGCCGCGGCGGTTCCGACACTACAGCCGTTGCTCTCGCTGCAGCCCTTAAGGCGGATAAGTGCGACATATATACTGATGTAACGGGAGTTTTCACAACGGATCCAAGATATGTGAAGAGTGCACGCAAGCTATTATCGGTATCGTACGATGAAATGCTCGAGTTGGCTAATTTGGGTGCAGGTGTACTTCATCCACGAGCAGTGGAATTTGCGAAAAATTATCAAGTTCGGCTTGAAGTTCGTTCGAGTATGGAGAAAACAGAAGGAACAGTTATTGAGGGGGAAGCAGCAATGGAACAAAACTTAGTAGTCCGCGGAGTCGCATTTGAAGATGAAATAACAAAAGTAACAGTATTAGGATTAGCCAATTCATTAACCAGTCTATCTACCATCTTTACAACACTTGCTGAAAATCATCTAAATGTGGATATTATTATCCAGAGCACAACAGAGGGTGGATCTGCGAATTTGTCATTCTCAATTCATACGGATGATCTATTAGAAACATTAAAGGTCCTAGAAGACAATAAAGCAGTACTTAATTATGAGCAAATTGATGCTGAAAACAAATTAGCGAAGGTGTCGATCGTCGGTTCAGGGATGATCTCCAACCCTGGTGTCGCAGCAAAGATGTTTGAGGTACTTGCTGCAAATAACATCCAAATCAAAATGGTCAGCACATCAGAAATTAAAGTTTCGGCCGTAGTAGAAGAAATAAATATGTTAAAAGCAGTAGAAGCTTTACACGAAGCATTCGGACTTGCAGTTCAATAAAAAAGAATGGTGTCAGGCACTATTCGGTGCCTGACACCATTTTCAATTAGTTTTTTTCCCATTTCACTGTGAAAACAACTTTATTTGATTTTTTGACTGGATGTTCGAAGGTTTCGGCGTTGGCTTCTTTTTGCATTTCAATTTGTTGGGCCAGGAATCCTGCTTCGAGTTGGAAAAAATGTTCAGCCTTGGACTTAACACGTGAAACAATGAGCGGACTTATTAATTCAAATTGAAAGTCTGTTTTGTTTTCTTTCACAAGTTCTAACTGGCCCCATGAGGCCTTAGCGAAGAAATCAATAATCTGTTCTAGATCCAGTAATGGATATTTTCGTGCAAGTCGTTTTCCGGCCCAATATAAAATTTCAGGTGTATCTTTCCCTAAAATCTCAGGCAAAAGAACTTCCCTGATTAATTCATAGCCGAAGATGGATATGGTTCTGGGTTCATCAGTATCGATCATTTCATTCATAACTGTACTATTATTCACAAGCTTCCCCTCTTTCTATCATTCTATTATATACACTTTTGGTTAATTTTCAGTACAGTTTTTCTAGTTATAATGAATCAAATTTAGCTTAATTTTTTGTTATTTTGCGATATCTTACCTTGTTTTCCATGATAATTATCATTCCCGATAAAGAAATAATAACAACCGTTTTTTCTTGGTAATTAATTGAAGGAATTCAAGAAATGTTGAGAAAAAACCCATTTTTTTAGCGAGTATATATAATTTATTATAATATCAATATATTTAAAAAATTTTAGTTTTATGCGAGTTATGTGTATCCGTTTTCTTGACGCTCTTAACTGATGGGAGTAAAATGGACATGTCACATTATTGTCACAGTGATGCTAGGTTTCAAACTAAGGGAATTTAAATTGATAGAAACTGAACATCATTTTTTTTAAACATTATAGGGGGGTAAATTTATGGCAGGTAATCGAGAGTTTGTTTATCGGAGATTGCATTCGTTGCTTGGGGTTATTCCAATCGGGATCTTTGTCATGCAGCATCTGATTGTGAATCACTATGCAACTGAAGGGGTAGAATCCTTCAACAAAGCTGCGAACTTTATGGGGAATCTTCCATTTCGCTATGTTTTAGAAACTGTAATTATTTATTTACCGATTTTATTCCATGCAATCTACGGGCTGTATATCGCTTTTACAGCTAAAAACAATGCAAGTCAATATGGTTTTTTCAGAAACTGGATGTTTTTACTACAACGTGTGTCTGGTGTAATTACACTAATTTTCATCACATGGCATGTGTGGGAAACTCGTATCGCTGCCGCTTTTGGAAATGAAGTTAACTTCCAAATGATGCAAGATATTTTATCATCCCCATTCATGTTTGGTTTTTATGTTGTTGGTATCATTTCAGCTATTTTTCACTTTGCAAATGGATTGTGGTCATTCTTGGTTAGCTGGGGCATCACCGTATCGCCTCGATCTCAAGTTATTACTACATACGTGACAATCGTTATTTTCTTAGCTCTATCCTATGTTGGTGTAACGACATTACTAGCTTTTGTATAACAAATGAACGATTGTTCGGAAAAATATTGGATTTTGGATTAAGGGAGTGAGTCACGAATGAGTAAAGGTAAGGTTATTGTAGTCGGCGGTGGTTTAGCTGGCTTAATGGCAACGATAAAGGTTGCAGAAACAGGAACACCAGTAGAATTATTTTCTTTAGTGCCTGTTAAACGCTCTCACTCTGTTTGTGCCCAGGGTGGTATTAATGGAGCAGTAAATACAAAAGGTGAAGGCGATTCCACATGGATTCACTTTGATGACACTGTTTATGGTGGAGATTTCTTGGCTAACCAGCCGCCAGTAAAAGCAATGTGTGATGCAGCACCTGGAATTATTCACTTAATGGACCGTATGGGAGTTATGTTTAACCGTACTCCTGAAGGATTACTTGATTTCCGCCGCTTTGGTGGAACACAGCATCACCGTACTGCATTTGCTGGAGCAACCACTGGTCAACAGCTACTTTATGCATTAGATGAACAAGTTCGCCGCGAAGAAGTGGCAGGTCTTGTAACGAAATATGAGGGCTGGGAATTCCTGGGTGCAGTTGTTGATGACGATGGTGTGTGTCGTGGGATTGTTGCTCAAAACTTAAAAACAATGGAAATTAAGTCCTTCTCAGGCGATGCCGTAATCATGGCTACAGGCGGCCCTGGTATTATTTTTGGAAAATCAACTAACTCTGTTATTAATACAGGTTCTGCTGCATCAATCGTTTACCAGCAAGGCGCTTATTATGCGAATGGAGAAATGATTCAAATCCACCCGACTGCCATCCCTGGCGATGATAAACTTCGCTTAATGAGTGAATCGGCTCGTGGTGAAGGTGGACGTGTTTGGACATATAAAGATGGAAAGCCTTGGTACTTCCTAGAAGAAAAATATCCTGCCTATGGAAACCTTGTACCACGTGATATTGCAACACGTGAGATTTTCGATGTGTGTGTAAATCAAAAACTCGGAATCAATGGCGAGAACATGGTATACCTTGATCTTTCTCATAAAGATCCACATGAATTAGATGTTAAACTCGGTGGTATTATCGAGATTTATGAAAAGTTTATGGGTGATGACCCTCGTAAAGTTCCAATGAAAATCTTCCCAGCTGTTCACTATTCAATGGGTGGCCTTTGGGTTGATTATGATCAAATGACAAACATTCCAGGGCTATTTGCAGCTGGTGAATGTGATTACTCACAACATGGTGCGAACCGTTTAGGTGCCAATTCCTTGCTTTCCGCCATTTACGGTGGAATGGTCGTTGGTCCAAATGTAGTGAGATACATCAAAGGTCTTGAAAAGAGTTCTGATGCCGTATCTTCTACAGTATTTGACCGTCATGTTAAAGAACAAGAAGATAAGTGGAATGCCGTTATGTCTTTAGATGGAAATGAAAATGCTTATATTCTTCATAAAGAGCTTGGCGAATGGATGACGGATAATGTAACCGTTGTTCGCCACAATGACAGACTATTAAAAACGGACGAGAAAATTCAAGAACTATTAGAACGTTACAAAAACATTAACATTAATGATACATCGAAATGGAGTAACCAAGGTGCAGCCTTTACTCGTCAATTACAAAACATGCTGCAATTGGCTCGTGTTATTACGATCGGTGCATACAACCGGAATGAGAGCCGTGGTGCACATTATAAGCCTGACTTCCCTACACGTAATGATGAAGAATTCTTAAAAACAACAATGGCGAAATTTGTTGACAGTTCTTCAGCACCGGCTTTTCATTACGAAGATGTTGATGTTTCATTGATTAAGCCACGCGAACGCAATTACGCAAAAAGTTAAGGGGGAGTAGAAAAAATGTCTGATACTAAAATGGTGAAATTTATTATTTCACGTCAAGATAACGAAAATGCTGCTCCTTATGAGGAGGAATTTGAGGTTCCCTATCGCCCAAATATGAATGTTATTTCGGCATTAATGGAAATCCGTAAAAACCCTGTCAATGCAAAAGGACAAGCATCTACCCCAATTACTTGGGATATGAACTGTTTAGAAGAAGTCTGCGGGGCTTGTTCGATGGTCATCAACGGCAAACCGCGTCAATCTTGTTCAGCACTAATCGATCAGTTGGAACAGCCAATTCGATTAGCGCCAATGAAAACATTCCCTGTGGTGCGTGACCTTCAGGTTGACAGAAGCAGAATGTTTGATGCCTTAAAGAAAGTAAAAGCATGGATTCCTATTGATGGGACCTATGATTTAGGACCTGGTCCACGTATGCCTGAGACAAAGCGTCAATGGGCATATGAACTTTCTAAATGTATGACTTGTGGCGTATGTCTAGAGGCTTGCCCGAATGTAAATAGCAAATCAAACTTTATTGGTGCACAGCCGCTTTCACAGGTTCGTCTTTTCAACGCACATCCAACGGGTGCTATGAATAAGGCAGAACGACTTGAAGCGATTATGGGCGATGGCGGACTTGCTAACTGCGGTAATTCACAAAACTGTGTTCAATCTTGTCCAAAAGGTATCCCATTAACAACTTCTATTGCTGCATTGAACCGTGATACAACCATTCAAGCTTTCAGAAGCTTCTTTGGCAGTGACCACGCATAAATGGGCGAAAAACCTTCTTTTCTCATGTGGAAAAGAAGGTTTTTTGTCGTTTATGGGCGAATAATTGCATTGGTTCTTTCGGTTGCTGTTTGTTATACTCTTATTAATGTAAAGCCGGATAGAAAAGGATGGTTTTTAGAGGTGAAATATAAATTTCCGCTGTTTATTATTTTGACAGGACTCGTTTTAGTAGGGATTGGACTCTGGCAATTTATCAATGTGAAGACGCAAACCCATGCATCTCTCCAGGAAGCAAAGGAACTAATCGCCGATCAGCCTGCGGTTGCTTCTAAAAAGAGGGTTGAAAACAGTCCGCCTCCTAATATGGGGGAAACAGTCGGACTATTAGCCATTCCAAAAATTAAGGCAGAGTTAGCTATTGTTGAAGGAACGGATCCAGATGACCTCGAAAAAGGCGTCGGTCATTATAAGGGTGCCTATTTTCCTGGTGATCAAGGGCAAATTGTTTTATCGGGACACCGTGACACCGTGACACCGTTTTTCGTAAATTAGGAGAGTTAAAGCTTGGTGATTCGCTAAAAATGGAAATGCCGTATGGTTCATATACGTATGAAATTATTGATACGAAGATTGTCCAGGCTGATGATACTAGCGTTATTACACTCCAACACGAAAAAGAGGAATTAATTTTAACCACTTGTTATCCGTTTAGTTATGTAGGGAATGCACCAAAGCGATATATTATTTATGCATCACTCAAAAGTTCCTAGAGATTAGGAGCTTTTTTTTACAAAAATCAATCTCCTTTCAGTAAATATAGTCACTACATTTGTATTGTTCACATAAGATATGTTGACTAAATATATACCCACCCCGTGTTCATAACTGGCGAAGGCAAGGAGGGTTACAGTACTTGAAGGAGAATGTTTATAATCATAAGCCGTTACTCACCAAACGTGAAAGAGAAGTATTCGAGTTATTAGTACAAGACAAAACAACGAAAGAAATCGCTGGTGAATTATTTATAAGCGAAAAAACGGTTCGGAATCACATTTCAAATGCCATGCAAAAGCTTGGTGTCAAGGGGCGTTCACAAGCAGTTGTAGAGCTCCTTCGGATGGGAGAGCTAGAACTTTAACATTGACCGGCATCCTTCTTGGGAGGCCGGTTTAATTTTGAATAGATAAAAATAAAAAAGGTAAGCATACTCGAATCGAAATGCTTACCTTTTTTGTTACAATGCGGATTAATGATACTTGAAAATACTTCTCTGCTTAATTAAAAGCAGGTATTCTTACCATCCTTTTAAACCACGAGGATAGATTACTTAATAAGAATGCCGCTCTAAGTCCCAGAATGAGTATGGTTGAAAATAAGCCGTAAGATATATTCAAAGTAATCCCTCCACATTGAAGTTTTAGTGTTAATAAGTAACACTAGGATTATTGTTAATCTGAAAACTAATTTTATTCGGTGAACTGTATTTTTTCCCTAATTATGCGACTGCGACTTGGTGTAACTATATTCTACTTCATCCCTTTGTTCATTGTAGTCGACATGCAAATCATGTTGATTGAAAAACCACAAATCCCTTTCTTCAATATAAAATAAAAAACCTTCTGCTTCGTATTTCACAATGATATCAATAGGATCATTATCCACAGTGAAACCAAGCGAAAACCCTTCTTGGACAGGGCTGTTTCCATATACCTTTGGATAAAACTTTACTTTATCCCCTTTTTTTAATTCGACCTCTTCTTTAAACCAGTTTAGTGCTGACGTGCTAATCACAATTTCCATTCTTTTCTCACCTTTGGCTTATTATTCAAATTCCCACTTTATTATACTCCAAAGAAAGGCAAACTAATATTTTTCTGATAGTTTCAACTTGAATTTTTAGAGAAAAAAGTAGAAAATAAGAAGAAACATGAAGTTCGACAACGAGGAACAAGATTTTTATATAGATTAATGTTTCAGGGAAAGAAAGCTTTTTATAGGAGTGTTTGAGATGAAACTCGAGAATTCACAAACAGCAAATGGGGACATTGTTGCAAATATTGAGAAGGATTTACGTTACATTTCTGGCATCATCAAGCAAAAAGGAAGAGAAATGTTAAGTACTTATACGATTACACCTCCACAATTTATTGCCTTGCAATGGCTCTTTGAAGATGGTGATATGACAATCGGGGAACTTTCTACTAAAATGTACTTGGCATGCAGCACGACGACAGATCTTGTTGACCGGATGGAAAAAAATCTTCTCGTAGAACGGGTGAAAAATCCAAACGACCGTCGTGTGGTCAGAATACATTTGCTTGAAGAGGGCAAAAGAATCATTGATGAAGTAATTAAAAAGCGTCAAGTTTACTTAGAAGAAGTGTTGGTTGATTTTACCCCGGAAGAAATTCAGGTTCTTCAAAGAAGCTTAACGAAATTGCATCAGGAAATGCGTTAAAAGAGGCGATACGTTTTGAAACAAGCTATTGGTGTGATAGATTCGGGCGTTGGCGGATTAACCGTTGCTAAAGAGGTGATGCGCCAGCTTCCAAATGAGAAAATCATCTATTTGGGAGATACAGCGCGCTGCCCATATGGCCCGAGAACAACGAGGGAAGTTAAGAGATTCACATGGGAGATGACCTCTTTTTTACTAGAGCAAAAAATCAAAATGCTCGTCATTGCCTGTAATACGGCAACTGCTGCGGCATTAGACGAGATTCGTAAGGAATTGCCAATCCCGGTCTTAGGGGTAATTAATCCAGGAGCACGAGCGGCTATTAAGAAGACAAAAAATTATCGTGTCGGAATTATTGGCACTGTGGGTACTGTAAAAAGCGGGGCATACGAGAGAGCATTAAAATCGTTAAATAGTCGGCTTTTTGTTAAAGCACATGCCTGTCCTAAATTTGTTCCGCTTGTGGAGAGTAACGAGTTTGCAGGTCCGATTGCGGAAAGAATTGTCGACGAAGCCCTCAAGCCGATGCTCAATGAAAAATTGGATACGCTGATTTTAGGCTGCACCCATTATCCGCTGTTAGAGCCGGTGATAAAAAATGTCATGGGCGAGTCTGTCAGCGTTATTAGTTCGGGTGACGAGACAGCACATGAAATAAGTGCAATCCTTCAGTACAATGGTTTATTAGATACATGCGAGGAAGATCCGGAGCATGAATTTTACACCACTGGTTCAAGACGAATATTCTCAAAAATCGCCTCACAGTGGCTGGGATATCCAATTACCGGTGTCAAAAAAATAAAACTATAAATCGAAGGTGTCAGGCACCACTCGTGGACATTTGTCCACGAGTGGTGCCTGACAC
>NZ_JBALSN010000305.1:0-2420 GCF_036966985.1 Neobacillus drentensis | reverse complement strand
TGACGGAAGCTATCAACGAGTTGCGAACAAACACCAAAAAACCGATTATTGTTTATCCGAACTCTGGTGAAACCTATAATGCAGAAACAAAAACATGGCATGGTCAAGAATTATGTCATGGGCTCGACTTTAAATCTGAAGAATGGTACCTTGCAGGGGCATGACTAATAGGAGGATGCTGCAGAACAGCACCTCATCATATTGAAGAGATTTCAAAAAAGTGGCGAACTTCTTAATTATTTAGATCGTTACGGAGAACCGTATCATAAATAGAGGTATCAGAATCCGTAAAAGAAAGCTCTTTTTCTTTATAAGGAACATGTTCAACGAATACCTCCACTTCGTTGCCTTGTTCATTTTTTCCCATTCTTTTATAAGTAAAAACATCTTCATTTAGTTTTACCATTTCAACAACAGCTTGATAATTCATTGATTCTGAAATTAAAATTCTTTTCTGCAGGTTAAAGCGTAAAAAGCTTAATTATGTATCTTATGACTATATAAACAACCTCACCCTTTACGGGCTTAAAAGGTTGTTTACATGGTCATTTTTATATTAATATTTTACGTTTCTCGTAAGATAGGAAGGGTGCAACAACGGAAGGAGCCACCGGATTTAATGATTTCTGTGATATCCACTTCAATAACTTGAAAGCCTCGGTTACGAAGCTGCTTGTTTACCTTCTCATTGACCGGCAGACTTAATACCCTTTTGTTCCCAATACTCAATACATTTGTACCTAATTGAAATTGTTCTTCTTCCGAAACTTCAATTAATTCATAGCGTGAAGCAAAAAGCTCGATATCTTTTTTCGTTAAGGCATTTGGGTAAATAAGGGCCACGTCAGGAGAAACGACATTAAATACACAATCCAGATGCAGGTATTTTGCTTTAAAAGGGATCGGAATGACATTGAATTGATTCAAAAGGCGCTGTAATTGAGCAACAGCTTTATGGTCAGTTCGATTGCTGAGCCCTACGTAAATTCTTTCCCGATCAATCACAACATCTCCGCCCTCAATGAGTTCCTCGGCTAAATTATAATAAGAGATCTCTTCATCCTCCAGCCATTGTTTTAAAACGTTTTCCTCCCCTGCGCGAACATCCGTTGCCATCTTAGCAACAAAGATTGTTTGCCCTAGAGTAAAACCAATATCCCGGGTAAAGACCTGTTCAGGATATTTTTTATGATAAGGCAATAAAATAACTTCGATGCCATTCTGCTTTAGCGTTTTGACAAAGTTACTGTGCTGCTCAAGCGCGCGTTCAATATGGATACCTTCATTCTTAAAATGCTCTTGCGTTTCATTAATTACTTCGCGGATCGTCATATATTGAGGCTGACAAAGGATTACTCGTTTTAATACACCGTATTCACTCATGCAAAAAGTCTTGTTGTTTGTCTTTGGGATTTCTGCCATTTTGCTGCCCTCCTGCGTTCTCTTTTTAAATTATGTTTTCCTAATCTATCGCTAATATTTACAAACAGAGACAAAGACCCTTTGATGCACACATAACCGCCGCTTGCTGTGTAAGTCGATTTAAAGTTTCCGCGGCAAAATATGCATGGTGATGACCATATCTTCTGGTTTGTTGGCAAGCGATTCATTGATGGCACGAGTGAATATTTTAATTAATTCTTCTGGTGTATAGCCTTTATCGGCAATTTGTTGGTGGCCTTTCTCAGAGAAGAACACTGCCCATGAAGTATCATCTAGCTGTAAATAACGGCACCCTGCCTCGTAAAATGCCTGAATCGCTTTTTGGTAGGCTTTAATTAAATCATCAAAGAGCTCATCTTTGTTTGGATAAGCTGCTTCCTCAATAACTCCTCTAAAGAAAAGCATATTTGGGCTTGGAATCGTAAATTTCGCAACGTGGTCACCTTTGATGCTGTCCAAGAATTTATAGTCTTCGATAAATGGATGCTGACCGAAGTCAAGTTTGCCATTAATCTTTATTCCGTGAGCTTTTGTTTGAACGCCGTGAAATTGAATTCCTGCTTCAGCTTCGTAAAGCTCAACGCCCTCAAGGCCTGCTAGGAAGTCGAAGTGCCACCAAGCACGGCGGAATTCTCCATCAGTTACAGCTGATAGACCTACTTCTTTTTGTTTTTCTACTAATCTAATGATCTCTTCATCTTCAATCGCTCGAAGTTGTTCCGCTGTGATTTCTCCGTTTTCTTTTTGAAGACGTGCCTGTTTTAGTCGTTCGGGACGAAGGAAGCTTCCGACGTGATCGGCTTTGAACGTTGCGCTAATGAGTGTATAGCAGAAAGACCTACTAAAAATCCTCATTAAACCTGAAAGCCTTTGCATTTTTTCTGAAAATAATTACTGTATAGAAAATATTGATTTTTTTAAATATTTATTCTGATATATTTAAATATTGATTATTTGGTAAAACGAAATAATTTAGG
>NZ_JBALSN010000304.1:10628-10756 GCF_036966985.1 Neobacillus drentensis | reverse complement strand
CCGTAATGCATCAAAATGGGGTTCTCTTGGATTTTTGAGATAAAACTCACTCCTTTTTAAATAAAATGTCTTCTCCTTAATTGAGTAATCAGCAAAAGTAAAATAAGCGGAGATTTTCCGGTTAAATG
>NZ_JBALSN010000304.1:10238-10522 GCF_036966985.1 Neobacillus drentensis | reverse complement strand
TCTCCGTCTATTTAAGCCTTTTTTAATAATAATTACGAATTAGGCGGAATTTTTCCGTCTATTTATCAGCTCGGCTACTTAACCTGATCCCCCAACCGAAAAGTATGGACCATCTGATCCTGGATACGGGAATCAATAGCTTTTTATTGACCAGCTTATAAAGATGAATAAAATTTGTAATCAAAACGGACTGCAAATGACAGAAGTTTTTGGCCCTATTTTTTAATTGTACAATACTTATTGTCCATCAAAATAATGATGTCAATTGCTATGTCAAAGTTAAT
>NZ_JBALSN010000304.1:2047-10218 GCF_036966985.1 Neobacillus drentensis | reverse complement strand
AATGAAATTTCGTATAAACCTTGATAAATAAGGAAAAAATGTATGCCAATTCATACTTCAACCCTTGTGATTTTTGATAAGAATGCACCCGAAAACGGACCCTTTATTCTGGCTTTTCACCTTTGTCTTGTAATATAAAATTCATAGTAGTGGTCAAAAATGAGGGGTGCCGAACAGGTAGGATGTGTTGATGGGGGGGGAAATAGATTTCTCCTTTTTAGGTTTTCTCCTATTTAAACTCTATCCTCCTAATAGTAACAGGGGTGTCCTTGTATGCCTGTAAGATGCCGTGCTCCTCTATTTGGTCTTTTCTTACAGCCCGATAAGGCAGTTTTACTTCAAATTCACTTTTTAGAGGGGAGAAGGAGAGCGAAACCGTTTCTTGGTTTTTCCAATGAGCAACGATGGGTTTGTCCGTAACAAAAGGAAATAACTGTGGAAATCCATTTCGGAAAAAGGGGTGTATCCTTTTATTATTTCCTGGTTCATTTAAACAAATATACAGGGAAAGATAATCGCAAAATTTTAACAGATCTAAGTGGTACATTAAAGTTTCATTCTTTTTCTCGTTTCCCACTATTTGCAATTCCTTTAAAAGTTGCTCCTGTCTTTGCTTTTCTTCATTCCAAAATTCCCTGACTGTGGGTTCTGTTGCATCCTGAATGAATGATGAATAGTGTAAACTGCATAACAGTCCAGCATACTTGCTCATTTTTTCAACTTCATTCAACCCCTTTTTATAAAAAGATATTTTAAGCATTATCGGGTAGTCGATAAAAGAGTACGGCTTTTCCGTTTTATCATTCCATACGGGAGACTTGTCCAGGTCTATCCATCCTCTATCATGTTCTTGGATTGCCAGTTGCACTTCTTGGGTTCGTGTAAGATCAAAAAAATAATCATCTTTACAGTTTCGGGCGATTTCCCCTGCAATTTTGGCGTGATTATTCTGAGTTACCATAAAATAGCTTTGTTCCCTATCCATAATAATCATTTTCGATAATCCTTTCTTTGCAAAACTTCACCAGATTGTATTTCTCTTGTTTTATATTTACCACTTTTCCAGCAAATTTAATCAATTGATCTTAGTATTGACTGATATTAGCCACGACAAAATATAGTGTACCAACCGCAAAACAAACAGCCATCGCAAGTTTGATGGCTGTTTGTTTTAAACTTTTTTACAATAAAAAAGGCTTGATTTGACTGCTAATCTCCCATAAAGCATTTTTGTGTTGAGTACTTCATTCACTTGTTGGTTTTTGTTGATGATAGGGAAGGGTTTTCTCTACTTCTGCTACTTGTTTATAGATTCCTTCCATATCCTTTAGATTTTTCTTATAATCATATGTCTTAAGTTTTTTGTTTTCTACAATCAATTTCCCATTATCAACCAAAATAATTGTTCAATCATTTTAAAATCCACATAAATGATAAAAAATATTTAAAATAGTTTGAATTGTTAGTCATTTTTGATTATGATTAAATCAAAAATGACTAGGTGATGAAAATGAATAAACGCATGGATGATTCGATTCTATTAAACCATATTTTAGAACATTCATTCGATGAAATCTTTATTGCGGATGCAACGGGAATGGTTTTATATGCCAGTCAATCTACTGAAACAGTCTTTGGTATTCCGTGTGAACAAATCGTTAATCACAATATTTTCGAACTTGAACAACAAGGACTTTTTTCTCCCTCGGTCATTGCAAGCGTGCTAAGAACTAACAAGGAAGTAACGCTAATTCAAGAAACAAACCATAATAGAAAACTAATCATCTCCGGATATCCGATTTATGATCAATCAGGAATAATAATAGGCGCTACGAGTTTTTCAAGGGATATTACCGAATTTGAGTCCTTACGCAAAGAAAATGAGCAGGTAGCAAGAGCATTACTAAAATTTCAAGAAGAAAATGAAAAATTACGAAAACAGGCGACACAACAATTCCTTATTAGTAATGGAAAAATGGAAAAAGTATTTGAAGTTGTGTCAAAGGTAGCCGATATAAACATTACTGTATTACTCGAGGGTGAGTCGGGCGTTGGTAAAAACCATATAGCTTATAAAATTCATCAATTGTCATCAAGAAAGGCTGAGCCCTTCATTGAAGTAAACTGTGGTGCCATACCTGAATCTTTATTTGAATCAGAGCTTTTCGGGTACGAGGATGGAGCTTTTACCGGGTCTAAAAAAGGAGGTAAGAAGGGGTATTTTGAAGCAGCAGGTAATGGAACTCTTTTTCTAGATGAAATTGGTGAACTGCCCTTGAATCTTCAAGTAAAACTATTATCGGTTTTGCAAAATCAAACCTTAATGAGAATTGGCGGAACAAAAAGAATTGAGGTGAATTGCAGAATCATTTGTGCTACCAATCAGAACTTAGAAAAAATGATCAAAGAAAGGAAATTTAGAGAAGATCTTTATTACCGAATCAATGTCGTAAAAGTAGAGATTCCACCGCTAAGGGAACGGAAGGAAGAAATCATTCCACTTATTTACGAGATTACTGAACAATTGAATCGTAAATATCAATTGAATACATATTTTACCCCAACAATGGCTGCTTGGCTAAGCCAACAAAATTGGCCGGGAAATGTCAGAGAATTACGAAACTATATTGAAAAGAAGATGATTACATCTAGTGGGAACGAAATAGATCTCGATATGCATGAAGAGGACACAAAAAAGGAGTCTTACACTCAATTAACGAAAGAAATACCGTTAAACGATTATATAGAAACACTAGAAAAGGAGTATATTGTGCGAATGTATCAGAAATATCCCAGTAGCATTAAACTTGCAGAAATATTGGGAATCAGCCAATCTACTGCAAATCGGAAAATACTAAAATATGTGGAGCAAAGGTAGTCTTTTTTGACTATAACGTTCTCTTAAACGCTGTCTTTATTAGTTGGCATGTAAATTGCATTCTTTAATAATAGAAAACTAAAGGAGGCAATTTAATGTCAAATCAAGATGAAAAGCAATTTTTGAATTTACCTTTTACTGGAATATGCACTTTTGGAAAATATCCTGTTTGTTCAGATATTAATCAACTAGATGCGGATGTAGCTGTTATTGGGGTTCCAAATGATATGGGTACTCAATGGAAATCTGGAGCAAGAATGGGTCCAAGGGGAATTCGCGAAGGATCTACACTTTACAGTTTTGGATTAAATGGTGCTTACGATATTGAAAAAGACATTACATATTTGGGGCCAAGATGGAAAGTAGTCGATTGCGGCGATGTGGACATGGTTCATGGAGATATGATGCAATGTCATGAAAATACAGAAGAAGCCATTAGAAAGATTGTTTCAAAAGGAGCCATGCCGGTTGTATTAGGCGGAGATCACTCTATTACCATTCCAGTCGGTAAAGCTTTAGAAGAGTTAGGACCTTTTCATGTAATTCAAATCGATGCTCATTTGGATTGGGCGGATCATCGTTCCGGGCAAAGGTATGGGCATGGAAGCTGTATCCGTCGTTTATCTGAAATGGATCATATTCAGAAAATTTTCCAATTTGGAATTCGAGGAATTTCCAGCAGTTTGAAAGAAGATGTGGATGCAGCACGAGAATATGGAAGTGTTATCTTATCACCGCGCCAAATTAGGAAAATGGGAATTGAAAGTGTGGTAGAACTACTTCCGGAAGGAGAAAAATACTATATTACCCTAGATATTGATGGTTTGGATCCTTCCGTAGCACCTGGAACAGGTACCCCTTCACCAGGAGGATTTATTTACGATGAAGTAAATGAATTACTTGAAGGAATAGCTAAAAGAGGAAAAGTAATTGGCTTTGATTTGGTCGAAGTAGCACCGCCATATGACCCAGCTGGAATGACCGGTCAAGTAGGTGCACGACTAGCATTGGATTTACTCAGCTTCGTTTTAAAGGAAAAAGAGAACATTGATGATCGTAAGTTAAATAAGGAAGAAGTTCACTCCTAAGATAAGTCACCAAAATAATATATTTCAGGGGGCAAATCTATGAAAATTGAGACAAGAAGTATTGAGTACATTCCAGCCAATGAACGTCATGGAAAACCAAAAGGATTGTTTTCAGTTTGGTTTGCTGCAAATATGCATATTACCACACTTGTGACAGGATCACTATGTGTCACTTTTGGCTTAAATCTTTTTTGGAGTGTTGTAGCGATTATCCTTGGTAATTTAATAGGAGCCATTTTTATGGCTTCACATTCTGCTCAAGGACCTAAACTCGGTATCCCCCAAATGATTCAAAGCCGTGCACAATTCGGTGTTATTGGTGCCGTGATTCCCTTAATTCTAGTTATTTTCATGTACTTGGGTTTTTTTGCAAGCAGTGGTTTGTTAGGGGCACAAGTATTGAGCAGTGCCTTAGACCTTAATTTAACTTTAAGTATCATTGTCCTTAATATCATCACCTTTATCGTGACAATCATTGGCCATGATCTTATTCATAAAATGCAAAAGTATTTGACATGGGTGTTCTTTCTTGTTTTCATAGCTGCTACGTTTATTGTCTTCCAATTACCCGTTCCACCAGGAAGCTGGTCTCCAGCTGAGTTCAATTTACCAGTCTTTATGTTAAGTGTTAGTGTGGTAGCAACCTGGCAGATCTCATATGCACCATATGTCGCTGACTATTCAAGGTATTTGCCAATTGATACCAATTACTCAAAAACCTATTGGTATACGTATGCAGGGACTGTTTTAGGCACGGTTTGGATGATGGTTTTAGGAGTCTTATTGACTACTGCCATTCCGAATTTCCTAAGTAATGCCGGCACGAATCTCGCTAATCAGTTTGGAAGTTTTTCGTTTCTTTTAATCGCTGTTATCATCCTAGGTCAGTTCTCTATCAATGTTTTTAATTTATATGGCGCCTTTATGTCAACCATATCTACTGTTGAGCCTTTTTCAAAAATAAAAGTAACCCCAAAAGTAAGGATGTCTTTTATCTTAGGAATTGGAACAGTCGGAACTTTTCTGGCTATTTTGGGTCAGGGAAATTTCTTGTCCAATTTTGTCAACTTTATCTTATTTATTAGTTACTTTTTAATTCCATGGACAGCCATTAACCTCATTGATTTTTACGTCCTGCGTCACGGGGAGTATAGTATTAAAGATATTTTTGATTTAAATGGAAAGTACGGAAAAGTAAACAAAATCACTGCTATATCGTTTCTCGTTTCTATTATCGCCGAAGTGCCATTTATGAACACATCTTTCTATGTAGGAGCTGGTGCGAAAGCAATGGGGGGCGCCGATATAGCCTGGATATTAGGATTGGTAGTTCCATCCGCACTCTATTATGTAATGATGAAAAGAAAATTGCGGGATGCGGACCAGGTACCAATCCCGTATGAAGAGAGTAAAATTAGTTTAGTAAGGAAGTAGAAAATAGATTTATTTTAAAGGGGTAGGGAGGGGGTATATATGTCCTTTCCTATCCTTTTTTTCACTAGAGTTCAGAATTACCGAAATTACCCTAATTAAATCCTTTGAATCTGCACCCTTAAAATAGGGGGAATCTTATTATTTGGAAAATATTTTTATGAGAAAAGAGGAATTATTTTGAGTAAAAAATTTGAAATTCCTAACCCCAATTCGATGCCCAGATTTTCGGGAATCCGCAGTTTTATGAGATTACCTTACCAGCAGGAAATAGACCAAAAAGATTTTGTCATTCTGGGTGCCCCGTTTGATACTTCGGCGAGCTATCGTTCTGGAGCGCGATTTGGCCCTGAGGCCATTCGCCGCAGTTCTGTCCTTCTGAGGCCTGCTAATGTTTACCATAAAATTCGTCCCTTTGATTTTTTGGAAGGTGTAGACGGTGGGGATGTAATGGTTATTCCCGGCAACACATTGCAAAGCCATCAATACATTACTGAACATGTGAAAGAATGGGCAAAAAAAGGGGCTGTTCCCATTGTACTTGGAGGCGATCACTCCATTTCATTGCCTGAATTACGTGCCCTTGCAAATGTACACGGCCCATTATCACTTATTCATTTTGATGCACACGGAGATACATGGGATGAGTATTGGGGTGAAAAGTATACACATGGTACCCCATTTCGCCGAGCTTTGGAAGAAGGTATCATAAATCCATCCCGCTCAATTCAATTAGGGATGCGTGGTACTGTTTATGATCCAAATGATATCAATGAGGCACGAGAACTGGGTTTTGAAGTCATTACTGCAGACGAAATGCGGATTATCGGGTTAAACGAAACGATTCGCCGCGCTCGTGAAAGAGTTGGAAACGATAAGGTTTTTCTCACTTTTGATATTGATTTTCTCGATCCAGTATTTGCACCTGGAACCGGTACTCCAGAAATCGCAGGGTTCACGAGTGCTGAAGCACAGCACATGCTCCGCCAGCTCTCCGGATTAAACTTTATCGGTTTTGACTTGGTAGAAGTGCTTCCGGCACTAGATCCTTCAGAAGTTACGGCATTAACAGCAGCAACCATAGTCTTTGAATTTTTAAGTTTATTAGCTGTGGTAAAACAAGATTCACATAATTGATTATTTTTAGCAACTGAAAGGATCAGCGCGGTTATTGCTTGAATAGATAAACTAGCATAACTAAAATCACTATGTCTAAACGAGCACCAAAAGCGAATGGTAGTAGTCCAGTGTGCAGTAGGGGAACCTTTGTTAAAAGAAGAGCTCCAATCATAATACCAATTAAAGGTACCACTGCATTTTTAACAGCTTTATTAACCAATAATAGAATTCCGCAAACCATTTCGAGTAATATAACAAGCTTTAACATCAGGTGGGGATAGGGCAGTCCTAATCCAAGAAAATGATTCGCTACTTCACTACCCATTAATTTCATAAGTGCTGAGGTAATAAAAACATAGGCAACAGTAATTCTAATAAATTTATGAGTATTTAAAATAAAAATCCCCCCTTTGTATATCTCTATGCAAGAAGAGGGACAGACCATAACAAAAAACTAACATTCAGGCCAGTCGGGGGCAGTTCCCAAGTGAGCTAAAGCTTTAACGCAACTGGGGACTGACCCCTTTTTATACTTGGGTGCCTGCCACCGCCCGATGCAAATAATATTTGAAAATGGTTTTAAAACCAAAAGGACCATTTATTTAAATAGCCCTCTTGTGCAATCTATTAATTTTTTAAAAATTAATGTCGCAATCTGTCAATGACCGTACATTCCCTTGCACCTCTGCGGATTAAATTACGTGCAGCTGCTAATGGGATTTCGACAAGAACTGCATCGTCTGTGTCGTTTTCTACATCAAACACAGCAAATGCCTCTCCGTCTACAATCAAGATACAAATAAACTCTACTTCTACATCATTGGATCTTGGAACGCGAGTTGTAATTTCACAACGCTTGATTCCTGCATTCAACAATGTCATAGCCTCTTGTCGTGATATACGAATAAACACGAATTCCTCGAATGCAACATTACCTGCTTCCACTTCAATTTCCACTAAAAGAAAAAAGCGATTTCTGATTTGTACAATACAATTTGCACCAATTGAAATAACGTCCTCTATACTCAAATAATTTCACCTCCCTTACTACATTAAATGAAGAAGTAAAAGGAAGGTGTGGACAAATTATATAAAAAATTCATATTATGTATATCTTTTTATGGCTTATCGTTGGAAACATGCGGTTATATTTGTAGGTCGAAATTGGTGGAAGTACTAAGGGACATGGGTTCGTACCATGTCCTTGATTTTTTATATCTAACTCGCTAGAATCTTTATGCTTTTTAGATCTTCCCTTTTAAAAGCAGAAAGCAATTGCACCGATTATGATTAACAAAATAAACAGCACTATTATTATGATAAAATTTTCACACCCACCAACATTAACACAATGTCCTTGAACAGGAGTCGCATAGCCATAGCACATCGGAGGCTGGGGAATAACATTAGAGTTTCCACTAATTGTTGGGATTGCGTTATTATACACTTAAACACTTCCTTTCGATTGTAAGGAGAGTAACTAGGCGATTACCCTATATCATATACATTGAGATGAAATTGGAGCCCGTATTAATAAAATTTTTATGCAAGTGCTGCCATAACCTAACCTGAGTTGATTGGATTGTTATCGAAATAAAAGTTTTCATGTCCTTGTTTTTCTATTAATATAGTAAGCAGTTGAAAATTATCCTATT
>NZ_JBALSN010000304.1:386-2035 GCF_036966985.1 Neobacillus drentensis | reverse complement strand
AAAATAATTTATATTCCAATAACTTTTGCTTTTTTCTGTTTATCAATTGTGTTATATTAATTAGGTGATTTCATTCTATTCTGCAAATGAGAATAATCTGACAAATAAGGAGAGGTTGAAATGAAGAAGTTTGGTTTATTTAGTTTGTTTTTAATCCTTACCATCTTTATCGCGGCGTGTGGAAGTAGTGACACAAAAAGCGGCAAAGAGGAAGCAGGTAAGGTGTATAAAGTTGGTGTAGATACGACGTATCCTCCATTTGAATTTAAAGAAGGAAACGAATATAAGGGTATCGATATTGAATTAATTAATGCTATTGCAAAAAGTCAGGGCTTCAAAATTGAACTTTCTCCAATGGATTTTGGTGGAATCATTCCAGCTATGCAAGCTAATCAGCTAGATGTGGCTATTGCAGGTATGAGTATTACAGAAGAAAGAAAAAAAATAGTAGATTTCTCATCACCATATTTTGATGCTGGGTTAACATTAATTGTGAAAGATGATAATTCAACTATTAAATCTGTGAATGACCTTAAAGGCAAAAAAGTTGCAGTTAAAAAAGGTACATCTGGTGCAAAATATGCACAAGACAATGCTTCAAAATTAGGAATTACTGTTGTTCAATTTAATGATAGTCCCGCTATGTTCCAAGAGGTATCTAACGGAAATGCGGATGCACTTATTGAAGATTATCCTGTAATTTCATATGCAATTGCCCAAAAAGACCTTGGCTTAAAAATCGTGGGTGATCGTTTGAACGGAGATCAATATGGAATTGCTGTTCTAAAAGGAAAAAACACGGATCTTTTGAAAAAAATCAACGATGGACTTGCTGAGTTAAAGAAAGACGGAACCTATGATAAAATTATTAAAACGTATCTAGGTGAATAATAAATACGTGAAGTTGGGGCGCGCTTAATGCGCGTCTTCTTGTTGAAAGGGGATGAACAGGATGGATATTATTTCTGCGGCTATACCGATGTTATTAAAAGGACTTCAAGTAACCTTATATATATTTGTAATAGCTATTATTTTAGGATTTTTAATTGGTTTACTTGTCGCATTATTGAGATTGGCACCGAATAAGATCTTAAATTGGATTGCAAAGGTTTATGTAGATGCGATTCGAGGTACGCCATTTATTGTCCAATTGTTTTTTATCTATTTCGGCGTGAATTCTTTACAATTGATCTCCTTAAACAGCACAACCGCTGGGATCGTCACTGTTGCCATTAATGCCGGGGCATACTTTGCTGAGATTATCAGAGCTGGAATTCAATCGATAGATAAAGGACAAACAGAAGCGGCAAGATCGATTGGTTTTACGGGGGCACAAACGATGCGATATGTGGTCCTCCCACAAGCATTTAGACGAATGCTTCCTACTATTACGAATCAGTCTATTATTAGTTTAAAAGATACTTCGCTTTTATCCGTTATTGGAATAGCCGACTTAACACAGCAAGGGCAAATTCAAGCTTCGGCAACCTTCGAAGCATTCAAGATTTGGCTGGCTGTGGGTATCATTTACTTTATCATTATTTATTTATTAACTATCTTAGCTAATTTCATCGAAAGGAGGATTCAGGTTCGATGAGCATAATTAAGGTTAAAAATCTGCGAAAATCGTTTGGTAAGGTAGAGGTTTT
>NZ_JBALSN010000304.1:0-328 GCF_036966985.1 Neobacillus drentensis | reverse complement strand
GGATATCACAGACAACAAGATTAATATCAACAAGGTTAGACAAGAAGTGGGAATGGTTTTCCAGCAATTCAATCTATTCCCTCATAAAACCGTCTTAGAAAACATCACGATGGGACCTATTAAAATTCGCTCTATCGAAAAATCTGCGGCGGATAAATTAGCATATGAGCTGCTTGATAAAGTAGGGTTAAGAGAAAAAGCTAATAGTTATCCGGGCGAACTATCCGGGGGACAAAAACAACGTGTTGCTATCGCAAGGGCACTGGCAATGAATCCTAAGATCATGCTGTTTGACGAGCCGACATCTGCACTTGACCCTGAAATGGTC
>NZ_JBALSN010000303.1:9563-13472 GCF_036966985.1 Neobacillus drentensis | reverse complement strand
CACTATTGGATCGGCTTCTTTTAACGGATGAAAGAATCGAACAGATTGTCGATGGAGTACGACAGTTGGTAGATTTGAAGGATCCCATTGGCGAAACGATTGAATCATGGGAGCGTCCGAATGGGTTACAAATTGAAACGATTCGAGTTCCGCTTGGGGTCATTGGAATGGTGTATGAAGCGCGCCCGAATGTTACCGTTGATGCAGGTAGTCTGTGCTTAAAAGCTGGAAACGCCGTTCTTTTAAGGGGAAGCACTTCGGCAATCCATTCCAATAAAGCGCTTGTTCATGTCATGCAGAGGGCACTTGCTGAAACGGCCATTCCAGCAGATGCTGTACAGCTCTTGGAGGACACGAGCCGTGAAACAGCGGCTGAAATGTTTAAATTGAATGAATACCTCGATGTTCTTATTCCTCGCGGTGGAGCAGGGTTAATTCAATCAGTGGTTCAAAATGCGACAGTTCCAGTTTTGGAGACAGGCGTAGGTAATTGTCATGTGTTCATTGATGAAACCGCAAATGAAAACATGGCCATCGACATTGCGATCAATGCAAAATTGCATCGGCCATCCGTATGTAATGCAGCGGAAACCGTGCTAATTAACGAAAAATGGCCATATGCAGAAAAATTATTACATTCGCTTCATGACTTGGGAGTGGAACTGCGTGGGGATGAAGTTTTAACAGCTGCCTATCCCTTTGTAAAGAAGGCCGCGGAAGAAGATTGGAAAAATGAATTTTTAGCACCGATTTTGACGGTAAAACTGGTGAAGGATGTAAAGGCAGCGATTAATCATATTGATCTGTATGGAACGAAACATTCCGAGGCCATCATCAGTGAAAATGTTGACAATGTTCGTTTGTTCTTCCAGGCAGTTGATGCAGCCGTATTATATCATAATGCATCCACCCGATTTACCGATGGCGAGCAATTTGGTTATGGGGCAGAAATTGGCATTAGTACGCAAAAGCTTCATGCCCGCGGACCAATGGGCCTCCGTGCGTTAACAACAACAAAAGCGATTGTCCGTGGTACTGGACAAATTCGATCATAATGATTCTCATAGAAAACGGGTAAGGATGTTGGTTCGTCCTTACCTGTTTTTTATTTATGGGTTGGAAACTATCTAAAGAAGAGGAAAAATTGGTATAATAAAAGCAAACGTATATTCTTATTTGAAGTAAGTTGGTGAATTAATGGCAGAGGCAATTCAAATATCAGTAAGAACGCTCGTGGAACATGTTTATAGAAGCGGAAGTATTGATTCACGTTTCCGATCATCATCTACACTGCACGATGGGACAAGGATTCATCAAATGATCCAGAAAACGTATGGAGAATCCGAGCAGAAAGAAGTATACCTCCGTGCAGAAGTCAAGGCAGGAGACCTTTCCTACATAATAGATGGCAGGTGTGATGGGCTGTTGTTTCGTGATGATGGTGTGGTCATCGATGAAATAAAATCCTATTCGCAGACCTCGGAGCAGATCCAACAAGGCGGCTATCCCGTGCACTGGGCTCAAGCGAAACTGTATGCTTTTATGTATGCGAAGGACAATGATTTACAGAAAATCACTGTTCAACTTACCTATGTCCACGTTGATACACTTGAGAAGATATACTTCCAAAAAAGATACCACACCCCAGAACTTGAAGTCTTTCTGGAACATGTAATGAAGGTCTATTCCCCTTATGCAAACCTTCTCGCCAATCACCGAAGAAAGCGAAATGAGAGTTGTAAAGAGCTTTCCTTCCCATTTGAATCCTACCGTGAGGGGCAACGGAAATTAGCTGGGGGGGTCTATAAGTCGATTTTCGATAAGAAAAATCTGTTTGCGAAAGCGCCAACTGGCATAGGAAAAACCATCTCGACACTTTTTCCATCTGTAAAAGCCATTGGAGAAGGGCATTTGGACAAAGTTTTCTATCTTACGGCTAAAACGATAACCCGTACAGCAGCCGAAGAGGCTTTTAAGAAAATGCGCTCTTGTGGTCTTTGTATGAGCACCGTTACGATAACAGCTAAAGATAAAGTTTGTTTTAAGGAAGAAACCAATTGTCAAAAGGATTATTGTGAATTCGCTAATGGTTATTATGACCGGATCAATGATGCGATTCTTGATATCTTATCGAATGAAACGGGCATGACTCGAGAAATAATCGAAATTTACGCCAAGAAACATACAGTTTGCCCCTTTGAGTTTTCGCTTGACCTTGCCTATTCGGCTGATTCCATCATCTGCGATTACAATTATGTATTTGATCCGCGCGTCTCCTTAAAGCGTTTGTTGGAAGATCAAAAGAAATCTACCGCTCTATTGGTTGACGAGGCCCACAATCTTGTGGACCGCGGCCGGGAGATGTTTTCATCCTCCCTAAACAAAGATGTATTTCTACAATTGAAAAAGGAATTTAAGGGTGTCAACAAATCCCTGTTTGACGCAGCAAGTAAGCTTAATGCCTGGTTTCTAGCACTCAAAAAAGAAAATCCAGATAAACATGAGTTCACGCTTGATCATCTGGATAATGAATTGCTTGATTCTCTGATACAATTTGTAGAAATTACCGAGCAAGCGCTCTCTATAGAAGCTTCACCAACTCTCTTGGAAGCGTACTTTATCGTCAATAATTTTTTGAAAATCAATGAGTTTCTTGATGAACATTATGTCATTTACGTAGAAAAAGTGAAAAATGATCTCAATGTAAAGCTTTTTTGTATTGATCCTTCTAAGCTTCTTCATCAAATGGGAAAGGGATATCGAGCGAAGATCTTCTTTTCAGCAACACTTTCGCCTTTAAACTTTTATCAAGATCTGCTCGGCGGGCAGGAGGATGATTATGTGCTTTCCATCCCTTCGCCATTTTCAAGTGATCAGGTCGATGTCTATATTCATCCATTGTCCACACGCTACGGTGATCGAGAGCGGACGAAGGAATCGATCGCAGCAGGAATTCAATCATTGATAAAAAAGCGGCCTGGGAATTATTTAATCTTTTTCCCATCTTATCAGTATTTATTAGCTGTTTATGAGCAATTCAAGCAGCAGAATGAAGAAACGAAAACCACCATTCAAGCAGCTGGGATGACTGAACCGGAAAGAGAAGCCTTTTTGGATGCCTTTAAACCGAATCAACTGGAAACATTGCTGGGATTCGCCGTCCTTGGAGGGATTTTTTCGGAGGGTGTCGATTTGATTGGAGATCGCTTAAATGGGGTTGTGGTTATCGGTGTAGGTTTGCCGCAACTATGTTTTGAACGGAATCTCATCAGAGATCATTTTAATCAACTAAACAAAAATGGTTATGACTATGCCTATGTGTATCCTGGCATGAACAAGGTACTACAAGCTGGGGGAAGGTTAATTCGTTCTGAAGAGGACTTTGGAACGATCGTGTTGATTGATGATCGATTCTTACAACGTCAATATCAACAACTCCTGCCGTCAGAATGGCAGATGTTTACGATTGGTTCTTTATAAACGCTTTCGAAGATTAACCCCTAATGGAGTTTTTTCCATAAGGGGTTTTGTTGTCTTTAAATGAAAAACGTTCCCGATACCATAAAGCTAAACAGTGTCCCTAGGATTAAACCAGTTGCTGCAAAAAAAGTAAGGATCGCACCGTGAAACTGGCTGCGTTCACAAAAAGTCATGATGCCCATAAATACAGCCCCAACCCCAAACAAGAGCGGCATAAAGACAAGCGATATAGCGAAGAACAACCATCCCAAAATGACATAAGTCAATCCTTTCTTATTGCTTGTAGAAGATACATCCGATTTGAAGGTTACACTCCCGCAGCTTTGACAAATATTGGAGTTAGCCACCTCGTAGGATCCTCCTGAAGAATCAAACATTTTAATCACCCCACCTATATTTTTTTTGAAAAAACTGAATATTTTAAAAATT
>NZ_JBALSN010000303.1:0-9530 GCF_036966985.1 Neobacillus drentensis | reverse complement strand
ATAAAAAATGGTTTTTCTTCCATTTTTAGGATAAGTGTCTAGTTTCCAACATCTAAATAATATTTATTTTTGCTAAATAGGAGACATTTTTAGAATTTTTACATATAATTAAAGAAAAGTTGCACACGGTAAAAACTTTGAAGGTGGGGAAAGAGAGATGGATAACCCTAAAATTATCAAACTTGTGAATGGTCAAAAAGGAAATTTAATAAAAATAACTGATATAAATCTAGAGGGTGTCATGAGAAGAAGATTATTAGATTTAGGATTTGTGAATGGAGCGCTCGTAGAGGTGATCCGAAAAAGTCCGTTGGGAGATCCAATTGCTTTTCGTGTCAGTCAAACAACGATCGCACTACGAAGAGAGGAAAGTTCAAGAATAGAGGGGGAGCTGGTGTCTTATGAGTAATGAATATCGAATTGCCTTAGCTGGAAATCCGAATACTGGGAAAAGTACCTTGTTCAATGCCTTAACCGGCCTCAGACAACATACAGGGAATTGGGCAGGAAAAACCGTTTCACTTGCACACGGGACTGTTCAGCATAAAGATAAAACGTTTAATCTTATTGACCTTCCTGGCACCTACTCACTTTTCTCGAATTCAACGGATGAAGAAGTAGCTCGAAATTATATTGTTTTTGAAAAACCAGATGTGACGGTTGTGGTATTAGATGCGACTTCATTAGAGCGTAATTTAAATCTAGCGTTGCAGGTATTAGAGATGACAACAAATGTTGTCATTTGTATCAATTTAATTGATGTAGCGGAAGAACAAGGAATTCAGATTAATGAGCGATTGTTGACCAATCGGTTGGGGGTTCCCGTCATCAAGATTTCTGCCAGGAACAAAAAGGGATTCCCTATGCTCTTAGATACCATTGATCGCATTGTGACAGGGGTGATTGAATGCAACCCGGTTCAGGTGTCCTATCCTGCGGAGATCGAAGCTAAGATTAAAAAAATTGAACCAAAAGTACGTGAATTTGTTGGAGATCAATTATCCTCTCGTTGGGTTTCTTTGAGATTGCTAGATGGAGATGAATCATTACTGAATGAAATTAGTAACCGATTGGTTGCAGGAGGTGGTTTAGAGAATGAGTATTCAAAAGCTTTATGCTGAAGCTCAGGAGCTGTCGACACCAAAGCTGAGAGATGACATTGTTCAAAACCTTTACGATCGCAGTCATAAATTATGTGGCGAAGGAATCACCTATACTAAATCAAAGAGGGATACTCGAACAGAAAAACTGGATGCGGTTTTTACTTCACCAATTTTTGGTTTTCCCATCATGATTGCTATGTTAGGAGTTCTATTTTATTTAACAATCGCTGGAGCAAATATCCCATCCTCCATGATAGCTGAGTTTTTTGGATTCTTAGAGGGGTATATTACATCATTTTTTACCTTCCTGCATGCACCCGATTGGTTGCACGGAGTCCTTGTTCTCGGTTTATACCGAGGAACAACATGGGTGATTAGCGTTATGCTACCGCCGATGGCGATCTTTTTTCCAACATTTGCATTATTAGAAAATTATGGTTATCTTCCAAGGGTAGCCTTTAACATGGATCGGCTCTTTAAAAGGGTAGGTGCCCATGGGAAGCAATCATTAACAATGGCGATGGGATTTGGCTGTAATGCGGCAGCAGTTATTTCAACAAGGATTATTGAATCACCAAGAGAGCGGATGCTGGCCATCCTTACAAACAACTTTGTTCCATGTAATGGCCGATGGGGAACTTTAATTGTTTTAGCATCATTATTCATGGCCGCCAATTTTACAGGTGGGGCAGCATCACTTGTTACCACAGGGGTCGTTGTCGGAATTGTTTTATTTGGTATAGTGGTTACCTTTTTTGTTTCTTGGGTTCTTTCGAAAACAGCCCTTAAAGGAGTACCAACTCATTACACATTAGAACTACCGCCTTACCGTAAACCGAAGATATTTGATACCGTGATTCGCTCGTCTTTAACAAAGTCCTGGTCTGTGTTAGTTCGCGCCGTTAAAGTTGCTGCACCTGCAGCTATTTTAACTTGGGTAATCGCAAATATTTATATTGGTGATACAAGTATTTTGATGTATATGGTTGAATTCTTGGACCCATTTGGTAAAATGCTAGGTCTTGACGGTTACATCATGATGGCGTTTATTTTAGGGTTACCAGCAAACGAAATTGTCCTTCCAATTCTCTTGATGGGTTATTTATCAACTGGATCTTTAACCGAAGTTGATAGCATGGTTGATTTGAAGAAAATCTTTATTGATCACGGTTGGACGTGGCTCACAGCATTGAATATGATGTTATTTTCGTTGCTTCATTATCCATGCGGCACGACCTTGCTTAATATTTATAAAGAAACGAAGAGTAAGAAATGGACATTTCTTGCCTTCTTGATTCCGACTGTTATTGCGATTCTTGTTCCACTCATTATCACACAAACAGTTAGATATTTTGGCTTACTATAATCTTAAAAAAGGGGCTGACTTTTGTCAGTCCCTTTGCAATGCTGAAATTTATTAAGTGAAAGGGCTTGGTGGGATTTGAACCCACAAGACACACCATAGTCAGCGTGAAGGACTACAGGTTGCTCTACCCCTTGAGCTACAAGCCCTGATTTTATTTTCACCATGTTCCTCAAAAATATCCGGTTTATTTTTAAAAATTAATCTACAGTCCCAGTTTGCTTAATATTTACCTTTACATGTACATGAACTTTTGCTGTTGGATAGAATTTCTTCCATTTTTTTTCATTAAAACCGCGATCATGTTCTCTATATTTTGCACCTAGACCTAAAGGGTCCACGCCATGTTTTTGAAACTTTTTGATGAGTTTTAATGAGTGCTCTTCTAATTGCTCGGCAATTTCTTTTTGGAGCTTTTTTTTATCCAATGCTACCCTTTTTTTCTTTGGAGATGTGAATTCTTGAAGCCTTGTTTTCAACTTAAGATTAATCGTAAATTCCGGTCGGCCTTTTTTTATGTTTACTTGATAGTGTGCTTTTGAATGAAGATTATCTAGAACGACCCTTTCACCATTTTCTAATGTGAAACGCTGTAAGCCTTGTATATATTTATCCACTAAACATTTAAATGTAAATGCATCCTCCATAAAAATAGGAAAGACATATCGATCATCTTTTAATATCGCCAGGCCAATAATTTTAATATTATCTTCTATCTGTTTGATTAATGGCAAGTAGGGATCCTGTCCATCTTGGTTAAATTGAAATGAATATGTTTGTAAATTTGATTCAGGAAGATTATCTGATTTCATGGATTGATCCAGCATTTCTTGTACAAACAACGAAACATTTTCTTTTTTGAATTTCTCTATTTTAAGTAGTTCACTGGCATCCCCATCGACGATAGCCATTTGAATAATACTGCCTATGGCTGGGTCACGGTTTAGGGTGTCAACCACATCAGTAATCCCTTTTTTTGCTAGTGATTTTCCAAAAAGTGCAACCCGTAATTGCCCGCTGACTAATGGATACCGTGACTCATTATTAATGTTGCTCCGAATTTCTTTACTCGTTTCACCAAATGTTATTTTGACTTCAGTAGTAGAGGGCTGATCCTTTTTATAAATGGGATAGGTAATGGATCCTTTTATCATTTTCTTTCCGGCCCAATCATATCCTACCCCCTGCGCCATATTTATTTGATTGACGATATTGGTGGGGATCAAAGAACAACCGGATAATAAGAAAATAGTAACCCCTATTCCTATTAAGGTTCGATTAGCCATTTTGTTTTCTCCTTCTTAGTATTGTGAAAATTATTAGGAGGATTGGGATATAGCCATAAAAGATCCATAAATTCATTTGGGTTACGTATTTATCCAGTGTTTCATTCCATTGTTCGTTTATAAATTGAGATATAACCACACTAAGGAGGCTTAAAATGATTAAAAAGTTCTTTTGTTTCTTTTTAAAAGTTCTCTTTAAACCACGTGTCGAACACCATAATAGAAGAGCGATCAATGCAGTAACAATAATTAAATACATGGATATATAAATGTATTCAAAGCGTTCTAAATAAGATAGCCGGATAATTTTTATTAAAGTTAATTCTGGCCAAATGGTTTCTTTTAATTGTCTCTCACTATAAAACGTTAATGATACAATCGCAGAAAGCGTATACAGTAAGGTAGTAAACAAAACTCCTAAATGAGCGAACTTTTTTGACGATTTAGGATCTCTTATAAATGGATAGAACATGAGTAACGTTTCTGTTCCTGCTAACGTATACATAGAACTTTTGACTGCATCCAGCATATCTAAAAAAGAATGATTCATGATTGGCAGTAAATTTGTAAAATGAGCAACTTTCAATGGAAAAATATAAAGGGCGATTAGGGTGATTTGTGGAAATATAAATGACATTAAAGAAACACCAACAACCACCCGAAATCCTCCAGACACACAATAATAAACGGATACAAGTATTAATGAACTTAGAATCCATGAAGGTAAAGTAGGGAACATCCATACTTGAATAATCTCAATAAATCCAAGTAAGACCGAGACACTGGCCATCCAGTAATAAATCATAATAATAAAACTAAAAAAATTACCAAGAATATTCCCAAACACTTTTGAATGGACATCAACGATATCTCCGTCGGCTTTTTCGAGCAGTTTAAACATCATCCATATGAATAGTTGAACTAAACACCCTGCCAAAAGTACACCCATCCACGCATCATATCCTGCTTTCGCAGCAATGGTTCTTTGGAATCCTAAAATCCCAATCCCAACCTGAGAACTGTAGACAATAAAGAACACTAAATAGGGAGAAACTTGATGTCTTTTATTCACCTGCAATGGAATACCCCTTTACGATTTATTCATAAAAATCGTTCACTGGTTCTGGATTTTCTCGATTCCCAGTTGCTTTTCTTTTCTTTTGTGGTCGAAGGGAGGTTGGGTTTTCGAGCTGCTTGGAAAAAGGAAGTCTAATCCATAGATCTTGAACTGATGTGGAGCGAAATGGGTAAAGGCTTAAATAAGGACGCCCGAGAGAAGTTAACCGTAATAAATGCAGGACTATAAATTGGACTCCCAAAAACACCCCAAACAATCCAAACCATTGGGAAAGAATAATTAATGGAAACTTAATAAACCGAACAGTGTTGCTAAATTTGTAAACCGGCGATGTATAGGAAGCTAAGGTACCAAGTCCTACTAAAATAAGCAATACATTACTAGTTAACCCCGCTTCAACCACTGCCTGTCCGATAACAATCCCACCAACAACCCCAAGAGATTGCCCGATTTTAAATGGTAAACGAATCCCTGCCTCTTTAACCATTTCAATCATGATTTCTAACAATAAAGCCTCTAAAAAAGGTGGAAAGGGTACAGTTATCCTAGAACCAACTAAAGTTTCAAGCAATGGGGCAGGAATCAATTCATAATGATAGGTCATGATCGCTACATACATTGGACTAGCAAGCCCAGAAATGTAAAAAGCAACAAACCTTAGCAATCGGAAGAAATTTCCAATAATCCAGGAATAACTATAATCTTCCATCGCTATAAACGATTCAATTACGGTAACAGGAACAAGGACTAGATTTGGCGACCCATCCACTGCAATGATAATTTTGCCTTCGGTTAAACCAGCAGCAACCCGATCTACTCGTTCAGTTGAAATGGATTGAGGAAATAATGAATTCGAATTGTCCTCAATCATTGAAGAGAGATAAGAACTGTCCTGGATATGATCATATTGAACATCCTTTATTCTTTGAACCACCGTGTTCACATTTTCCGGATCGGCAATCCCATCCATATAAATAACGGCAACATTTGTTTTTGAAAGTTCGCCAACTTTCATTTCGATTACAAGCAGTTCAGGGACAGGTAATCGTTTTCGAATAAGATTAAGATTGGTGTCTAATTCTTCGATAAAACCCACTTGTGGTCCAACAGCCGAGGATTCCATCATTGCTACACTAACATCTCGGAATTTACTATTAGCAATATTAATTAATAAACATTCTTCATCTTGTTCATGCTTTTGAATTGCCAGGAAACCCCGCATGAGGCTTTCGATTATTTCCTTAGAGTCTTTTGTAAAAATGATCTCTTGTACTGGGATTGTGCTTTTTAATTCCACTAATGAAAACTGCTCCTGCAAAAAGGGCAAAACATCCTGATGGAGGATGTCAGATGAAATCAATGTCCGATAGTAAGAAAGCCAATAGGGATTCTCCTCTTTAATGGAAGTGTGCTCATGTATAAAGTCATTGGATTTTGATAAACGTTGGAGCCAATGATGACCCACATCGTTTTGTGAGTATGCTTCTTTGCTGGGAAGATCTGTCTTTGGTTTCATGAAAATCCCTCAAAATAATTTTTTCTTATTTTGTGTAGAAAAGGAAATTTTATGTAAATCATCCTGTGATTATAAGGATTATGGAAGGAAAGATAATGGCAAGGAAGAATAAACAAAAGCAAAAGATGAGAAATTAACAGGGTAGCAACTTTTATCTTGAAACGAATATTATTGAAAGTTGGTGAAAAGCTTGAGAATATTCATGATAATTTTATTTTCTATTTTATTAGGAGGCTGTTCAGCTGGAAATTTAAGTGATCAAGATCAAGTTCAACCCTCTTCACCATCCCAAAATGAAGACAATACTAATCATAAAGATAAAAAAGGAATGATGAATTTTCTTTTAATAGGTAGTGATTCAAGAGGTGAACCCCAATCTTTTTCAGATGCCATCATTATTGCGCAATATGTTCCTAAAGAAGGTAATATCAAGTTAATCTCCTTGATGAGAGATAGTTATGTCAAGATTCCCGGGCATAAAAAAGGCTACGACAAGCTCAATATGGCCTATTTTATCGGTGGAAATGAATTATTAAAAAAGACGATTTATCAAAATTTCGGTATGAAAGTGGATCATTCCATTTCTATAGATTTTGATGGGTTTGCGAATTTTATTGACTTGATTGCTCCAGAGGGTATTACTGTGAACGTTAGTCAAAAGATGATTGATGATTTCAATATGAAGGTGAAGCCCGGAGAAAATGCGCTAAAAGGAAGAGAATTGTTAAAATATGTTCGATTTAGGCATGATGATGAAAGTGATTTTGGCCGCGTTAAACGACAACAGGAAGTCATCGTCAAGGTAAAGGAACAGCTAAAAAATAAATTTAGTCATATCGAGTCGTTAGCCGCTCTGCCGGATTTTGTTGAGGAAAGTTTAAATCATGTGGAATCAGATATGGATAAAGGAGAGATTTTGGCAGTACTATCCAAACTAGTTTTTTATCCAATCAAAAATATCGACAGTTTACGTATTCCAGTCCAAAATAGCTATGTCAACAAAACCTATCCTCATGCAGGTGCTGTCCTAGAAATCAATTTGGAGGAAAATAGAGAGGCATTGAAGGATTTCTTAATGAAGCCATCACCGGTGAATAGGGACTATCATTATTAAATATTAAAGCAGACATAGTTCGTGAACTATGTCTGCTTTATTAGAAAAATTGGAAGAAAACGCCTAATTGTACAAAACTGATCGTTATTTGTCCTTAACTTCATAAATTCGTACAAAATGACCCGAAATCCGCACAAAACCACTCAAAAATTGCACAAAACGTTATTTCCTTAGTTTGTTGATCTCTTCTGTAACTACAAACGCAAGGTCATCGTTACCAAACAGTGCTAACACACCAAGCAACGTTTGATTACTGACTTCTCCAGCTTCTTCTTTGGGTACAGTTAACTCAATTGCCTCTCTTAAAGCAGGATTAGCACCCTGATTCGGATAGGCTCGTAAATATAATTCTTCTGGATCAAGGTCATGATTCACACACCATTGAGCAAAAACGAGAATCATCATTTTCTCTTCGCCACGATAGTTTTCGATTATCTTTTCTTCTAATTGTTTTGGATTCATTGGACTCTCCTTAGCAAGCGTTATGTACTAATTATATAAGATTTTTGTCGAATATATAATGGAAATACATGTTTTCGAATGAAACTCCATCTTTTAAGGGATACTGTGGTAAGAAAATACTTTTTAATAGAAGGGGAACGTATTATGAGTAAAGTTGAAGTTCAAGAGATTTTTACCATTACAGATGAAAACGGGGATGAACAAGAAGTTGAAGTCCTTGGGGTCATGACTATTGAAGGTACAGACTATGTTGCTGTCGGATTTGCAGACGAAATTAGGCAGGAGTCTGATGAAGATATTGATATCTTTTTTATGAAAGTCGATGATGAAGGTGATTTAGCCGCCATCGAGAGTGATGAAGAATTTGATAAGGTTTCTGAGGCGTTTGATGCCATGATGGATGAAGAAGAGGGAATGGATGAGTAAGAGAGAGTTCAGTCTCTCTCTTTTTTGTTATCTAAATTTCAATTGGAAAAAATATGTATGTATAAACCCTTTCTAGGCATACTACTTATGAAGAACATCAATAAAGGAGTAATGTAATGTTAATTGAAGAAGGTACAAAATATCAAATATCTCAAGGCATTAAAGGTTTTTTCAATTCAGCTGAATCTTTTACCGTTAAGAGTTATAATGGCGTCACTGTTCAATTTACACTTGCAGATAGTAAAGGTCATGGTTCTATGCCAATTGATCATCTAGAATATCTATTGAAAAAATCAAATTTAACATTAATCCCTAATAAAAGAGTATTATTAAGTAATGAACATAATGAAGAGCAAATTAGCTGAATAAACTCTGGGGTGAAGCCTATGGAAATTAAGAAACTCAAAGCAAATGATTCATCGATGGCGTACATAGATAGTGGAGAAGGGAAGCCAATCGTGCTTCTGCATGGTTTTTGTGGGAGTTCTAGCTATTGGGAGTTTGTGATCCCAACATTGTCAGCTGATTACCGGGTGATTGCACTGGATCTTCCTGGACATGGTCAGTCAGATCCTCTTCAAGGCAGCAGTACGATTGAAAATCTAGCTGATCAAGTGAAAAATCTTTTAGATGCATTAAATTTACCTGAAGTCACGATGTTTGGTCATTCGTTAGGCGGATATATCACGCTAGCTTTTGCAGAAAAGTACGGTGGTCAATTAAGCGGATATTCGCTTATTCATTCAACAGCCTTTCCAGATTCGGAAGAAGCGAAAAAAGCCAGGAGTGCAAATATTGAAAAGGTAAACAAGTCAGGAATTTACTCGCTTATAGACGGCTTGGTCCCAAAATTATTTTCACCCGAAAATCAGGATGAGAATTATGTTGGTATTGCAATGGAAATTGGCTATACTACTTCAGCAGAAGGTGCGATAGATGCACTTAATGCGATGAAGGACCGGCCAGACCGGAATCGATTATTGGAATCCTCGACATTGCCGATTCTTTTAGTTGCAGGTGAACAGGATCAAATTATTCCAGCAGAAAAAACATTTTCTGTCAGTAAAGCGAATATAAAGCAATCAATAATTAAAGATTCGGGCCATATGAGTATGTTTGAAAATCCCATGGAACTTGTTTCTGAGATACAAGAGTTTTTAGCTCATCTATAGGGTGGAAGAT
>NZ_JBALSN010000302.1:0-6098 GCF_036966985.1 Neobacillus drentensis | reverse complement strand
ACCTTTTCATCATTGATGATAGCAACGGTTTTCTTCTCGTCTATTTTTTGCTTATCTAGCTTCTTCTGCATTTCTTTCATCTGTTTCTCTTGATCTTGTTCCTCGGTTTGAGCAGTTTTAGTTTGCTCCTTACTATTATTGGATTGTGCACCTTTATCGTTTGATCCACAAGCTGTTAAAGTAATAGCCATGATTCCTGCAATAAGAGGAAATATAATTTTCTTCATGATCTATCTCCTTTCGTTTTTCCTAAAATCAAAAAGTTTTATTTTGATAGTTTGCAATATCAACCTTTTTTCATTAAGCAAAGAGGACGTCAATCTCATCAAATAAGCGATTTAAGAAATCTTGCAACTTTTGTAAAAATGACTGACCTTTTTCAGATTCCAAAAATGTCGAGATTTTTTCTGTCGTAACCATTAATTGTTCTTTTACTTGGTTCCAGTCAATATCCATAGCCTTCAGTTTGTTGAAGAAATCTACTAACATATCTAACTCTGCATCTGTTAAAGTAATCCCCTGCTCCGTGGCAACTTGTTCAATTAATGTACGCAAGTCAGCTTCTGTTTTCGGTTCATTCTTGGCAATTTCATCCTTAACTTTTCCCATGAGAGCAGCAGCATTGTCTGCTCCAATGGAATCACCTAACTGTGCAGTTTTCACCATTTCTTCATTCGCCACTTTTTTGATTTCTTCAGGAATTTCTTCATTAGTTGTCGTTTCATAAGCCTTCATAATTCCTGTCAAAGCTGCTGTACCTGTAACAGAAAACGGAGCGGCAATCTTAATCGTTGCATCCTTTACACCCGCAGTAGTCAGGGCATTTGTATACATTTCATCTGTAACCCATGTAATATTGCTCGTTTGAACCTCTAACCCGGAATCTTTGGCACCGGTTGTGATGCTCGCTGATGAAATAGCAATGGAACCAATTTGTGCCTTAGGTATGGACTTCCCTAAATAATCATGCTCTTCTTTATTGGATACGGTAATAATTTGTGCGTTTTCCGGTGCCGCTAACTCTGCTACCATTTCATTTTTTTGCTGTTCGGTTAGGTCTTCCCCTAATGTAACAATGACATCTCCTTCTGATACGTCCGCAAAGCTGACTGAAGGAACAGAGAAAAGCATCGTAATGGCTAGAAACATTGCCTGAAATTTTCGTTTCAAAAAAAAACCTCCTTTTTTACATTCAACCATTCATATAATAATAGGAAATGTTTCGTCACTTATATTTAATATCAAAAAAAATACTTCCTGAAAAATTAGCTTTGCATTATCTTAACATAGAGGTTTGGAATTGCATTTAAAGAATGGGTAACATTTTTGCTAATTATATTAAGATTCTTACATGGTAGATAAAAATGTTACAACCTTTACAGTAAACCCCAAAAGTCCAAATTCAAGTTGATCTGAATTCCGTTATCAATCTTAAATAATCATTAAAAGAACTTTAAGCATGACAAAAAGGCTTCACTAAGTGCGAAGCCTTTTTGTTAGCAGAGTTAATGTTAATGAATTGTCTGATCGAAATTAGATATGGACTTCTCTTCAAAAGAACATTCCTTTAATGGAACGACCTTCGTTTTATGAACGAGTTTATACCCGAGCCATAATGCCAAAAAGATCGGTAATCCAATATAAGACACGGCCAATCCATACCAATCAATCTCACTAGTTAAAAAAGCTTGATAATTTTGGCCGAAAATCACAATGACACACATCGCAAAAGCGAGAATTGGACCAAACGGGAACCATTTCGCTTTAAATTTTAAATCGTTCAAGTCCCTGCCCTGGGCCATATATGCTTTTCTAAAACGGTAGTGGCTGACTGCAATTCCGATCCATGCAATAAATCCAGTTAAGCCTGACGCATTTAATAACCATGTATACACTTGATCTCCAAAAATAGACGTTAAAAAGGCCAATCCCCCGATAATCGTCGTCATGACAAGGGCATTCATCGGAATCCCGCGATCATTTATATTTTGTAAGAACTTAGGTGCCTGTCCGTCCTTTGCCATGGACCATAGCATGCGTGTTGATGCATATAATCCGGAACTTCCTGCCGATAAGACCGATGTCAAAATAACCGCATTCATCACAGATGCCGCAAATGCAATGCCCACTTTATTAAATACAAGGGTAAAAGGGCTGACAGCGATGCTGTCGACATCCCTGCCTAACAGGTTTGGACTTGTATAAGGAATGATAAGGCCAATGACAGCAATGGCAACGATATAGAATAGAAGAATCCGCCAAAATACTTGTCGAATCGCCTTTGGTACGTTTTTCTCCGGCTCTTCACTTTCTCCTGCAGCAATCCCCACGAGTTCCGTTCCTTGAAAGGAAAAACCTGCAATGAAAAAAATACTTAAAATGGACATAAGGCCGCCATGAACAGGTGCATCTCCTAAAGTAAAGTTTTTAAACCCGATAAACTGTCCACCCAGAATACCGAAAATGGTGAGTAAACCGACTCCAATGAAAACAATGACGGTCACTACTTTTATTAAGGAGAACCAATACTCGGATTCTCCGTAACTTTTAACCGACAATGCATTCAATAAAAAGATCAGTCCTAAAAACAGTGCACTCCACACGATGCTCGGTACATCCGGCAACCAGAACTTCATAATAATAGCTGATGCAGCGATTTCAACCGCCAATGTAACCGCCCAGTTGAACCAATAATTCCAACCAAGTGCAAACCCAAAGGCCGGATCGACAAAACGGCTGCCATAGGTTGAAAACGATCCCGAAATCGGCATTAAAGTAGCCATTTCTCCAAGACTTGTCATCAAAAAGTAGACCATAATGCCGATAGCTCCATAAGCGATTAACGCCCCACCGGGTCCAGCTGTTTGAATGGACGCCCCTGTCGCTAAAAATAACCCTGTCCCGATTGACCCCCCAATAGCAATCATCGTCATGTGACGTGCCTTTAGTTTGCGTTGAATATGACCTTTACTTCCTTCGTTATTCTGATATTTCTGATTATTTTGGTCATTAGTATAGCTTTTGATTGCTCCCATTCTTGTCCTCCCGACTCACGTCTTTAATTAATGTTTTCCATAGATCATCCAAGTGCTCTCTTGCTTCTGAAACTTTGGGATGGAACTGAATATCGGATAATTTTCTACTACGTTCCACAAAAGAAAGCGCTTCTTCCATATCTGCCATTTTAAGATTGCCAATCCTCAATTTATTACAAATAGATTTACCTGCTAACGTTCCCTGTGCCATGGCTACTTTTGCCCCTTCTATTCCGGTAATATTGCCAGCAACGAAGAGATTAGGAACTGTTGTTTCGAGCTCTTTATTATGTAATGGCACCGTACCTGATAATCCTTCCAAAGTAACAAACTTACACCCTGCCGTAGCAGCCAGCTCATATAAAGGGCTAAGTCCTCCTGAAATACAGACTGTATCTGCTTGGATAACCTTTTGTTCTCCAATTGGGTTACCATTAACGTCAATCTTAGTAATGGTCGCACTATCGACCTCATGTTTCCCATTGATCGAAAGGATGGTGCGTCTTAAGTGAATCGGAATCCCCCACATCTTTATTCCCATAGGTGGGTAAAATTGGGCTGCAATCTTTCGCCCTGTTTTAGATTTTAATAACTTGCCTGTAAGTCTAATCATTTTAGTAGGAGCAAAATCTGTCATCTCGTTTAAAGTTTCTAGATGTAAAAGCGGGGAAGCATAATTGGAGAATGGGCTATGTGGGAGCATGTAAATTCCTTCTACATCCGCTCCTGCTAGCTTCATAGAACGTGCAATCGATAGTGACAAAATATCAATCCCAGCAACGATTACTTTTTTGCCAGGCAATACCTGATATACATTTGTCATAACTTGGGCTGCACCAATGGATAGCACACCTGGCAATGTCCAACCAGGGATAGGTATTGGCTTTTCAACAGCACCCGTAGCTAGTAATACACAATCTGCTTGAATTTCCATTCCTGATTCATTCTGAACCAGATCAGAAATGTGCACCTTCCATCCTGGTTCCAATCCCCAAACCTGCTTCTCGGATAGAATTTGAACGTTGGCAGCTAGGGCCTTTTGTTTTAATTCTTGCGCAAATTCAATTCCCTTCCACCATTTAGAATGATTCCCTTCTTGATGCAGCTGTCCTAGTAATTTTCCTCCAGGTGCTGGATGATCATCGATAACCACGACATTACCGCCTCTTGATCCAATTTCAATGGCTGCAGATAAACCAGCAGGACCTCCGCCTACAACTACCACATCAACCTTCATTTCCTCCCCCCTTTCTTGCTAAGTCCATTTCATTAAACGGCTCTTTAGAAAAATAATGATCCCCTTCTTGAACACGCGTCGTACAGGCTTTGAGTAACCCTATTTTCGGATGATAGATTCTACATTCATAACACTGGCCGATTCCACAATACATGCCTCTAGGTTCATGATTCTTTTCACTATTCCTTAACGTCTTAACTCCATTCGCCCATAGAGCAATAGCTATTGTATCTCCCTCTCTTGCTTGAAACATTTTATGATTAAAAGTGAACGAGATGGTTTTTGTCGAGCGTGAGGGAAGGATAGGATGCTGAATTCTCATATCGAATTCTCCTTTTTCACTATTTTGGCTAAGGAAACAGGACGAACTGGCTGATGAAAGGTTAGTTGACTTGGGCTATGGACACTTTCCTTATGATTCGCTGGCAGCAATGCCTTCAATAATGGTCTGCATAACCTGCCCTGACACATTCCCATCCCCGCACGGGTGGACATTTTCATTTCCTGACTATTCGAGGCTCCGGCAGCGATGGCATCTTGAATATCTTCTATTGAAACTTCTTCACAACGACAGATGATTAAAGAATGGTTACACATTAAGTTTTCCTGCCTTCTTTTTCGACCGGGCTACTGAAAAACGAGAAAGAATGGGGTCATGAATTGGATTTACTCTTCCATTAAGTTGATACGTTAAGCTATATGCCATGAGGTTGCCCATGACGGCAGACATACCATATCCATGGCCGTTATAACCTCCAGAGATAAAGGCATTGTCGAATGTGTTTAATTGCCCAAAATACGGAAGATGATCTTCCGTCAGTTCGACTGTCCCAGCAAACGCCCGAATCAATTGTTTATGGCTGTAAGTAGGGAAAAGTTCTAGTAATCTACTTGAAAGAAACTCCAATGCATAGTTCGTATTCGAAACATCGAATCCATTCGTTTCCCAAGAGCCTCCCCCGCCAAATAAAATATTGCCAGCGTGAGTTTGCCGTAAATATAAAGAATTCCCTGTAACAAATGGGTGAATCCTCCTTTTATTAACAATCTCGGAGACAAGAATTTGAGAGCGTCTTGGAATGACAACGACTTGTTCGTTTAACTTTTTACATACTTCCGTTGTCCAAGGCCCACAACAAAGCAGAAAGGCATCCGATTGAAACTTTCCTTTTTCCGTAATGGCATACTCTATGGTTCGATTACTAGTCTTAAAGTCAAGGACCTCACAATGATTGATTACAGTAGCTCCATGTTCTTTTAAATACTTTAGTAAACTAGTCATCGTTGTAAAAGGATAGCTTTGCCCATCGGATTTGCTAAACAAACCCATTTTTGTTTCGGATGTTAGATCCGGCACCATGCATTTCAGCTCATCAGATGAAAGAACCTTAACTTTTAAACCCGCTGTAGTGTATATTTCATGTGCCGCAAGGAGTTTTTCTTGTTCTACTTCATTTCTCGCGATCATTACATGACCAGATGAAACATATTTCGTGTCAATCTTTTTTTGTTGAAGCGAGCTCCAAATCTCAGTGGCTAACCTGGCGAAAGGTATTTCGGATNNGATAACTCCCTGCCTAAAGACAGCACTCCGCCTCCATTCCTTCCAGAAGCTGCTGCACCAAATGACTTTTTTTCTAAAATAGTGATCGTAAATCCACTTTTTTGCAAAAAAAAGGCGGACATTAGACCAACAATTCCACCTCCAATAATGGTGATATGCCTATTTTTCTGTTTTAAATGTGGATGATCAGAAAGAAATTCTTTTAATTGATCATATGTGTCCTTAGCTTGAATAGCTAATTTACTAGTCTTATTGTCTATGT
>NZ_JBALSN010000301.1:0-3316 GCF_036966985.1 Neobacillus drentensis | reverse complement strand
TCGTATGCTTGGGCACGCACTTTGGAAGGATCGGAATCTAAATATTCAAGGTCTTCCCTAAACGGCATTGTAAATGGATGATGTGCAGCGTAGTAACGGCCTTCTTCTTCATCGTACTCAAGGAGCGGCCAGTCCGTTACCCATAAGAAATTGAATAAACTTGGGTCAATTAAATCTAAATCTCTAGCCAACTTTTGACGAAGGGCCCCTAGAGCATCGGCCACAACCTTTTTCTTGTCGGCAACAAATAGAAGTAAATCTCCTTCTGCCGCTTCAAGGGTCGCTTTAAGAGCTTGAGCGTCCTCTTCAGAGAAGAATTTAGCAATCGGACCCTTTAGCCCTTCAGAATCAACTTTAAGCCATGCAAGCCCCTTCGCGCCATATACAGCAACGAACTCTGTTAAGGCATCAATGTCTTTACGTGAGTAGTTATCAGCTGCACCTTTCACATTGATTGCTTTTACTTGGCCACCATTTGCCACAGCCGATGCAAACACTTTAAAGCCTGAGTCCTTGACGATTTCGGAAAGATCAACTAGCTCTAATCCAAAACGAGTATCAGGTTTATCCGAGCCGTAGCGGCTCATTGCCTCGTCATATGTCATCCGCGGGAATGCCTCAGGCAGGTCTACACCTTTTACTTCTTTCATTAACTTCGTCATCATTTTTTCCATCATGCCCATGATATCTTCTTGACTTAAAAAGCTTGTTTCGATATCGATTTGGGTAAATTCTGGCTGACGGTCTGCACGTAAATCCTCATCGCGGAAGCAGCGAGCAATTTGATAATAGCGTTCAATGCCGCCAACCATAAGCAATTGTTTAAAAAGCTGTGGTGACTGTGGCAGGGCATAGAACTCGCCAGGATGAACACGGCTAGGCACTAAATAATCGCGTGCTCCCTCAGGAGTACTTTTTGTCAAAATAGGTGTTTCAATATCTAAGAAGCCTTCTCCATCAAGAAAATCTCTGATTTGCTTGGTCACTTGATGACGCATCTTTAGGGTCTCAAAAATAACCGGACGACGGAAATCAAGGTAGCGGTATTTTAAACGGACATCTTCAGACGCATCTGTTTTATCAGAGATCATAAATGGCGGTGTCTTTGCTTCATTAATGATTGTTACTTTTTCTGCCTGCACTTCAATTTTTCCAGTTTTCAGGTTATCATTGAAGGTTGCTTCATCACGCGCTACAACAGTTCCAACTATATCTAAAACAAACTCGTTACGGATTTTTTCAGCAATTTGTAATGCTTCTTGTGATAAATCTGGATTAAAAACTACTTGAACAATCCCTGAACGGTCGCGAAGATCAATAAAAATTAATCCGCCAAGGTCGCGTCTTTTTTGGACCCAACCCTTCAAGGTTATTTTTTCACCGACTGCTGATTCTGGTACTTCCCCACAAAAATATGATCTGCCAAACATAATTATCCCCCTCTTAATCCTGCAACTCTTGGAATTGCTTAATAAAAGTTGCTAAATCAATTTCTACTTGCTCACCTGTAGCCATATTTTTTACATTGATTTTATTATTTTTAAGCTCTTCATCGCCTAAAACCGCTACAAACTTAGCTTTTAGACGGTCAGCTGCTTTAAATTGAGCTTTAATTTTTCGATCCAAATAATCTCTTTCTGCTGAAAAACCTGCCCGCCGCAGTTGCTGTAACAAACCAACGGTATAATCTTTTGCTTCTTCGCCGAGTGCGGCAAGGTAACAATCAATGCCTTCGTTGACCGCAAGCTCAATCCCTTCTGCATCAAGAGCCGCAATAAAGCGTTCAATACTTAAGGCAAAACCGATACCTGGTGTTTCAGGACCGCCAATTTCTTCAGCTAAACCATTATAACGGCCGCCGCCGCATAACGTGGTGATCGCACCAAACCCTTCGGCATTACTCATAATTTCAAACGCCGTGTGGTTGTAATAATCGAGTCCACGGACTAAGTTGGCATCAACTTCGAAAGGAATATCCAATTGGGTTAAATACTTCTGTAATTTTTCAAAATAATCCTTAGAAAAATCATTTAAGAATTCAAGGATCGATGGTGCTGTTAACATCAATTCATGCTCGCGGTCCTGCTTACAATCCAAGATTCGGAGTGGATTTTTTTCAAGGCGATTTTGACAGTCATTACAAAACTCACCGATTCTTGGTTTGAAGTGATCAACAAGTGCATTGCGGTGAGCACTGCGACTTTCCTTATCACCAAGGCTGTTAATAATCAGCTTCAGCTTTTTTAAACCCATTTCTTTATACAAGTTCATTGCTAGGGAAATGACTTCGGCATCAATGGCAGGGTCATTACTGCCTAATGCTTCAATTCCGAATTGGACAAATTGGCGAAAGCGTCCTGCTTGTGGACGTTCATATCGGAACATTGGTCCCATATAGTAAAGCTTAACTGGCTGATTAGCCAGACCAAACATTTTTTTCTCCACAAAAGAGCGGACAACAGCTGCGGTACCTTCTGGTCTAAGTGTAAGACTTCGTTTGCCGCGGTCTTCAAATGTGTACATTTCTTTCTGAACAATATCCGTGCTATCGCCAACGCCTCTTGAAAAAAGATCTGTATGTTCGAATATTGGGGTCCGAATCTCTTTATATTGATATTTCTCACAAAGTTCACGGGCTTTAGCTTCAATCAGTTGCCACTTTTCTACCTCACCGGGTAAAATGTCTTGCGTTCCTCGAGGAATGCTTATGGACATAGTGGAAAACCTCCTTATTTTTTCTTATGTAAGTAGACAGGACGCCTCCCTTGTTTCCATTAAAAAACAAAAAACTCCCATCCCTTGTATGAATACAAGGGACGAGAGTTTGATTAATCCCGCGGTGCCACCCTAGTTGAAGGCATAAACAACATGCCTTCCTCTTTAACAGTTAACGCCTGCTACGTTCTTCTCCTACTAGAGGGTACCCTTTTTCAGAGAGAAGCCTACGGAGTGTTCATTCATTAAGTTCCATGTAGAAATGCTTTCAGCCCAGGACATTTCCTCTCTTTTCATGAGTTTGCTTAATTACTATGCTCCATCATTGGTATATCACAATATGTCATTTTATTTAATTAATATTACGGAGCATTGCAGGTATTGTCAATAGCCATTTATGATCTTTCTAAATGTTTTTTTAACTTTCTGACATCACCAATTGTTATTCCGAATTCTGATGCAAGTTCAAACGAGTTTGCATGTTGTTCCTTTTGAATAAAATCATGAAAATCAACACCGAAAAGCCGTCCATCCATCGATTGGATGTTCATTCCTTTTTCACTTGCTCTCATTACTAATCACCTCAGCCTTTTCTTCATTA
>NZ_JBALSN010000300.1:6986-10709 GCF_036966985.1 Neobacillus drentensis | reverse complement strand
TTACATAAACTTCAAATTATCTTCATAGATTACTATGTATGGCTTATATAAAATAATATAAAGATTGTCAAAGGATGGAGATAATATGGAGTATGTTCTTTACAATGGCAAGAAATATTTAATCCTTTATAAGTACACTTCAGGATTCTGCGAAATTAAGGAAGTGGATAGTATACATAATATACAATTGGTTCATTCATCGGAATTAACAAATTTACATTAAGAAAAGCTGAAAAAGGGAATGTACCCTTTTTCAGCTTTTTTACTTAATTGTTGGCGATAATAGAAGAGATGATATGCCGCGAATTCCATTGTCCTTCAGAAAAAGCAATGATAGGATACTTTTTTGGAAAAAGCATTTGCGTAATTTCATCAATGGAGCGGCCTTCTTTGTATAAATTTTCTACTTCGCCAGATAAATTCTCAAGGTAATCTAATTTTTGTATCATCCTGCTTTTTCCATCCTCAATATAACCACTATGACAACAAAACAGCGATTGAAAATTAAGACTGAGCAGTGTGCGAATAGAATTGATGATCACAGGGATGGATTCGCTATCCATAATGACCTTCGTTCTTGTTGTAACGAACAAATCTCCTGAAAATAACCGGCCGGATTCTTCATGAAAAAATGAGACATGATCCTCGGCATGCCCTGGTGTATAGATGACTTTCCATTCTTGATTGCGTGATTGAATTTTCTCCCCAAGTGGCAAGGCATCAAAGGCCGTCCGCACCCCCCAGGTAAGTTGTCGATACTTTGGATAGGGACAATGCTGATTGCAAATTGAAATACCGTTTGGATGAACATAGATTGGAACCTGTTTATGCTTTTGAATCCATGGCGCTAAACCCGAATGGTCTTCATGGCTATGCGTTAATGACACCAAATCAAAATCATGCTGCTCATAAATTGGGATCAGTTCTGTTTCAAGGCATTGGGTCCCTGTATCAATTAGCATGCCATCAACCAAAAAAGAATAAACCGTTCCTAATTTGATGCCCGCGCTTTGAACATTCCCCTCTATGCATAGAACGTCCTCATTCGTAAACACGTTTACCATAATCGACAATCCCCCTTTTTTTGAATTTTCCAAATTGTTATTACAACTGTATCGAAAAATGAATGAATAATCAATCATATTTTCTTGAAGGAATTTACATCTACGAATGAANNCTCCACATTTTCTCAAATTATATGATAAAAAAGGTGGGGTTCTCATGAATAATTGGCATCTGATTTTGGCCGGAATTGTCTTGTTAGTCTTAATCGTCGGTTTAGTTGTTACGTTGGGTACTGGAAGAATGGTAAGTACTAAATCGGGGGAATTTGATACTCCAATTAATGAAGGTACACAAAGACATCCTTATTTATTGAATCCAGTTTTTCTTGTCTGGATTATCGCAATGACAGCTATCATCATTTATATCATCTATCTTGGCTTTAATTACTATTGAATAAAAAAAAAGCGAAAGGCCCTCGGTTTTCTGGAGGTACCTTTCGCTGCTTGTTTTATTCTGCCGGAGCATGTTCCACGGCGATTTGATATGCATCCAATATCGCTTCACTTTCGGAAGGATCATTAATACCCACTAAATCTTGATTCCCTTCCTCTCCTTCTATTTTCATAACGATGGTTTCATCCTCAGCCTTTAATAACGCATAGGATTCACCCTCCATATCAAACAATGCTTCAACAGCATAATCTTTAAGGTTTCCTTGGTTATCTTCAATCGTTATAAAATCACGTGGTTCATCACGTTTCATCATATCTCACCTCAACAATTATTGTTCCCTTAACGAAGAATGTGCTAGATGGAAATTTATAGTTTTAACTATCAGGAGGAAATTGGGCAAAATATAATACTAGCCTTGAGTGAGGAGACCATTATGACAGACAAAATTATTGAAGCGGTTTCATCCGAAATACAACAAGAAATTGAACGAGTAATCCATGGCATAACTTTTACAAAAAATTTCCGTTCTGCAACTGCTGAAGAGTGGTATCTTTTCTTGCCCGGCTACCAAGATCCACGATCAGGCGGGGCAGCTGGAAAAGCCATGATTCATTATAATCTTTACGGAAATCGAGAAATTTTTATTAATACTACAGTGATTATTGACGATCCTGCGCTACATAAACCTGATGCTCACCCGCTTGTCTACGCGATTGCAGATGAACTGGTCAATCGGCTCGTTGGTTATGCTGACACCCTGCTTTCAGTTCATGCTGGTGAAAATTCATATGACGCTGAGTATAAACAGAAATAGATTATGAGAACTGAAATTATATGCCTATAAGTGCGAACAAGTTTTGAATTTTTCGACACTTTTCCTATATAAACTGCTTATCTTTCTTGTTAAAATAAAAAACAAATATCAACCTTCAAAAAGAAAGAGGTTTAGGTGTGTCACATAATCCAAAAAATTCAAAAGCTTGGGTGCAGAGGTACGTCGATTCACCAGAAAAGCAGCTAAAGTTATATCGCCGAACATTGCTCATTGTCGTCATGTCACAAATTTTCGGTGGTGCTGGTCTGGCTGCTGGTATTACTGTTGGTGCACTCCTTGCCCAAGAAATGTTAGGGACGGACAGTTATGCAGGGATTCCGGCAGCATTGTTAACGTTTGGCTCTGCAGGAGCAGCGCTACTGATCGGTCGCGTCTCCCAACGCTTTGGCCGCCGAATCGGTCTTGCGGGAGGTTTTTTGACTGGCGGAATCGGTGCGGTTGGAGTCATTGTTTCGGCCATCACTAGTAATATCTTTCTTCTTTTTGCATCACTCCTTGTCTACGGTGCCGGATCTGCTTCAAACTTACAAGCACGCTATGCAGGGGTAGACTTAGCCAAACCTACTCAGCGAGCGACAGCTGTCAGTATCGCCATGGTTTCAACGACCTTTGGGGCTGTGGCAGGACCAAACTTGGTGGATGTCATGGGCCGATTTGCTGTCTCTGTTGGTGTCCCTGCTCTTGCTGGTCCCTTCATTCTAGGGGCGGCAGCCTTCCTTCTTGCAGGTTTAGTCCTACTAGCATTTCTGCGCCCAGATCCTCTAATTGTTGCCAACGCCCTTGCAGATCGGCAGGTCATCGACAAGAGTGATCCTATTGAGAAACAATCTAGTAATCTGGCAATGAATAAACGAGGAATTATTGTCGGAGCTACCATCATGGTATTAACTCAAATTGTCATGACCTCGATTATGACGATGACACCTGTCTACATGAAACATCATGGACATGGTCTGAGAGAGGTTGGCATGGTCATCGGCTTCCATATTGGCGCAATGTATCTTCCTTCTCTCGTCACGGGAATACTCGTGGATAAAATCGGACGGACCACAATGGCCATCGCTTCTGGTGCTACACTACTTGCGGCGGGAATACTCGCTGCCAGCGCACCTTCAGATTCCATGCTTCTCCTTATCGTCGCACTTTCTTTACTTGGACTTGGCTGGAATTTTGGTTTAATAAGTGGCACCGCACTGATCGTCGATTCCACTCATCCCTCAACTCGTGCCAAAACTCAAGGTACGGTAGATGTCTTAATCGCTTTAGCAGGGGCTTCTGGGGGAGCCCTATCCGGGATGGTGGTCGCACAATCAAGTTACGCAGGTCTTTCATTCGCGGGAGGAATTCTTTCCCTTATCCTTATTCCAGTGGTTATCTGGTCTCGTAGTAATCAAAAAATAAAGGAAATAAACTGAAGAGAAGAAATAGGA
>NZ_JBALSN010000300.1:0-6933 GCF_036966985.1 Neobacillus drentensis | reverse complement strand
TCCAATCAACAGGGTGCCAAAATAAACAATAAGCATTAACACAGCCATTTTTAAAAAAAAATATTTAAAAATTCACTATTTCACAATTAAATTTATTTTCGGAATTTTATATGTGTGGTATAGTCATAGAAAAGAAAAAATGGAGTGATAAAAATGAAACTGCAAGTCCAACGTGCTTATAATTTCAATGCAGGCCCTTCTGCATTACCCATTTCTGTTTTAGAAAAAGCTCAGGCAGAACTAATTGATTTTCGAGGTACTGGCATGTCCGTCATGGAACTTAGCCACCGCAGCAAAGCTTATGAAGAGGTACATAATCAGGCGATTGACAGCTTAAAGGAGCTTCTATCCATTCCTGATACGCATGAAGTACTCTTCTTGCAGGGTGGTGCAAGTCTTCAATTTTCGATGGTACCAATGAATTTTTTACAAACGGGTAAAAAAGCGGCATATGTCATGACTGGCTCTTGGTCAGAGAAAGCTTTCACCGAGGCAAAACTATTTGGTGAAGTTTACCATGCGGCTTCTACGAAAGAAGGCAACTACCGCAGTATTCCTGCGCTTGATCAATTACAGTACGATTCAACAGACGCTTATGTCCATGTAACTTCAAACAACACGATTTATGGTACACAATGGAAGGACTTCCCAGACACAGGTGATGTTCCATTGATCGCAGACATGTCAAGTGATATTCTGTCTAAGCCAATTGATGTCAGTAAATTTGCTCTTATTTATGCAGGCGCACAGAAAAACCTTGGCCCTTCAGGCGTAACTGTTGTGATTATTCGCAAGGATTTGCTTGAACAAGCAAATACAAATATCCCAACGATGTTAAAGTACAGCACTCATTCTAAAAATAATTCATTGTATAACACACCGCCAACTTTCGGCATCTATATGCTCGGGGAGGTGCTAAACTGGGCGCGTGAATTGGGTGGTTTGGATGCCATTGCAAAGCTGAATGAGAAAAAAGCCAACTTGATTTATGATACAATCGATGCAAGTAATGGTTTTTACATTGGTCATGCCACACCAGAAAGCCGTTCCCTTATGAATCTTACATTTAACTTAGCGTCAAAAGACTTAGAAAAGAAATTCCTCGAGGAAGCGAAACAAGAAGGCTTTGTCGGCGTAAATGGACACCGATCAATTGGCGGTTGCCGAGTATCAGCCTATAATGCAGTTCCAGTGGAAGCCTGCCAGGCATTCAAAGAGTTCATGATTAAATTCCAATCAGAAAATAGTTAAGATTTCTGTAAGACAAAAAGACCAGAGGAGATAAAATGTCTCTTCTGGTCTTTTTTATTATCATTATCTACCGTCAACTACTTCTTTCAATATTTCATACGAACGTTTTTGTTTTTCCGTGTCATAAATATACGATACTGCCATGAGTTCATCGACGTGATATTTCTCTTGGAATGCTATCCACTGTTGGCGGACAGTTTCTTTACTTCCGATCAATGTCACACTTTGTTTCGTGGCGGCCATTTCCTTTTCCATCGGAGTCCAAATCTCATCCAAGCTTTCAACTGGGGGCTGTAACGGATTTTGCGTTCCACGAACAACATTTAGGAAAAATTGCTGCATTGTTGTCGATAAAAACTGTGCTTCATCATCTGTTTCAGCAGCAATGACATTTAAACAAACCATCATATATGGTTTATCCAAATATTCTGAAGGCTGGAATCGACTTCTGTAGATTGAGATCGCTTCTTCCATAAATCTTGGGGCAAAGTGGGAAGCAAATACATATGGCAGTCCCAAGCTTGCCGCTAGATACGCTGAATCAGTCGATGATCCAAGGATATAAATCGGAATATTCGTGTCAACACCAGGATAGGCTTTCACATAACTTTGCTTTTCTGCTGGGCCAAAATAAGTAAGCAGTGCATTCACATCATCCGGGAAGGTGTAGACAGAATCATTTTTCGAACGTCTTAAAGCGCTTGCCGTCATCATATCTGTTCCAGGTGCCCGCCCAAGCCCCAAGTCGACACGATTAGGATAAATTGTTGCTAAAGTGCCAAACTGTTCTGCAACCACAAGCGGAGAATGATTTGGGAGCATAATCCCGCCAGACCCTACATGAATCGTATTTGTATGTTCTAATACATGTTTGATTAGAATCGATGTCGCTGAACTGACAAGTGTCGCTGTATTATGATGTTCTGCAATCCAATAGCGTTGAAAGCCCATCGTTTCAACCGATTGCGCGAGTTCAACCATTGACTCAATCGCTTGGCTTGGAGTTTGCCCCTTCCGGATTGGGGCTAAATTCAAAACAGATACTGGTATTTGAGTAGTTGTCATTTTTTTCATTCCTTTCCCTAAAGAGAATACTACTATAGTAACAATAGGAATGAAGAAATCAAAAACAAATGCTTAACAAGATTTGGTGTCAGGCACCATGTGAATTTCTTCACATGGTGCCTGACACCCTAATTAACTCCCTCAGTTCTTCAGTCATCTCTTCCACCAATTCAGGTCTGCCATGAAACTGAGCAGGCGTATTTTGAAAAAGTTGTATTTGCCAATCCTCTCCTCTTTTTACCACAACCAGTGTATGATGAGTGTTCACGTTTGGATTAATATCCGATTGCCCCGGAGGCACCATGCCTGCAATAGCTCGTATTAGGGCAATTTCGGAACTTAAAAAAAGGACATCCTTCACTTTACTAACAAATCTTGCCGTTGGATGATGTTCAAAAATTGGCTTCAGATGCGATAATATTTCCTGCCTGCCAATTGATTGAGACCCATCAAATCCGATACTCTCGCCATCCTCCGTAAATAAGGCTGCCATTCCCTCAGCGCTGCGTTCATTCCAGGCATCTAATAGCTTTTTATAAACTGCTTGTACATCTTTTGATTCCATCCTTTTACTCCTCTCATTGCTTTGTTATTATCGTAAATCAAACATGAGTTTTATTTCAACCTTCGGGTCAGTCCAACCTCAAATAAAGGTCAGTCCCAGATGAACCAGGACTGACCCTTTATTCCGTAACTAATAATTTTTCCATTTCAATTATTTTTTTTAGATATTCATATTCATTGTTTTCGAGAATATCTATTTCATTGTTAGTGGCCAATAGAATTTGATTGCGGCACTTGGATATTCTTTGAATCATTGGGTGTATCGTTAGGCTTGATAAATTAACAAAATCATATACGTCTGTTAAACAAACCGGCAGTTTATAGCCCTTATTGCTGCTGGCAATTAACAGACCGCTATCCCGGAGCTTGGAGACGATGTTCGACCTGAAGTAATGGTGATTGATTTTGTTCACCCGAATGGCATTAAGATTATCGAGAATTTCTTGTGTGTAGACATATTCATTTGGGTTTTCTCGAAGATTAAATAGCAAAAACTTGAGAAAATCAATTCTAATTTTTTCATCCATGTCTTCACTGTTTTTATTTTTCTCTAGGTAATGAAGGGATAAATTCACCGATTGTTGAAAAATAACCTCATCAAACTGAGAGTCCTGATTCCTAGATATGTAATCATGTAAATAATTTTTATAGTTTTGCGGCCATAAATTCATTGCGATGATTTTCTTTTTAATGATTTTATTAAAATGCGGATAATGTTCCGAGTACTGGGTTTGATCATACCCTTTCGCAATCGTCCCAGCAATTATATTAGCCAATTGGAGGAGAATCTCTGATGAATTGTTGTTAAATCCAAAGGTGGAGTAGTTAAATAAATCGGGAATACTTTTTTCAGTGATATAGGTTTTAAATTCAGTCATGAATTCTTTCGATCCCTGTTCAACCAAAACAAGATCGAGCTGATCAAAGGTCCGTTTCAAGTCATCAAAAATCAAACGATTCATGTATTTAATGAATGTCTTTTCAAACGTGATGCCGTTATCTTCTCTAATTTTTCTTTTGTCGACGACATACGCATAGATATTAAACGGTAAATCCTTCAGTTCATTTAATAGCTGAATTCTTTGATGAGGGTTGTCGATTCTGGCAGATTGCATTTCTTCGCTTGAAAAGTATTTTTGTCGAACCTTCTCGACTTCCTGTTCTAACCATTCTTTATTAGACTCTTTTGCTAGAATAGCAACGATAATAAAGTGGGTTGATACTTCATTACTTCCGAAATCAAAACTATAATCACCTGATTCATCAATAAACGCAAATTGGATATCGTTCATTCTCCCCACCTCACTTCTAAATTCTTACTTTCTTAATTCAACAAAATAGGCTCGAAAACCTTTAAATAGTTAATTTTCCCCTTAAAAATTAAAGAATAATATGGTTAAAAGTGATCTTGGGATTAGTATGTTGGGGGAATTGGAAAATACAACTTTATAAAAAAGATTAGGGATTACTATGATTGTGTGCTATACTCTGTATACCATTTGCTTTACGTTATTCTAATACCCGCCCTACTCGACTGCCGAGTAGGGTTTTTTATGTTTTATTGGGCACAAAAAAAAGACTCTACAAAAGAGTCTTTTTATCTATTGGTTCTTATTATGCTTTGCGAACGTTAGTAGCTTGGGGTCCACGTTGACCTTGTTCTACTTCAAATGTTACAGCTTGACCTTCGTCTAAAGATTTGAAACCTTCGCTTTGGATAGCTGAGAAGTGTACGAATACGTCGTCTCCTGCTTCGCGTTCGATGAATCCGAATCCTTTTTCTGCATTAAACCATTTCACTTTACCTTGTTCCATTTGTTGTTTCCTCCTCGTGTGCTTTGCACACATTGTGTTACTATCCTTGCTCAGATCTTCAAGACAGAAAGTTTAGCACTTATTATCCTACCGACAAACAAAAATAATTCTTCCTTACTATAACAGAGACTGCCTAGTAATGCAAACCTTCGACACGAAAGATTCTCTTGAAAGGTGTAATTTCATTCCAACACGATTTTTATTATAATCAACAAGTTAGGCCGCATGTACACCGGTCTTTTCCAAAAACAATCGAATAGGCAAAAGGAAATTCTTGATTCACCCGCTGGACCTCATGGGCAAACTCGACCTCATTTTTAGGAACTTGTGATAAGGAATCAGCCTTTTTCTGCGTATCAATATGCGCACCCGGTGGGACAAAACTGCCCTGTTTAAGTGTTACTCCACCGGTCACAACTGCTCCGGAGGCGATAAAGCTCCTTTCGCCGACCTGGGCATGATAAACGATTGCCTTAAAACCAATGAATACATTTTTTTTGATCTGACAGGGACCATGAATTAGTGCCCCATGTGCACAGGATACCTCGTCACCAATATAAATCGAGTATTTCTTGTTATTAACCTCAATATGTTTGTTTTTTAAGCCGTGAAGGATTACGCCATCCTGTAGATTACAGTTGTTTCCAATATAAAACGGGGACCCCTCATCTGCGCGGATACTGACGAATGGGCCGACAAACGTGTTATTCCGAATGGTGACGTCTCCGACAATATAGGTGAACGGACTTAAGAAGGCCGTTTTATTAATTTTCGGAAAAAGCGGTGTTGGATTTACGGAAGTTACCGGATTCGAACCTACAAAGTAACTATAAATATTATAAGGACCATTTACATTATTGGGATAGTTCCACAAGATGCATTCCCCCCTCTGTTGAAACTGGATTCTCCCTTATTCATACTACTTATACGTATGTTTTCTGAATTAATACCATTATTGCAGTCATAGATTCGGGGGAGTTCTGAAACTTTTGCCTATTTTTAAGACAGTTCCCATACAATCTTGGCAAGTATTGTCCGTATGAGTACTTTTCAATCCAACAAAAAGGCAGTGATTTCAAAATCACTGCCCTTTAAAAATTATTCTTTTGTCAGCTTCACAGATGTATCTTCCTGCTTACCCATTTCTTTTTCTAACTGCTCCATCCGTGCATCGATCGTGCTGTGGAGAAAAGATTGGTTCACTTTTTGTTCTAATCGTTCCAGATAGTTTTCGATATCTTTAAACTTGGATGAAAATTGGTCCGAGTATGAACTTGATTCTGAAACCTGATTTATTTTGAGATTAGCCCGTGTGACATTTTCCCGACCCATTAATTCCATCCGGCGCAAATTCATATCCTTTAACTTATGTTTCATTTCATCGTGCTTTCTTTCTAATTCACTTAACTGCTCAGTGACTTGTGCAAGAGATGTCTTAAGCCGCTCTGCACGTTCAGCATATTGCTGATGCTCTGCTGAGGCAAATTGATAGAGTTCCGTTTCATCAGCGATCGAAGCGATCTCTGCTTGGTACTTCCTTTTTTCTGCTCGTTCTGTTGCCTGAAGGTATTCTCGCGTAAATTCTTCCTTCAAACTTGCTTGACGTTCGACTAGTTTACCAACTTTCTCTGTCTCTTGCTCACACTCATGAAGATATTGATTAAGTAAAGCAATTGGACTTTGTTTATCCTTGTGTTGACGTGTTTCATTCAAATCAGCAATAATGAGATCTTTAATTTTAGTCAATAAGTTTGCCATTTTCATTTTCCCCTTTGATTATTATTTTTTTAATTCATTCCATTGTTTATCAAAATTTTCAAATGGATCGGACTCCTTGTTCACTGGTGGCTTTTTATTTTTATTCCATTGTTTATAAACAAGAAAAAGTACATAAGCTGCACCTACCCCGATAAGTGCTGGAATATGGTGGATGGTTGCTGATAAAACAATTAAGCCGATGATGATTAACCCAATTTTCCACCATGTAGATTCCGCCTTCAAAAACTGTTTATAAATGAAGTAAAGAATCGCAAGGCTTACAAGTAACCCTACCATCGGACCAATGGTTTTTAGTAAAATAAATGCAGCAATCCCACCCACTAACAGTAACCCAAATTTTTTCATGTTATTATCCTCCTTCATTTCACTTAACTTGAACACTGAGCTTTTCATAACTTTATCTTGATTTCATCTTACCTTTTTTCAGGGTATTTCATAATTGCGCTTTAGCTTGATTTT
>NZ_JBALSN010000299.1:0-6402 GCF_036966985.1 Neobacillus drentensis | reverse complement strand
TAACCATGGCAGTAGAGGTAGGCTTAGTTATGTCTGCCATCCTTTTTGCCAAACGAATGAGCGACGTCATGGTTACGGCGAAAGCATTGCCAAACCGAAAACACAAGCATGAAAAAGTCGAATCAGGTATTGTCTCTGATACAAATGATTGCCCGCAAATTAGTATTTTTAATGTAGAGGGGCCATTATTTTTCGGGGCAGCGGAAACTTTTGAAAAAACAATCATGAGCACCATCAATTATCGGCCCAAGATTCTTTTGTTGCGCATGAGTAAGGTTCCATTAATGGATACAACCGGTGAAGCGACTTTATCTAGTATTGTTCGCCATTTTTCAAAAAGTGGTATAATCATGATATCGGGCTTAAATCCGCAGCCGGAAAGTGTTTTGAAAAAGACAGGACTTTATCAAATCATCGGCGAGGAACATTTCTTTGAACATACTGGAGAAACAATCCAAATATGCCCTTGAGCATATTAACAAAAATAAATGCCTCGGCTGTAAGCATTTCGCCTTTAGGGAATGTAAAAAACTATCAGCGACAGAGGCTGTAGAGGGAAGCAGGACCAAGCTTACTGCTACTTTCTAAAATAGCATGGGAGTGGACAAATTGAATCTTGAAATGCAGCAATTTAAAGCGGAATTTTTCAAAGCGCTAGCACATCCATTGAGAATCCGCATTTTAGAGCTATTAGCTGAAGGGGATAAGAATGTCAATGAAATTCAAACCCTTGTAGGTAGTGAAGGGTCGGCTGTTTCACAGCAACTAACCATTCTAAGAGCCAAGAATATTGTTACTGGAACGAAAGAAGGCAATAAGGTCATCTACACATTAAAAGACCCGATGATCATCGAATTGCTTGCCGTTGCTAGGCAAATTTTTAACAATCATCTTGTTGATACAATCACGATTCTAGACAAATTTAAAGAAGATGAAGAAGAACCAGCGATGCCGAAGAACTAAATTCTTCGGATTTTTCTTTTTTGACAAAATTAATCGACATAATCACAAAATAACAATATAAAAAAATAGCTAACTAATCGTTCGTTTTTTCTTGAAAACACTTTCATTTCCTCAAAGAAGCTGCCTGAAATTGATGTCGAATTGACTCGAATTCCATTTGAAAAAAGCGGCGAAATGTAGAAATCTGTAGGTTTATATTGCTTTGTCCTTTGTTGACATATAGGTTACTAGAATGCTAAAATTTAGTCAGCCGTTGCACGAGATTAGATTTATGTTACAAAGCTTGTTCAAAGTTTTAACCGATGTTTGGATGAGGAAATGAAGTAAAACTATCACGTTGTAATTTGGTGAATTTACACATGGCTTACGTGATAAGCCAATAGGAGGATTTTTTTTCATGAAAAACGGTAAAGTAAAATGGTTCAACTCAGAAAAAGGTTTTGGATTCATCGAAGCTGAAGACGGTAACGACGTATTCGTTCATTACTCTGCTATCCAAACAGAAGGTTTCAAAACTTTAGAAGAAGGTCAAGAAGTATCTTTCGAAGTTGTTGAAGGTGCTCGTGGACCACAAGCTGCTAACGTAACTAAAAAATAATTTGTTATCTACTATAACAGCCCGGACTAAGCTCCGGGCTGTTTTTTGTATTTACTAGTTTATAAATGATGCCTAGTATAAAATACCCAATATTCCAGTAATCTGCTTGCATTTCCAACCTCATTTCCATTTGTATTTTGCTATAATAGTAGTATTGGAAAGATGCAGAATAATAAATTGGGGTGAGCAGATGAAATTTATCCATACAGCTGATTGGCATTTGGGCAAACTAGTCCATGGAGTCTATATGACAGAAAATCAGCGCGAAGTACTTGAACAATTTGTGGCCATCGTCGCGGAAGAAAAGCCGGATGCTGTTGTTATTGCAGGAGATTTATATGATCGCTCGGTACCACCAACTGATGCCGTGGAATTACTCGATGAAATTCTTTTTAAGATTAATGTAGAATTAAAAACACCGGTTGTGGCGATTGCTGGGAACCATGATAGTGCAGAAAGACTTTCATTCGGCAGTTCCTGGTATAAGCACAGCCAATTTTATTTATCAGGAAAATTAACAAACAGCTTTACTCCTGTGCGAGTTAACGGGGTTAATTTTTATTTAGTACCTTATGCTGAGCCTGGAGTAGTCCGTCAACTACTCGAGGATGATTCTATTCATTCCCATCAAGAAGCAATGAAAGCACTGATCGGAAAAATGGAGGAAAATCTTAATCCGAATGAGCCTAATGTGTTGGTTGGACATGCCTTTGTCTTAGGAGGTCAAACGTCTGATTCTGAACGTGTCTTGTCTGTAGGCGGTTCCGGTTGTGTAGGTGCTGAATTGTTCGAACCATTTTCCTATACTGCACTTGGTCACTTACACAGCCCAGATGCCATTAACCACAATAAAGTGAAATATTCAGGTTCCCTTTTAAAATATTCTTTCTCGGAAGCCAAACAGAAAAAGTCGATTTCGATTATTGAAATGGATGATAAAGGTAACTTTACACACCGTTACCGCTCGCTTTCACCAAAACATGATATGCGGGAAATAGAAGGGCATTTGGAGGAATTACTTGATCCATATTTTTATGAAAAAGAAGCGATCCATGATTATTTAAAAATCACTCTTCTTGATGAAGGTGCTTTACTTGATCCTATCAATAAATTACGTCAAGTGTACCCCAACGTCCTCCATCTTGAACGAAAAATAGATCTAACCGATTTAAAGAAAAAACAATCATTCACGTCGATTCGAAGTGAGAAAAAATCAGAGATTGAGTTGTTTGAACAATTTTACACTGAAATGACAACCTCCGAATTTTCGCTTGATAAAAAAGCGGCAATGATAGAAGTCATTGAAAAAGTGCTAAAGGAGGAGGGATTGAAATGAAACCGCTAAAACTAACGATGCAAGCTTTCGGCCCTTATGCCGGCTTTGAAGAAATTGACTTTACCTCACTAGGTAATCGGACAATGTTTGTTATTTCCGGAAAAACCGGCGCCGGAAAAACAACCATTTTCGATGCCATCAGTTATGCAATCTATGGAAAAGCAAGTGGGGAGGACCGCAATGGTCCCGAACTCCGCAGCCAGTTTGCCAAAGACGAGTTATTAACCGAGGTTTCACTAGATTTCTCCCTTCGTAACAAAGCATACTCAATTACGAGGTCACCACAGCAATTGAAGAAGAAAGATAAAGGCGATGGCTATACACAAATAGGTGCCAAAGCTGAGTTATATATATGGGCAGAAAATGGCGAAAAGAAACTGCTCGCTTCTAAAATCAATGATGTTGAGGAAAAAATTAAGGAAATTATGTTGATTGATGCCAATCAGTTTCGACAGATTTTAATGATTCCGCAGGGTGAATTCCGTAAACTTCTCACCTCAGACAGTAAGGATAAAGAAGTTATTTTACAGAGGCTGTTCCATACCCAATTATATAAAATGGTGGAAGAGAAACTAAAGGTTGAAGCAACCGAACTGAAAAAGTCGGTTGAAGACCAGGTCCTAGCAAGAAATGAGCAGATTCGACGCATACAAGCTGTAACCAATCAAGACCTTCGTGAATATTTAGATGCAGACAGTGTGAATGATACAATCATCATGCCGCTTTTACTAACAGAAATTGCGGGTATGGGTGAAGTGTTAGAACAACTGAATCTCCAATTAAAAGAAAAAGGTAAGAACCAGGACAAACTGAAGGGGCAGTTGATTGAAGCAGAGGGAGTATTAAAGAAGCTGCACATGAAAGAGGAGCTAAAGGGGCAAAAGGCAAGCCTTGTTTCTCAGGAAGAAGTGTACAACGAGAAAGAAAAGCAGGTCCAGCTTGCCCATAAGGCTGCCGTTTTAGCGCAGCAAGAGGAACTATGCCACCGCTTAAAACGCGAAGTGGATCAACTTGATGGAAATTTGAAATCCATTCAGATGGAAATGGAGAAATTAGAAGGACTTTTAAAACAGCATGAACAACATTTGCAAAACGAACAAGAACGAGAAGGAGAACGCCAGGCCGCCCTGGATGAGGTAAATCGATTAGACAATATGAGGGAGGATGTCTATTCGTTTGCAACATTACTTAAAGAAACACAAAATAAGGATGCTGAATTAAAAGCCGCGCAACAGAAGCTTAAGCATGCCGAACAAATTCTCGAACAACTAGAAGGGAAACTAGTGAATCTACAACGTCAAAAGGAAGAAATTGAAAAAGGGAAGCTTATCTTTCTAGAAAATACAGGCAGAATCGATAAACTGAAGACGGAAATTGATCGCTTTGAAAAATACGAAATGCTGCTTGCGCGCCATCAAAAAGCCGAGCAAAATTTACGGTCGATGACTGCGAGATATGAAAATACTACTGCTAGATATTCAGATTCAAGAGCATTGGTCGAACAACTAGAGAGCAAATGGATGCACGGCCAGGCCGCGATATTAGCAGCAAAACTTCAATCAGGTGAAGCCTGTCCAGTGTGCGGCTCCGAGCACCATCCATCACCAGCGATACAAAATAGTGATAGTATTCCGACGGAAGAGGAAATGAAGGCAGCTAAGGCTCAAAGTGCCAACTGGGAAAAAGCAAAGTCAGCAGATGAGGCCGCCTTTTACCAGAGTCAGTCAGCTGAGGCAGCGCAAAGGGAAGCTGTAGAAGAAATAATGAACGATATTCGTTCATTCCGGGCAAATTTTACTGCTGACCATTTAGTGGATGCAAAAATGGAAGCATCGACGGAAAAGAACCAGCTAGTTCAGAATCAAGAAAAGCTTGCGGAAAAGATCAAGCAACTTGATCAAGTGAAGAGGGAATTAGAGACCAAAGAGGTTGAAAAAGTAGATGTGCAAAACAAACTTCAGCAGGTTTTAGCTATAATCAATGAGTTAACCGTACAATTCACTGAAAAGAAGACGAATCTTGTTCGGATGATGAAAGTCATTCCAGAGAATTTACGCTCGGAAGTGGAATACGAAAAAGCACTTGCGGATTCTAAAAACCGGCAGCAAATGTTAGTGAAACAACTGGAAGAGGCACAGCAGCGCCTGCAGCAAGTGAAAGAAAAACTTTCAAATGAAACAGCAAGATTATTAGATGCCAAGAAGCATCATGAGAGTAAAAAACAGGAGTTGGATTCCGAAAGAGGAATCTTTATTAACAAACTCTCAGAACAAGGCTTTGAAAAATACGGTACCTATGCTGAAGCGAAACGGACGGAAGCAGAAATTCGCAGTCTTGAAGCTGAAATCCGCAGTTATCGAGAAGAATTACGTTCGGTTTCTGACCGATTGAAAGAATTAACCGATGAGTTAATGAATGTAAAAACACCAGATGTCGATGGAATAAAGCACGGGATTGAGAAAATCACAAGTGAATTCGAGGCTCTTAACCAGCAGCAAACCAATCTATTTGTTAAAAAGCGGGATAACGAAGAAATATACAACCGTGTGGGAAGTTTGAATGAACAAATGAAGGTCCTTGAAGATCGGTATAAGTTAATTGGTCATCTTTTTGAAATTGCTAAAGGCCAGAATAACTTCCGGATTACCTTTGAACGCTATGTACTAGCTGCATTTCTGGATGATATTTTACAAGAAGCCAATGGCCGCTTACGAAAAATGACTTCCGGCCGTTTTCAATTGCTGAGAAAAACAGACCGTTCAAAAGGGAATGCTCAAAGTGGCCTGGAATTGCTTGTGTTTGACCAGTATACGGGTCAGGAACGACATGTTAAAACACTTTCAGGCGGGGAAAGCTTTAAAGCTTCATTATCGCTCGCACTGGGTCTGGCTGATGTTGTTCAAAATTATGCCGGAGGGGTTTCCTTAGAGACCATGTTCATCGATGAAGGCTTTGGTACGTTGGATCCTGAGTCCCTCGATCAGGCAATCGAAGCATTAATGGATATTCAAAGCAGCGGCCGTTTAGTTGGTATTATCTCGCATGTTCCGGAACTCAAAGAACGAATTGACGTCAGTCTCGAAGTCCGGGCAGATCAGACGGGAAGCAGGACGGAGTTTGTGTTTACAAATTAAAATTAATCCGAACAAAAAGCAGTGGATATCATTAATCCCACTGCTTTTTGTGTTTTTCTTTCATTTGAAAATCTATAATGGCTTAAAATTAGGAAACGGATGCTGGGCTTCAGCAAGCGTGGAAAGACTCGTTAATTCGGATAAGACACCAATTTTATTCCAAACAGCCATGACCCTAGTAGATTGGTGTGCCTTTTCAATGGCCTCTGTTGATCGCCATTCTGCGATTTCAATGATCGTCCCATCCGCTGCTTGAAGCGTCAATAATTCTCGATCAGTAATTAACTCTTCCGCGCGAAGTGTTGGGATATGTACTTTAAGGATTTCTTTTAATTCCTCCTCTTTTCCTGGGTTCGGACGATAGAGCGCCA
>NZ_JBALSN010000298.1:0-5542 GCF_036966985.1 Neobacillus drentensis | reverse complement strand
TGCTTCTGATATCTTAATGGCCTCTTCCTTGGAATCTGCTCTTACAACGGCGACGACCCCACAATCGGATATTTTCGTTAATACGTCTAGTTTTTTCAATATTTTCTCCACCTTTCATTTATTCGTTTTCCAACGGCAGCTATTAATAAAGTGATTGGCTACCCAATTCTTACTTGTGACGTCTTTTCAGTCGCCTATCTGGGCTATTGGCTACCCAAATTTTACTTGTGACGCCTTTTCGGTCGCCTATCCGGCTTATTGGCTACCCAATTTTCACATGTGAAGCAAGTTGGGTCGTCAATAATAGGAAATGGGCCATGACAAACTTCGCATGACCCACCAACACCTATCTAACCGTAACTTTTTCCTTATCTGATATAACATACTTCTCCATAGTACGGCGCACGGCACCGATGCCGGCAAGCATGTCATAGAACATGGACTCAATCTTTTCTCCCAATCCTATCTCATACAAATTGACTCCAAAGATTGCTTCATTGGACAGGATTTTATTTATATTAGATGTTCGGTCACCCAAAGCAACACCTTCAAGTGCCGCCTTCAGGGTCTCAAGCTGTGGATCAGGACTTAGCGTAAAGGACTTGCCTTCATCATCAATGCCGAGTAGATAGCGGCACCATGTTGCAATCGCAAGTGGGATTGCGTTCAAATCAGCCGGATTCAGGTCCTCTCTTTTTACATAGGACTTCAACGTTTCACCGAAGCGGATTCCAACTTTTAGGGATGTGTCGCACGCGATGCGCTGCGGCGTATCCGGGATATATGGGTTGGAAAAGCGTTCGTTCAAAACTTCATCCAGGAAGGCTTTCGGGCTGATAATCTCAGGGTCGACCACTACCTTCAATCCTTCTTGATAACCGATCATTTCTACAAATTTTCTCAGTGTTTCGTCTTTCATTTCATCTGCAATTAGAGTATAGCCAAGCAGGCAGCCGGAAACAGCCAATGCTGTATGAAGCGGATTCAGGCAAGCGGTCACCTTCATCGTTTCAATGTTGTTTACTGTTTCCCTGTCCGTAAAAATAATCCCGGCCTGTTCCAGAGCAGGACGGCCATTCGTGAATTTGTCTTCTATGACAAGGTATTCACTTACTTCTGCATTAACGAAAGGCGCCGTATACGTATTTTTAGGTGTGACAATGATATCCATGCCAGTAATCCCTTGATTAACAAGAGCTTCTTTCACCTTTTCAGAAGGCCTTGGCGTAATTTTATCAATCATGGTGTAAGGGAAGGTAATCTTGCCTTCATCCTCAAGATAAGCAATAAAGCCCTCCTCCACCTGTCCCCTCTTGAGCCATTCCTTTGCAATGGTTAAGACGGCAGCTTTGAGTTTATCGCCATTATGGGAACAGTTATCCATGCTGACGAAAGTCATCGGATATTGGCCTTTTAAATATCTGCGGTAGACAAGCGATGTGACAATGCTCATAGCATGAACAGGTTGATCCAATCCAGTTTCAAAATCTTTTTCAACCATACCTATGAACTCCCCAGATGGATTCGTCAAGGTATAGCCTTTTTCCGTAATTGTAAAACTGGCCATCTGCAGACTTGGATTTTCAAAAATCTCAATCAGTCGGTTGAATTCATCGTTCCTGTTAAAATCGGCCGCAATCGTGTCGACAATGCTGTTAATGACAGTCTTTTCAAAAGAGCCGTTTGCTTTCATGGTGACAAGCAGAGTCAGGTTATCATAGGGCTTATTTAACCGGTCGATCATGTCAAAATCATACGTTTTCACCGCGATAATTCCGGTCTCGGCTTGTCCTTGGTTTAACAGTTTTTGATGCGCATTAGCAACAAAGGCCCTAAAAATATTTCCAGCACCAAAGTGTACCCACTGCGGCTTTTCTAGCGTGTTTTTGGCAACCTGTTCAAAATCAAATTGCGGAAGTTCGACGCCGATTTCTTTCCATGCTTCAGCTTCATTAACTATGCTGTTTCTCTTTAATTGTAGCACTTAGCTCTCTTCCTTTCTCTTTTTCCAGGCTGTCCCAAACACCCAGCATGTACATAATTCCAAGCGCTCTGTCATACAGCCCATAACCAGGTCTGCAATGTTTCTCTTCACCCCAAAGGTGACGGCCGTGATCCGGGCGGACATAACCTGTAAATCCATTTTCATGGTATGCTTTGATGACTTCGGCTACATCGACGCTTCCATCCTGGCCGCGGTGAGAGACTTCAATAAAATCGCCATTTTCAAACACTTTCACATTTCGGATATGTGCAAAGTGGATTCGATCATGAAATTCGCGAATCATAGCCGGTAAATCGTTCTCCGGATTGGTTCCTAATGACCCTGTGCAGAATGTTAACCCGTTGTAAGGACTATCTACAAGATCGAGGAATCTTCTGATATACTCCCGATTGCGAATAATACGCGGCAGTCCGAAAATTGGCCAAGCAGGATCATCCGGGTGAATCGCCATTTTGACATCATATTCTTCACATACAGGAATCACTCGTTCAAGGAAGTATTTCAAGTTGTCGAAAAGAATGTCTTCGGTTACTCCCTCATACGCTTTAAACAATTCGTCCAACTTCGCCATACGTTCTGGTTCCCAGCCCGGCATCGTAAAGTCACCGGCGCCGCCGAGGATTTTTTCAACCATATCTTTTGGATCATCGGTAATTGCCGCTTTTTCATAGAACAGGGCATTGGAACCGTCAGGCAATTCCTTATATAGGTCCGTTCTTGTCCAGTCAAAAACCGGCATAAAATTATAGCAAATCACTTTTACTCCGACTTTAGAAAGCTTCTTAATGGTATCGATATAAATATCGATATACTTATCCCTAGTAGGCAATCCGATTTTGATATCATCGTGAATGTTTACACTTTCTACTACAGCCGGGCTGAATCCTTTGCTGCGAATTTGGTCCGCAACCTCCTGGATTCTTTCCATTTCCCATTCTTCCCCTGCAACCTTATCATGCAGAGACCAAACTGCTCCCATTACACCCGGAATCTGCCGAATATGATCAAGTGTAATCGAGTCGTTCCCTTCCCCATACCATCTCCATGTCATTTGCATCGATATCCACTCCTTCTCTTTTTATCGTGAAAAATCTAAATGAACTTTTCTAACTGCATCTGGATTTGTTTCGATTAATTGGATCGCTTCTTTCACTTGCTCGAAAGGAAACGTATGTGTCACAAAGCTATCTGTATCTATTTTTCTATGATTAAAAAGATCGATGACTTCTGGAAACTGGTTCGTTTGCAATCTGGATCCACTGACTGTCAGTTCCTTTTTCGTAATTTCCAGCTGCGGGATTCCTGACTTTTCTTCACTAAATCCTAAAACAACAATTCTTCCAGCAACTGATGCAAGTTGGACAGCTTGTTCGAATGTTTTTGTTGTACATACGGCATCGATGACAACATTCGCTCCCATTCCCTCAGTTAATTCATTAATTTTTTGAAAAATATCTTCGTTCAACGGGTTGACCGTAAAATCAGCACCGAGGCTTTCGGCATAGCTCAACTTTTCCTCGCTTAAATCTGAAATGATAACTGTTGCCCCTCTATACTTGGCAACCTGCAAGGCACAAATCCCAATCGGGCCGGCGCCCATGATAAATACAACATCTCCCTGCCTAACATCCCCACGCCAATTTGCTTGTGCCCCAATTGTAAAGGGTTCTACTAAAACTGCTTCTTTCCAAGCTAATGTTGGGTCAACTCTGTGAGCCATTTTTTCAGGGACGACTACATACTCTTGATAGCCACCATCAATGTGAACCCCAAAAACCTTTAAATTCTGACAGACATTTTGACGTCCAGATCGGCACGCATAGCATTCTCCACAAGTGAGAATCGGTTCGATGACAACATGATCATCCACCTTAAGGGAGGTAACCTCTGCGCCAGTCTTTACTACTTGGCCAGTGACTTCATGTCCGATTACTCGCGGATAGGTAGCTACTGGTGAGGTACCATGATAGATATGGATATCTGAACCACAGATACCAGCCATCTTCACTTGAATAAGAACCTCATTTTCATGTTGAATCTGTGGCATTTCTTTCTCAATGATTTCAAGCTGCCCTGGTTTAACCACTTGTATCGCTTTCATTAATTCCTACTCCTCTACCCTTCTTCTCTTAAATACTAGTATACAAGTATAAAGAAAAATATACAGTATACTAGTATACAAGGAAGGGCGTAAATTTGATTCATTTGATATAGCTTAATTATATTACACTCGTATACTAGCATACAAGTTTTCAGTTACGGAATTAAACCGCTTTCCCTGTCAACTCAGCCTTATATTTTTTAGTAATAGGTTTAACAAACTTAATGACTGCCAATGAAGCAAAAACCGCTAAACCTCCGGCCAATAAAAATGCCGCGGTGTAAGTTCCAGATTTCTCCACAAGGAAACCAGTTAATGTAGGCCCAATGATTCCAGCCGTATTAGCCAAAAAGTGCATGAATCCTCCTACAGATCCTACGTTCTTTTGGTCGACAACGTCTTGGACGATCGCCCAGTAAATCGCACCTGTTAAATATAAGAAGAAAACAGATAATGCTACTAAACTTACAGCAGCCACTGTGGTTGTAACGAGACCAGCGATCCCAATACAAACTGCAGATGTAAACAAACAAGATACTAATACTACTTTACGAGCAAATAAGGCTTTTCCTACTTTTTTATACACAAAATCAGAAACCATACCGCCGGAAGCTAGACCAATGAAACCCAATACCCAAGGAATAACGGTTACGACACTCATTTCTTTAATACTTAAGCCGCGTGCATCGGTTAAGTAACTTGGGAACCAAGTTAAGAAGAAAAATAGAATATAGTTATACGCGAAGAACGCAAAAGCAGTAAATAGGACTGTTTTTTGTTTTAAATAAAATGTTAATGGTATTTTTGCACCTGACTGATTTTGATCTGACTTTACAGAGCCATCATTTTGCTTACTTTCCTCAGCAGGTTTATCTTTAATAAAAATCCACCAGCATACTGCCCAAACGATTCCAATGATCATAATAAGAACGAAAGAGACTTTCCAGCCATAATTCAAGGCAATGATCCCAACGATAGGGCCGGCAATCGCTCCCCCTAGTGGTGTACCGCTATTAGCAAGCCCAATCGCAGTTGCCCGCTTATCTGAAGGGAACCAGTTATTGACCATTTTATTAATAGTTGCCGACAATGGTCCTTCGCCCATTCCAAAAAGTACCCGAATAACAATCAAGCTGGCAAGGCTGAATGCTAACGCGATCGCACCGCTGAATAAAGACCAAACAACCATAGCTACGAACAAAGTAAGTTTTGCCCCGTATTTATCAGACGCTACTCCGCCAATAAAGTTGAAAATGGCATATCCAACAGAGAAACTACTAAAGACGATCCCCAATTGTGTCGGTGATAAATGTAAATCTTCGGTAATAAAAGGTGCAGCAATAGAGAGAGCAGATCTGTCTAAATAGTTCACCACACCTGCCAAGAAAAGCATTACTAATACAATTGTTTTTCCTTTTGAAAACATATATTAAACC
>NZ_JBALSN010000297.1:4184-4570 GCF_036966985.1 Neobacillus drentensis | reverse complement strand
AAGGAAACATATTTTGATATGTATAAACTAATAAAAAAGAAAATTAATACGGTAATAAACATATACGGTGCATAAAACAATACGACACCACCTGAGGTAGCAACCGCTTTTCCTCCACGAAACCCGGCGAAGATTGGATAGGTGTGCCCGACAACGGCAAAAATACCTGCCAATAATGGACTTATATCCACTTGGAAGAGATGTGGCAAAGCGGCAGCTAAAGTCCCTTTCAAGATATCAGCAAGTGTAACGACTAATCCCGCTTTCACACCCAATGTTCGAAAGGTATTGGTACCTCCTAAATTTCCACTCCCGTGTTCGCGAATATCCGTTTTATAAAAAACCTTTCCGATAATTAAACCAGAGGGGATCGAACCAAGTAAATA
>NZ_JBALSN010000297.1:0-4154 GCF_036966985.1 Neobacillus drentensis | reverse complement strand
TTAGAAAAAACACTATCAATCCTTTCATATGTGTTTGCTTTTTTGAATCTGGTCAAAAGTAAGAACAAATAGAGTCAATTTTATTACGAAAATAAGGAGAATTTTCAAACCATTTGTTAATCCATTGAAAGCCATACTGAGAGTCAATATAATTTAGATAAAATCATAGAAATACATACTAAACCGACCCAAGTATCTTATCAATGGTCGGTTTTATCATATAATCCTAAGTGAAAGAAAGAGGTGCTTCAAGTGGCGGCTAATATTCATCCATACTTAACTTACCAATACAAAGATGTGAAACAGCTTGAAAAAGAAATTTCCAAACAAAAGAAGTTAACGAAAGCTTTATTGAACTTTCAAGAACACCTTATCTTTGTTACTGATCACGAGGATATTATCGAATTCAATCAAGCCTTTTGTAACTTTACCGGAATTAGTAAGGGGCAGACCCAGCTGCCTAAATTGAAATACCTTTCTAGTTTTTTAGTAGAAGATGCTAATTATTTTTATCCAATCGACAAAAGAAGATGGTTTGAAGAAATCATAGAAACGGGGAAAAACTCTGTAAATATGCACTGGATCAGCATCAATAATGAAGAGATTTTCTTTAATTTAGAATATGAGCCCATACCGGGTTCGAACCAATACTTATGTGTCTGTAAGGATATTACCAATTTAGAGAATGAAAATAGAGAGAACAGACAATTATTCCTGATGGATTCTCTAACATACAGTATAAACCAATTGGAAATGAATGCGATCTTAGAAGTGGAAATGAGACGAGCCGAACGATTAAACCAACCTTTTTCGATGATTATAATGGATATTGATTTCTTTAAACATGTGAATGAAAGGTTTGGGGAACAAGCAGGCGATAAAGTACTCTCTACTATTTCCATCATCGTTCAGCAACGGATTCGTGAATCAGATATTTTTGTCCGTTGGGGAGGAGAGGAATTCATTTTACTCACTCCTGGAACCGACGGAAATGGGGCAAAGGAATTAGCAGAATCCATCCGCTCGATTATCGAGGAATTTCATTTTGTGAATATCGATACGATCACTTGCAGCTTTGGAATCTCCGTGTTTTCTAAAGGGAAACCGAAAGAGGAATTAATACTAGAGGCGAATCAAGCACTCTTCTTTTCAAAAGACAAAGGGAGAAACTGTGTAACTCTTTACAACTAAGAAGTAAAGAAGGGGTCCATTTAAGCTTTTTATTATGTTTTTTTTGAAAATATAGGTAAAATAAAGAAAAAGACCCTAGGAGTGAAATTGATGACTATTGAAAATCCAAGTCGCAATGAAATTGGATCGATTTTAAAAAAGGCAAAAAGAATTGCGGTAGTTGGTTTGAGTGATAATCCTGAACGAACTTCCTATCAAGTGTCTGAAGCAATGCAAAAAGCTGGCTATGAAATTATTCCGGTGAATCCCACGATTGAATCTGCATTAGGAGTGAAAGCTGTTGCATCCCTTAAGGATATCGAAGGACACGTAGACATTGTTAATGTTTTTCGCAGGTCAGAACAACTGTTCGATGTCGCAAAAGAGTTTGATGAGATCGATGCAGATATCTACTGGGCCCAGCTTGGCCTTGAAAACGAAGAAGCCTATGAATTCTTAAAAAGTAAGGGCTATACGGTTATCATGAATCGTTGCATTAAAGTAGAACATGCGATATCTAAAGCTTAAAAATCCAACCCTAAAACTGCTAATATTTAGCAGTTTTTTTATTTTTAACACGCTTTAAACCCATGATTATTTTATTACAAAATTATGTTGTTTAAAATTACGTATTTGCTAAATCGAAATAAATCGCTACAATAAAGCATAGACGCCGCAAGATTTATGTTAAAATAAGAAGCGGCAAACATTGGTTCTATTTTAATTTTATAAATAGATAATATAAAGAATGACTAATCAATTAGTTCATGAGCAATTAGAAGGATACTTCTTTTTGTAGGGAATGAAAGGGGTATTTTAGTGGCAAGAAATCAGCAAGTTTTTGATTATAATGATGATGCCATACAGGTACTTGAAGGTCTTGAGGCGGTTAGGAAACGTCCAGGAANNGTTTATGAGATTGTCGACAATTCTGTCGATGAAGCGCTTGGTGGATTCGGTGATCAAATCATTGTAAAAATACACAAAGATAATTCTATTAGTGTTAATGACCGTGGACGCGGAATGCCTACTGGTATGCACAAAATGGGGAAACCAACACCAGAGGTTATATTAACAGTGCTTCATGCCGGCGGAAAATTTGGCCAAGGCGGATATAAAACAAGCGGCGGTTTGCACGGTGTTGGTGCATCTGTTGTTAATGCCTTATCAGAATGGCTAACTGTCACCATTAAAAGGGACGGTTTCGTATATGAACAACGCTTTGAAAATGGGGGAAAACCGGTAACAACCCTCGAAAAAATCGGTAAAACCAATCAAACCGGTACAACTATTCACTTCAAGCCAGATCCAACTATATTTTCAACAACCACTTTTAATTTCGAAACGTTATGTGAGAGGTTAAGAGAGTCAGCCTTTTTGTTAAAAGGTTTGAAAATCGAAATTATCGATGACCGAAACGATTTCCATGAAGTCTTTCATTATGAAAATGGGATTGAAGCGTTCGTTGCCTATTTAAACGAAGAGAAGGATGTCCTTCATCCGGTTGTTAGTTTAGAAGGCTCTCAGCATGGAATTGAAGTGGATTTTGCCTTTCAATTTAATGATGGCTACTCTGAAAATGTCCTCTCCTTTGTAAATAATGTCCGCACAAGAGATGGCGGAACCCATGAGGCCGGGGCAAAAACAGCAATGACAAGGGTATTTAATGATTATGCTCGGAAGGTTTCATTCTTAAAAGACAAAGACAAAAACCTTGATGGTGCAGATATCCGTGAAGGTTTATCGGCAATTATCTCCGTTCGAATCCCGGAAGAATTGCTCCAGTTTGAAGGACAAACAAAAGGGAAATTAGGAACAAGTGAAGCACGCTCAGCGGTTGATTCAGTTGTTTCTGAGCACCTCTCCTATTTTCTAGAAGAGAATCCTGATATTAGCTCCCTTCTTATCAAAAAATCGATCAAAGCCTATCAAGCTAGAGAGGCGGCCAGAAAAGCACGTGAGGATGCAAGAAGCGGTAAAAAACGCAAGCGTTCCGATGCTGTCTTGTCTGGGAAACTAACACCCGCACAATCACGTAATCCGCAAAGAAACGAACTGTACCTTGTTGAGGGTGATTCCGCGGGAGGTTCAGCGAAACAGGGACGTGACCGACGTTTTCAAGCAGTCCTTCCACTCAGAGGTAAAGTCATTAATACCGAAAAAGCTAAACTCGCTGATATTTTTAAGAATGAAGAAATCAATACGATCATTCATGCCATCGGCGGCGGAGTTGGTTCCGATTTCAGTGTGGAAGACATCAATTATGACAAAATTGTCATTATGACCGATGCGGATACAGATGGGGCACATATTCAAGTTCTACTACTTACTTTCTTTTACCGCTATATGAAGCCGTTGTTAGAAGCAGGCAAAGTGTTTATTGCCTTGCCTCCGCTTTATAAAGTAAGCAAGGGAACAGGCAAGAAGGAAATTATCGAATATGCATGGAATGATGATGAACTTCAAGGTGCCATCAAGAAAGTGGGCAGAGGCTATATCATCCAGCGCTATAAAGGACTTGGTGAAATGAACGCCGATCAGCTCTGGGAAACAACAATGGATCCTGAAACACGGACGTTGATCCGAGTTAAAATCGATGATGCAGCAAGAGCTGAACGACGAGTTACCACTCTTATGGGTGACAAAGTTGAGCCGCGCCGTAAGTGGATTGAAACGAATGTCGCCTTTGGGTTAGAAGAAGATGACACGATCTTAGAAAATGAAAATATTACGGTCTCCGAGGAGGGTTCTGAAGGATGAGTGCAACTGAAAAATTCCGAGACTTGCCTCTAGAAGATGTCATTGGTGATCGTTTTGGCAGATATAGTAAGTATATTATCCAAGAACGTGCCCTTCCGGATGCACGTGATGGCCTAAAGCCAGTACAACGAAGAATTCTCTATGCGATGCATGTAGAAGGAAATACACATGATAAAGGCTTTCGAAAATCAGCAAAAACAGTTGGTAATGTAATTGGTAACTAT
>NZ_JBALSN010000296.1:0-5866 GCF_036966985.1 Neobacillus drentensis | reverse complement strand
CTTATATATTTAGATATATAAATATATAAAAATTAATAGTAGGGGTGGTGGGGATTAAAGTTTTAATGAATCAGACAAATTGCAAGTTTTTGAGTTTTTAAGGGGACTGTCTTTCTTTTCGTCCAATTGGATCCACTAGAAATGATATAAGCTAATTATCCATACGAAGAGTTAAAGACAATCGGAAATTCATTTTCGGAAAATCACTACAATTGGAGGTAGAATATGCGGCGACGTCAAGCTGGGTTAAAAAAACTGGTGAGCTTGTGCTTATCAGTGGGAATGTTGTTTTCGATGCTTCCCACAGCATCTGCTGAAACAACTGAAAAGGAGTACTCAATTAATAAAGTTTATGCCAATGAAACCTATAAGACTATAGGAAAAGTAGCTAAGATTTCAAAAGATCAGAATAACGTATACCTAAACCTAGAAACAGGAGAAAAAATAAAAATTACCTTCCTAAAAAATAATGTTTTTCGACTACATTTGGACCCAAAGGGTAATTTTGAAGAATATCCAACGCCCAACAAACCTGAGCATGAGACAAAAATTATCGACAAAAATGTTAACGATTACATAAAGCAATATGGAGAAATTGACATTAAGGTCGATGAAAGTGAAAACAATGTCTATAAAATATCTACTGATTCTTTAGAATTGAGAATAGATAAAACTACTTCAAGGATGAGTCTATATGATAAAAAAAGATCAAAGATTCTTTGGAGTGAAAGTGAACCGCTAAAACATTCAAACGGAAGTACAGTTCAAACTCTTGATACAAAAGAAAACGAATATTTTTATGGTGGAGGTCAACAGAATGGGTTTTATGCCCATAAGAATAATTCCATAAAAATTGCAATCGGGGGAGGTTGGGATGCAGGATCTGCATCAAGCCCAGTCCCTTTCTATTTAAGCACTGAAGGCTACGGGGTCATGCGAAATACCTTTAAACCAGGCGTTTATGATTTTACAAAAACGTCAACCTTTACTCACAATGAAGACAGATTTGACGCTTATTATTTTGTAGATGATTCAATGCCAAAAATCATTAACGAATATACAGAATTAACTGGGAAACCGGCACTTATGCCAAAATACGGTTTCTATTTAGGGCATGCGGACTGTTTTAATGGAACTCATAATGGTCATAAAGATCAACGAACACTCCAAACTACTGGGGTAAATACTTTAAATCAATATGTAGATAATGATATGCCTTTAGGATGGTTTTTACCAAATGACGGCTATGGATGCGGGTATGGAGGACTTGGTAATTTGGAGCAATTTGTTGATAAAGCAAATGATCAAAAAGTAGAGGTAGGCTTATGGACACAAAGCAATCTCTATCCAGACCCTAATCTACCCGCTGACAGCCCTTTACGAAGAGACCTTGACGGGGAAGTTAAAGCAGGTGTAAGAGCAATAAAGACGGATGTTGCATGGGTTGGGCAAGGATATTCCATGGCTTTAAATGCCACACGCCAAGCAGCGGAAGGAATTCAAAAAGAAGAAAATTCAGGTGGTGCACGCCCATTTGTTATTTCGCTAGATGGGTGGGCTGGTACTCAGCGTTATGCTGGATTATGGTCAGGTGACCAATATGGTGGTAATTGGGAGTATATAAGAATGCATATCCCTACTTATATCGGTGCAGGCTTATCAGGAAACCCAAACGTCGGCTCAGATATGGATGGAATCTTTGGCGGAGACGCAAAAGTTCAGACACGCGATTTCCAATGGAAGGCATTCACTCCCATCCAAATTGATATGGACGGCTGGGCATCGGGAGGCACTGATTATAGCAAGGCTAAAAATCCGTGGAATTACGGTGAACCGTTTGCATCCATTAACAGGATGTATTTAAAATTAAAGTCACAAATGATGCCTTATAACTATACGATTGCAGAGGAATCAACGGCAAAATCCATGCCAATGGTTCGAGGGATGATGCTGGAATATCCAAATGATCCATATACGTACGGGACAGAAACACAATATCAATATATGTGGGGGCCCAATCTATTAGTGGCACCAATATATGATGGAAACTCTAATTCAGTAGAAGTAAGGAACGATATTTATCTTCCCGATAAAGATCAAGTTTGGATCGATTATTTTACAGGTGAGCAATATCAGGGAGGTTCGGTTCTTCATAATTTTAGCGCTCCACAATGGAAGACTCCTGTATTTGTTAAGGCTGGGGCAATTATTCCAATGGCACCAGAAAACAATTCTATTAATGAATTAAATGGTTCGGAAAATAGAATATTTGATGTCTATCCATCAGGAAAATCAGAGTTTACTCTATATGAAGACGATGGGAAAACGGTTGAGTATAAGGAAGGGAAAAATACAAGAACTAAGGTCACCTCTGAAGTAATCGGAAACAAAGTTGATATAACCGTTCATGCCGCAAAAGGAAAGGGCTATAAAGGCATGGTGAAAGAGCGGGGTACAGAAGTAATTGTTAATACTCGTGTAAAGCCAAAGAATATACATCAGGTTAAGATTGAAAATAAAAATATTAAATTACGAGAAGTTACGAGTGAAGAGGAATATCAAAACTCGGAAAACGTGTACTTCTATAACGAGCATCCAAACCTGAACAAATATTCCACAAAAGGTTCACCATTTGAAAAGACTGAAATCATTACATCACCAAAGTTATATATTAAGGTTGGAAAAACAGACATCACGGAAAATGATATCACTTTTACAGTAAATGGCTTTGATAATACGCAAAAGAGAGAGGTAGTGGATGAAGCAGTACCAACTATTCCTTCAGGGCTCAATGCTGATGAGGCTAACATTACAGATCGAGATATTAAATTAAATTGGAATAAGGTTGATGGCTCGAATATAACCTATGATTTACTGATTGATGGAATTGTTCATACAAATGTGTTTAAGTCAAGTGATAGTGAGCAGGCACCGTTCTATCTTCATACAGGTTTAACAGCTGATAAAGAATATTCTTATCGAATAAGAGCAACGAATACCAAAGGTTCATCCGGCTGGAGTGATGAGATCAAGATAAGAACGAAGCTTGACCGATACAGAAATGTCCCTAAGGATATGACGGCAAAAGCAGATAGTGAACAGCCGGGACAAGAAGCATTTTTAGCTGTTGATGGAAAAGATGAAACATTGTGGCATACTGCATGGGGAGATGCGGGCAATAAACTGCCACATACCTTTGAGATCGATATGAAGTTAGCTTATGAATTAGATAAGCTCGAGTATGTTCCAAGACCAGATGCAGGGAATGGGACCATATTAAAATACAATTTAGATGTAAGTCTAGATGGTAAAACTTATAAAAATATCATCACTGATGGAATATTTGAGAGAAATAAGGAAACAAAAGTCATTGATTTTAAGGAAAATACTACTGCAAGGTATATTAAGTTGACCATTACAGGCTCTGTAGGCGGCTTTGGCAGTGCCCAGGAATTCAGACCATACAAAAAGGATAAAACAGAAGGAACGGTTGTAGGTGAAAATATACCAAATGGAAAAATTGATGAAGAAGATCTACTCTTCTTTGCAAGTTATATGGGTGTTGATCAAACGGATACAGCTTGGGGACAGGTATCAAGGGTTGATATCAATTTTAATGGTGTGATTGATGCCTACGATTTAATGTATGTAGCATCACAATTAGGTGAACGGCCGCTTCAGTCTACGGGCAGACCGGTTGCCGGACAATTGGATATCAGGCCTGACAAGCAGCAGTTAAAAGCAGGTGAGGAATTTTCAGTAGAAATAATCGGGGCGGGATTAAAGGATATCAATGCATTCAACTTAGAACTAAAGCTGGACCCGAACAAATATGAATTAGTAAAAGAGTGTAAACCTGAAGGGACATGTGATGAAAATATTGTTTCGCCTGCCAATGAAACAGCTAATATATTAAATTACTCCGCACTTGCGGGTATTGGAAATTCTGATCAACGAATTATGGCTGCATTTTCTAACAAGGGAACTCAAAATACATTAGAAGGTACGAAGACTTTAGCCACGATTAAGTTAAAGGCTAAGAAAGATCTTCAATTCGATATCCCGATTACCAGATCCTTACTGATTAATACATCCTTTGACACCATTGGTAAAATAGGAGAGGTTTTAAATCCTGGCCAGGAACCGGGAGAGGTTGAACAACCACAAGAGCCTAAGGAATTACAATTATCGAATAAAGATATGACAGTTACGGGTGAAGGGGAAAAGATGCAGGGCGGTGCAGCAGCTTTTGCCAATTTGATTGACGGTGTGATAAGTGAAGGTTCATTGGCGGAGCTGAAATGGCTGATCACTGAAAAAGATGGAATTTCACTACCGTTACACGTTGATTTTAACTTTACTAAACCACAAGAATTAACTAAATTTATCGTTTATAATCGCCCGCAATATACGAACGGCAAAATTAAAAAACTAAGTGCCAAAGCCTATACTGAAGCAGGAAAGGAATATGATTTAGGTACAAAAAATGTTCAATTTGACGATAAATCGGTCATTTTCGATCTTACTGAAGTTGCTATACCGACTGGAACTAAGTTTACAAAACTATCGATTCACTTTGAGGAGTCGCATAGTGGACCTCTTATGCTGTCTGTTGCAGAGGTAGAAGTTTTTGTAAAGAATCCTGCATATGTAGATCAATTAGAATAAATTTCTCTTATTTCCTTAGAGAAGAGAAATCATTAATATGATGGTTTCTTTTCTCTTTTTTGGGAGTAATTCAAAAAACACATATACCATTGACCCATCAACCTGTTTAGGATATATTTAAATTGTTGGAATAATTTGTATTAATTAACTTTTTGGAGAAAAGGGGGAAATAAAGTGGAAAAAAAGATAAGCAGTGTTATTTCGATCCTGTTGGTCGCTGTCTTATTACTTGCTGCATGCAGTAGTAGCAGTTCTTCTTCAGAGAAAACCACGATTAAGTATTGGTCAATGTGGAACAAAGGGGAACCGCAACAGGTTGTCATCCAAAAAATCATTGATGAATATGAGGATGCAAATCAAAATGTCAAAGTGGATGTACAATGGATGGGCCGTGAAGTTATGTCTAAAGTAAGAAATGCGGCTTTAAGCGGGGATGCACCGGACCTCACAGAGCAATCTGGGGCTGAAATTGAAGGGGCATTAATTAATAACAAGTTAGTAGAACCTTTAAATGACTTACTCTCTAAGAAGATTCCAAAGGAAGGAACAGCATTTCAAGATGTATTTATAGATGACATTCTTCCATTCTATCAAAAGGAAGGTAATACTTATTTTATCCCATATGAAATCATCAGCTCGGGTTTTCACTACAATGAAACCCTTTTCAAGAAATATGGAGTTGAACCCCCGGCCACTTGGGACCAGTTTGTGGAGATCAATAAGAAGTTCCAAAGTGAGGGTTTAGCTCCACTTGCTCAGGATGGTAATATCGATTTTTACAATGCTTATTATTATTACTGGTTAGTAGAACGCTTGATGGGCCCTGGTGCTCTAGTAAAGGCTGCTGGGGATAAGACAGGTGAAACATGGTCTCAACCAGAATATTTGGAAGCAGCGAAAAAGGTACAAGAGCTTGCAGATAACAAATTTTTTGCAGAAGGATATAAAGGAAGTCAATACCCTGCAGCACAAACTGCTTGGGCAAGCGGCAAGTCTGCGATGATTTTAGTGGGAAGCTGGCTGTCAAGTGAAACGGCTGAATATTCTTCCAAGGATTTTAAATATAAAGCTTTTCCTTTCCCGGAAGTGGAGGGTGGAAAAGGCGGCAAGGACCAAGCGGAACTTTACTTAATCGGATGGGTTGCTCCTAAGGGTGCCGACAAAAAAGCGGTTCAAGACTTCTTAGCCTTTGCCATGC
>NZ_JBALSN010000295.1:420-1127 GCF_036966985.1 Neobacillus drentensis | reverse complement strand
ATGCTTTGACTCATGACAGGGTAGATGAGCGGGCGATTGGTTTAGCCGTGGTGATGATGCTTTTTATCTTTTGTTGGCATGACTCTGTCGACAAGTTCTGGATTTAAACATTGGATCGCGCAGAAACAGTTCAAATCAACTTCGATACAAAAGTCCGTTTTTTCTAAACCAAAGAAGTCAGGATCGCAAGGGTGACAAACGCTTAGCGTATGTCCGTGTACATCAACAGGTCTTAACACAGATAATGTGGCACAGCAGTCATGCAATTTTTCAACCCGGAAGAAAATGGATTCGAAGCATTGGCAATCGTCAACAAATCCTCCAATGTTTCCGAAAGTAGAGAACAATCCGCCCTTTTTATCAAAAAGTAAAAACGGAATCGTATCTTTTCCAGAAACTGTCGGGCTTAATAAATTACTGTAGCAGCTCGTAGGACATTTATCTTCTACAGCTTCCTGCTCTGCTAAAATCTTATCAACCGCATCGCATACACAGTTTTCATCATGTCGGCCATGGTGTTTTCCGCAGCTCATGGATTTCAGCTCCTTTAACAAGGTATTTGACTTTAGTCCTTAACAACATATGTATGCGCCCTCTAGTTGGTGTGGGTAAATGACTATTTATCTTTGTTGTATTTTTAGAAAAAGGAAAAGCAGAGCTTTTCGCTCTGCTTTTGTACATTAGAGGATACCAATTGCAACGATCGT
>NZ_JBALSN010000295.1:0-327 GCF_036966985.1 Neobacillus drentensis | reverse complement strand
AACAGCTGCTTGGATAGATGCTGCAACCTGTGCATCAACAGAAGAGACGTTAATGTCACAAGAATCTCTAACGATAATGACTTCCTCAGATGTCTGCTTTGTGACACTCACTTGATCAAAGTCTTGTAAAACATCTTCATCATCATAATAGTGGCCGTCACAAACTGCTTTTCTTTCGTAGTTATGATGGTAATCGCCGTGGTGTGTACAGTTGCGATCTAGAGCGACCCAAGAGTATGGTTTAGAATCCATTTCTTTTCCTCCTTCCGTTTACTTTATTAAATGCTGGAATGATTGGTTTTGTCTCGGGCATTTATCCTAGCAGGC
>NZ_JBALSN010000294.1:176-7954 GCF_036966985.1 Neobacillus drentensis | reverse complement strand
AAAAGAAATTAGAGGCCGTTTATACAACAGCAGAATCCTTTCAAGCTAAGGTCCAAGAGATTGTGATGAAAAACAGGAATGGAACATATCAAACACTTTTTCAGGCTTTAATAAAAGAATTAGACCAGATTGCCTTTAGGATGTATGTATGTGATGAGGATGGCTTCCAGAAATCTGTAAATATTTTCAAAGCAAAAGATGGTTGGATTTCACAATCCGAATACATTCATAAGAACTGGAGCTGGCGGCCATATTTTTTAGAAAATATTATTAAAATGAGAAATGAACGAAAAGGGATTTTATCCGACTTATATTCTGATATAGAAACTGGAGAAACCATTCGTACTTTTTCTTTTCCTATGAATGGGGATGATTATTTGTTTATTGATATTTCCTATCAATACTTATTTCAAAACGACCAATTACTTTAAAGGATTGAATGGATAGTTAATACCCAAAATTCGTTCATATAGAAAAAATTACCCTATTTTTTTATTTTTACTTGGACAAATGGTCGGTGTTATTTTATTCTTTTAATATTGGCATATTAAAAATACGGCTGGAAAATTATGAAAGTCATCCACTCGGATAGAAAAATGCTAAATGAGAAATATAATTGTAGATGTTTGTTTGGTTGGAAAGGAGTCGGAGCGCATGTCACAGCTTCAAGGTATATTAACAAGATTAAAAAATCTTCAGGAAACAGCAAATAGTGGTGAACCAGCACAACGCTATTTCGAAGTAAACGGAGATCGGAAGTGTCAAGTAACATTTCATCCGAAAACGGAAACATTTGAATTAGAAGTATATAATGAAAAGGAAAAACCAAAACGTTATCAATTTGACAATATTGATATGATTACAATTGAAATTTTTGATTTGATTCAATAAGGGACCTTAAGGGTTCCTTTCTTTTTCATGTCGTGCACGATGGTGGAGGAGGCAAAAACGTTTCCACCGTTAAGGTACCAAAATTAGCACAGACTCCTGAATACTATGGTAGAATGTAACTGTAGAAAAACAAATTTGAGGAGTTTCGGCGATGATCAGTCTTCCTAACGATGAATTTTTAAAATTAACGATAAAAGAATTAATGATTCCCTCTGAACGGGTCGCACATGTGCAAATTGGCAATAACCTCGAGCATGCCTTATTAGTTTTAACAAAAAGCGGTTATACGGCGATCCCTGTGTTAGATCCCCATTACAAACTTCATGGGTTAATTAGCACACCTATTATTATGGATTCAATTCTAGGATTAGAAAGAATTGAGTTTGAACAGCTAGAGAAGAAACGCGTAGAAGAGATTATGAAAAGCTCGGTACCGCGAGTGAAAATTTCTGCATCTATTAAAGAATGCATTGAGTTACTTGTTACTCAACCTTTTTTATGCGTTGAGACTGAAGATGGTTATTTTGAAGGCATTTTACCAAGAAGCACTTTATTAAATCAAGTAAATAAAATAATTAATAAATTTCAAAACAGTGAAAAATGATGCTTTTAGGCTCCCGAAATGGGAGCTTGATTTTTTTAAAGTTTGAGGTGGTAATATGAGTAATCCTACTGGTAAGGTGGTTACCAAGGAAAGTTCACAAAGAAAGCAAACAAAAAAACCACTAGTATTAGCTTCAGTGATGTTAGCGATGTTTATGGGAGCGATTGAAGCCACGATTGTTTCCACTGCAATGCCGGCCATTGTTGCAGATCTGGGCGGATTTACCCTTTATAGCTGGGTGTTTTCTGCATACTTATTAATGAATTCTGTAACCGTTCTCATCTATGGGAAATTATCTGACTTATTTGGCCGGAAACCAATTCTTACAATCGGAATTATTTTCTTTTTAATCGGTTCGATTCTATGTGGGTTCGCTACTTCCTTGAAAATGCTGATAATATTTCGTTTGATTCAAGGGTTTGGCGCTGGGGCTGTCACACCAATCGCGACAACCATCGTTGGTGATATCTACACTACTGAAGAAAGGGCTAAAATTCAAGGGTATCTGTCTAGTGTTTGGGGTATTTCTGCAATTACAGGACCAGCTGTGGGGGGCTTACTTGTTCAATATGTAAGCTGGCATTATGTTTTCTGGATTAACATTCCGCTTGGGATTCTTTCATTAGTGGGACTCTGGATGTTTTTACATGAAGATATCAATAAGAAAAAGCATGAGATAGATTACCTTGGCGCGATATTATTGACGTTCACGATCTCTTCACTGATGTTTATTCTTGTGGAAGGTGGAAGCCGCTTTGCATGGGGTTCTTGGCAGACACTAAGTTTATTTGCATTTAGTGCTTTAACATTACTAGGATTCGTGATTCAGGAAAGCCGTGCTAAGGAGCCGGTTATGCCATTTTCGATATGGAAAGAACGTTCAATTCTTATCGCTAACACAACCTCGCTGACAACGGGTATTATGTTAATTGGAATCTCGAGCTTTTTACCTACATTTGTACAAGGTGTGATGGAACAAACACCTATTGTCGCAGGATTTACATTGACAACGATGTCAATAGGCTGGCCTATAGCATCCACTCTTGCCGGACGGTGGTTGATAACCATTGGGTACCGAAAAACATCGATTATTGGCGGGGTGTCCTTAATCATCGGCAGTATCGCTTTTGTGACGATGTCAGCGTCTTCTGGGCCTCTTTGGGCAGCAGTGGGTTCATTTTTGGTAGGAGTAGGAATGGGCTTAACATCAACAGCATTTATTGTCTCGATTCAAAGCACTGTTGGTTGGGAACAGAGAGGAATCGCTACCGCATCTAATATGTTTATGCGAAATCTGGGAAATACAATTGGGGCCGCATTACTAGGAGGTATCCTAAATAATCGGCTAAGTCAATATTTCAGCCAAAATGGACATCCCTATTCGGTGGATGATGTCAATATCCTCTTAAAATCGACTGAACGAGACCATCTATCAGAATCAGCCCGAAGTATCTTGCAGAATGGATTAACCCATTCCCTGCACTTTGTTTATTATGTTGTCCTTGCTTTTGCTGTGATTAGTTTACTATTAATATTTTTTATACCGAAAAAGATTGATAGCTCTGTGTAACTTTCACAGGGCTTTTTTTAAGGAGTGGTCAGTTTGTCCTCATTATCTGAATTTCAGCTGCTATCTGTATTGGCCCAGGAAATGAATATGAGAAAGGCGTCAGAACGTCTATTTGTCTCACAACCAGCCCTATCACAACGATTGCAAACAATTGAAAAAGATTGGGGAACTAAATTATTTATTCGCTCACAAAAAGGTTTAGCACTAACCCCTGCTGGAGAACATGTCATTCAATTTGTCAATGATGTGCTAACAAAGCAAGAAAAGGTCCGTGAAACCATTTATTCTCTCCAGTCTGGGGTGTCAGGCACTTTAAAAATTGCTGTTGCTTCGATTGTAGGGCAAAACTGGCTTCCTCAGGTGTTAAAGAAATTTATTGATAGATATCCTCAAGCCAAAATTTCATTAGTGACTGGATGGAGCAGCGAAATTTTAAAATCCTTGTATGAGGATCAAGTTCATATTGGAATTATTCGCGGAACACCTGATTGGAAAGGTGTTAAAGTCCACCTTTTTAATGACCCTTTATATTTAGTTGACAGGGAAATTACTAGTCCTGAACAAGTGTTACATACGGATCGCCCCTTCATTCAATTTAAGAGTGATTCAAATTATTATCAGGAAATTCAAGATTGGTGGATGCGAAATTTTAAGACTTCACCAAAACGAACAGTTGTTGTTGACCAAATTGAAACCTGTAAACAAATGGCCTTTAATGGTATCGGTTATGCCATACTACCAGCGATAACATTAACGAAAACTGAAAGGGATATTTTCAAAATACCGCTTGTTGATGAGAATAATCACCCCTTAAAACGGGATACATGGCTTTTGGGCTATGAATCAGCTTTTCAACTAAAGCAAGTTAAAGCTTTTGTCGAATTAATTAAGGAATATATCGCAGAATCTTCAGAAGAATAAGGTGGTTTTTCTTGTTTTCATTTCTTTTGTTTGATAAAGTAATTTTTAGTAACGACAACAATAGGGGGCCTACTTATGAAAATGATGGATGCAAATGAAATTATTTCTTTTATTCAAAATAGCAAAAAATCTACACCAGTAAAGGTTTATGTAAAAGGTGAATTAGAGGGAATTGATTTTGGTAATGAAACAAAAACCTTTATTAATGGTAATACTGGTGTTCTTTTTGGTGAATGGTCTGAAATTAATGAAGTATTAGAAGCGAATAAAGCGAACATTGAAGATTATGTTGTTGAAAATGACCGCCGTAATTCTGCAATTCCTTTATTAGATACTAAGCATATTAATGCGCGAATTGAGCCAGGTGTAGTTATCCGTGACCAAGTAGAGATTGGGGATAATGCCGTTATTATGATGGGGTCTGTTATCAATATTGGTGCTGTGATTGGAGAAAAATCCATGATAGATATGGGGGTTGTCCTTGGCGGTAGAGCAACTGTTGGTAAGAACTGTCATATTGGTGCAGGAACGGTATTAGCAGGAGTAATTGAGCCACCATCCGCTAAGCCAGTAGTAATTGAAGATGATGTTTTAATCGGAGCAAATGCCGTTGTCCTTGAAGGGGTAACAGTTGGACAAGGTTCAGTAGTTGCTGCAGGTGCAGTAGTTACTCAAGATGTAGCACCATATACAGTTGTAGCTGGAATGCCTGCTAGGAAAATAAAAGATATCGACGAAAAAACAAAATCGAAAACAGAAATTATGCAAGAACTTCGACAACTATAAAAGTTAAAGCGCCTAGGCGGTTGAGCTAGATAGTAAAAGTGGAAGCGTGGATTCTTTCCACGCTTCTTTTATAGGGAGGAAAGGTAATAAATGAATCATTTTATCAAAATCCGCCGTGACCTTCATCAAATACCAGAACTAGGATTCCAAGAGTTTAAAACACAGGCATACTTATTAAATTACCTTGAGTCTTTGCGACAAGACCGAATGACAATAAAGAAATGGAAGACGGGATTGTTTGTTAAGATCCACGGTATAAATCCTCGAAAAACAATTGGTTACAGAACAGATATTGATGGATTGCCTATAAGTGAAGATACAGGCTTACCCTTTTCATCTGCACATAATGACAAGATGCATGCTTGTGGTCATGATTTTCACATGAGCATCGCTCTTGGGGTACTTACTTATTTTACAGAAAATCCAATTATAGATGACCTTTTATTTGTTTTTCAACCGGCTGAGGAAGGACCTGGCGGAGCAGAGCCAATGTTGAAATCAGAAGAAATGCAAGAATGGAAGCCAGACCAAATTTTTGCCTTACATATCGCACCAGAATATCCCGTAGGATCAATAGCAGTGAAGGAAGGTTTATTATTTGCAAATACCTCTGAATTGTTTATTGATTTAAAGGGTAAGGGGGGGCATGCAGCAAGACCACATGAAACGAATGATATGGTTGTTGCCGCTTGTTCATTGGTCAATCAGCTACAAACCATTGTTTCGCGAAATGTGGACCCATTAGATAGTGCTGTTATAACTATCGGAAAAATTACTGGAGGCACAGTTCAAAACATCATTGCTGAAAAGGCAAAACTTGAAGGAACGATTAGAACACTTTCTAGTGAGTCAATGAAAAAGGTTAAACATCGCATTGAAGCAATTGTTAAAGGAACCGAGGCTGGCTTTGAATGTGAAGCCGCTATCGATTATGGTTCGATGTACCATCAAGTATATAACACTGAGTCGATCACAAGAGACTTTATGAAATATATTCAAGAAGAAACCGATGTGGATGTCATTGAGTGCAAGGAAGCGATGACAGGTGAAGACTTTGGTTATATGCTTAAAGAAATCCCAGGGCTAATGTTTTGGCTTGGTGTAGAATCACCATATGGTTTACACCATGCAAAGTTAAATCCACAGGAAGAAGCAATAGGTGTAGCGATTAAAGTTATTACATCTTATTTCTCGCATCTGGGGAATAATTAAGCAGGCGGATTATTTTATTCTGATTCGCAATCATGATAAAATTAAAGTAGAATTAAAAGGGAAATTGTTACATATCGTCGTGTTATTCTGTAGCAAAAAGGGTAAACTTATGAAGGGGAAATAGGGTTATAATTAATAATGTTTATTAAATTAAATTAATTATAATTTAATATTGACTCGAAATAAGTTCTGTCCTATAATTAGGATTGTGATAAAAGATAGCAAATGAGAATTGCTATAAACACTCATTTTATTTAATATTTGGAGGGATTTGAATGCCTGAACGTATGGTAGGTAAACAAGCACCACGCTTTGAAATGGATGCTGTATTGCCAAACAAAGAATTTGGTAAAGTTAGCCTAGAAGAAAACATGAAAAACGATAAGTGGACTGTATTATTCTTCTATCCAATGGACTTTACATTTGTTTGTCCAACTGAAATCACAGCATTATCAGACCGCTATGAAGAGTTTGATGATTTAGATGCAGTTGTTATTGGTGCATCTACAGATACTATTCATACTCACCTTGCTTGGATCAAAACAGACCGTAAAGAAAATGGTCTTGGCGATTTAAATTACGCATTAGCAGCTGATACTAACCATGTTGTAGCTCGTGATTATGGCGTTCTAATTGAAGAAGAAGGTATCGCATTACGTGGATTATTCATCATCAGCCCAGAAGGTGAATTAATGTATTCTGTTGTTAACCACAACAATATCGGCCGTGATGTTGATGAAACTCTTCGCGTACTTCAAGCATTACAAACTGGTGGTCTTTGCCCAGCTAACTGGAAGCCAGGACAAGCTACATTGAACGTATAATTTGTAGAAAATAGATTGACCTAACCTATTATAGTGTTAGGTCTTTTTAATAGGAGGAAATCTAAATGAAATTACGTGAACCAATGCCAGAATTAACTGGGGCGGTTGAATGGTTAAATGGTGAAGTAACAAAATCTGACCTAATTGGTGAAAAACCTACCTTGATTCATTTTTGGTCGGTTAGCTGCCATCTTTGTAAAGAAGCTATGCCTCAGGTCAACCAATTCCGTGATGATTTTAAGGACAAGTTAAATGTGGTTGCTGTGCATATGCCTCGTTCTGAAAACGATTTGAATATAGAAGACATTAAACAAGTAGCTGCAGAACATGGTATCAATCAACCGATTTTTGTGGACAGTGAACATAAGTTAACAGAAGCATTCGAAAATCAATATGTACCTGCTTATTATGTCTTTGACCGTGAGGGTAAGCTTCGTCATTTCCAAGCAGGTGGAAGCGGCATGAAAATGCTCGAGAAACGTGTAAACCGTGTATTAGATGAATTGGAAAAAACAGAATAATAAACATTGAAAAGCTGCTCGGTGTGATTCGTAAAGGGTTCCGTTTTCGGGTACTTTCTTATTAAAAGACACAAGAATTGACGTATGAATTGGCATACGTCTTTTTTTTATCAAGGTTTCTATGAAAGTTTCATTAACTTTGACATATCAAAGGGCAGGACAATAAGTATTGTACCATGAAAGAAGAGGGCCAAAACTTGTGCCATTAGCAGTTCAGTTTTGAGTATCAATTATATTGATTTTTATAAGCTGGTTGATAAAATGCTGTTGATTCCCGCATCTAGGATCAAGAGGGTCCGCATTTATCGGTTGGGGGATCAGTTTAAGCATCCGAGCTGATAAATAGACGGAAAAATTCCGTCTAAATCGTAATTATTATTAAAAAATGCTTAAATAGACGGAGAAATTCCGTCTATTTACTCGAAAAGTTCGAAAATGGGAGATTTTGC
>NZ_JBALSN010000294.1:0-125 GCF_036966985.1 Neobacillus drentensis | reverse complement strand
TCCGCTTATTTTACCTTTGCTGGAAACTCGCTAATTATGAACTGCACCAAAATTGTTAGACATTAAACTAACAACAATGGAGGTGCAGTTTTTTATATGGCTAGTTTTATACCAATAACGATGCC
>NZ_JBALSN010000293.1:2600-6215 GCF_036966985.1 Neobacillus drentensis | reverse complement strand
AAGATGTATTGAGGATAGATTGTTAATTTTTTGTGACATAAAAAGTACATTTTTATGTCAAGTAGTAAAAAATCCCATTCTTAGCAAATACCTTGCTTGACCTATATGAATTTCAAGTAACTCGTTTTTTTTAGCCTTATTCGTGAATTATATCACATACATTTTTTATTATATAAAATAAAAATGGTCATAGCAGTGGAAACTAAGAAAAAAGGGTTTATCTAAAAAATTAAGGGTGGAAGTGATCACTTTGAGAAAGCCTAAAATTGTTATTCTCGGTGCTGGTTACGGTGGACTAATGACAACAGTTCGCTTACAGAAATTAATCGGCGTGAATGAAGCTGACATTGTTTTAGTAAATAAAAATGACTATCATTATGAAACCACATGGCTACATGAGGCTTCTGCAGGCACATTGCATCATGACCGTGTACGTTATGATATCCGTGATGTAATTGACCGCAGTAAAGTGGATTTTGTTCAAGATACTGTAGTAGAAATTAACAAAGAAGACAAGAAGGTTGTTTTGGAAAAAGGGGAAGTAGACTATGACTACCTCGTTATTGCTCTTGGTGGTGAACCAGAAACATTTGGGATCAAAGGGTTAAAAGAATATGCTTTTGGAATCTCAAATGTAAACTCCTCTCGTCAATTGCGTGAACATATTGAATACCAATTTGCGACATACAATATGGAAGAAGAGAAAAACGACAATCGTTTGACTATTGTTGTCGGTGGTGCTGGTTTTACGGGAATTGAATTCCTAGGTGAATTAACAAATAGAATTCCTGAATTATGTCATGAGTATGATGTGGATTCACATAAAGTAAAAATTATCTGTGTCGAAGCTGCCCCAACAGTACTCCCAGGTTTTGATCCTGAACTAGTGAATTATGCCGTGTCACAATTAGAACGAAAAGGTGTTGAATTCTTAATCGGAACAGCGATTAAGGAATGTACGGAAGAGGGCATCTTTGTCGCTAAAGGTGAAGAGGAACCACGTGAAATCAAGGCGGGGACCGTCGTATGGGCCGCTGGANNATGCTATTGTTGAAAAATCAGGCTTTGAAGCAATGAGAGGACGGGTCAAAGTTCAGCCGGATCTTCGCGTTCCAGGCTTTGACAATATCTTCATGATTGGTGACAGTTCACTAATGATTAATGAAGAAATCAACCGTCCATATCCACCGACTGCACAGATTGCCATGCAGCAAGGGGAAGTTTGTGCCCGCAATATCGCGGCCTTAGTTCGTGATAAATCAGAGTTAGAAACTTTCAAGTTCGATAATAAAGGGACCGTTTGCTCCCTTGGCGAAGATGATGCAATCGGGGTTGTTTTTGGTAAAAAACTAACTGGTGCAAAAGCATCCTTCATGAAAAAAGTAGTCGATAATCGCTCACTTTACATGATTGGCGGCGCCGGACTTGTATTGAAAAAAGGAAAATTTAATGTTTTTTAAAATTATTTTAGATAAAAGGGCAGATAAATATCTGTCCTTTTTTTGTTATGATTAAATTAAGTAATACTTTGTGAGGGGGAGTCTAAATGAGTAATCGTGAAAAACGGGGCAAGGTTTGGTTAGCTGTTGCAGGGGTTGTCAGGTCAAATGAGGGGAAATGGCTCGTCGTAAAGAAACGATATGGCGGCTTAAAGGGTCAATGGTCACTGCCCGCAGGCTTTGTTGAAGTGGGAGAAACAGCGGATGAGGCTGTTATTAGAGAAGTATTGGAAGAAACCGGCATCCAATGTCAGGTAAAGGGACTCATTGGCCTAAGAACTGGTGTGATTAAAGGAGAAATTAGCGATAATTTGCTCCATTTTCTACTTGAACCGGTGAATGGACAGGTGGTGAGTCATCAGGATAACGAACTTTTTGAAGCGAGATTTATGGCACCTGAAGAACTACTCCATGAAAAAAATGCATCTATCATACTCCAATATTTAATTAGAAATGATATTACCTTCTCGAAGCAAGCGATTGATAATCTAAACCCAGGAGACCAGTTCGGATATACAGCTTATAAATTATTTTTGTAATTTTTAGAAAATTTAAGTAACAACAAGTAATTGTAAGAAAACTTGACGTGTATCCGCTTTCTCGATTGAATTTGCCGGATTTCCGTCCTTTCTTTTTTAGAAAATTCTTGATATATTATCAGAAAATTAAGTTAATTATAAGGAGTTGACTAGAAATGACAGTAAAGATCGTAGATTCCAAAACGTGTGATTATTGTTCCGGGAAAGGCTATTTTCAACTAGTTCTAGGGGGATCAGAAACCTGTAGCTGCTGCGAAGGCACTGGCAAGAAAAAAGAATAAAGTTTAGTATAATTGAAATGCTTCTTCGAATTATTCGAGGGGCCTTTTTCTTGTATATAAAAAGAAAATATTCGTTTATATTGACTCCTTTTTCGACATTCAGTACACTAAATGTTGATGTATAAGGGGGAATCTCGGATGCAAATGAGCATTGTTGTCTTAATCATATCGATTTTACTTTTCTTTGTTTTATTTTTTGGAATTGGATTTATTCTTAATATGCTGCTACGCATGTCGTGGGTTATGGCTGTAGTTTATCCTATTGTGGCCATTTTTATTGTAGATAAAGTGAGTTTTAGTGAGTATTTTACAAATAGTAAAATGGCATTTAGTGAGTTGGGCCACAGGTTTACTTCGTTAGCTACTGCTGATATTCTTATTTTAATTAGTGGACTAGCTGGTGCGGTTGCTGCTGGTTTCACGATTAAACTGTTACGGAAAAATGGATACCAAATGTTTTAAGGCTTTTACCAAGGGGAAAGACAGACTATACCCTCTTGGTAAGAGCTTTTTTTATGATTTTCAATAATACATGTAAAATTTCCCTTTTCCTATTTTGAATATTTTCCTGCAACTTGGGAATGAATATTTTGGGAGGAGTGAAAATTTTGATGAATATAATGAAACATTGGAGTAGGCGTTTAGCCATGGTTTGTCTCTTCATAATGGCAGTCTTTACGACCTTCCAATCAATCTCTGGAGTAAATGCACAGTTGTTTTTAAACCAATTTGCGTCTGTTCTTGCATCGACTGAACCTGTTTCAGGAACCCAAAGGTCCTTGGAAAACGAAATCGATTGGTCGAAATATCCTAAACAAACGGTTACCGCCACTGGTTATACAGCAGGGGTAGAATCTACAGGGAAAAGTAAAGGCCACCCTGAATATGGGATAACTTACTCCGGTGTAAAAGTAAAACGTGATCTGTTTTCTACGATTGCTGCAGACCTAAACGTATTCCCTATTGGAACGATTCTCTTTATCCCAGGATATGGGTATGGTGTGGTTGCCGATAAGGGCGGCGCTATTAAAGGGAATGAACTAGACCTTTATTATGAAACAGTTGAGGATGTTTATAATAAGTGGGGGAAAAAGAAACTCGATATTTATGTGGTACAAAAAGGTAATGGAAAACTAACAGAGCAAACACTTAAGTCATTAAATGAAGATAAATCGATGCAAGTCTTCCGCGGGCAGTATATAAGTTCTGAGAAGAGATAGAAGCAGGCTGCTGGGCCTGTTTTTTATTTTTTGATTTTTGCACTCTGTTGATGGAGTGGAAGGCACGAAGACTCCT
>NZ_JBALSN010000293.1:430-2539 GCF_036966985.1 Neobacillus drentensis | reverse complement strand
CCCCGGCACGCCCGCGGAAAGCGAAGTGCCTGGAACGGAAATCAACAGACAAGTTTAACAAAGCCTATTTTTAAAAATAATTAGTTGCTCGAAATAAACACCGATATTCGCTATAATTAAACTCGAATATTATGGAGGTGAAGTAATTTGTTTGATGTTAAAAAAGAACTAGAACTATCAACAGAGCATGAAGGGTTAGTAATTGGACTCTTTGATAAACCTGAAAAATTCACAGGAATATTAGCATTGCTCGATGAGGCATTCAATGGCCAATTAAAAGACCTTGTAAAATCAGGTGACATTTCAGCTAAGTTAAAAAGTATCAATAAAGTACATAGTTTAGGTAAAATCGGCTCAAAACGTATTTGGTTTGTTGGCCTTGGGAAGGAAAAAGAGTTTACTTTTGATAAACTAAAATCTGCGTTTGGAAGGCTCTTCAAGGAAGTGAAGGCAAATAAACTTGAAGAAGCAGCCGTTTATTTAGATTCCTTTACGACTGAACAAGTGGATGGTTTGGACGCAGCCCATGCGCTGAGCGAAGCCTATGCCCTCTCAACTTATCAATTTGAAGGGTACAAGCAAAAATCGAACGAGCCAGAGAAAAAGCTGGATCATCTAACAATCTATTGTGACAGCCTTGATGGAGAAGAAGTCCTAGCCTCGTTAACGGTAGGACATGCGTTTGGTAAAGGAACGAATTCGGCACGAACGCTTGTTAACATCCCGGGCAATATGTTAACCGCAACAGATATAGCTAATTATGCACAGGAACTTGGAAGTAAATATGCTTTCGAGGTGGAAATCCTGGATAAAGCTGAAATAGAGAAGCTTGGAATGGGAGCTTTCCTTGCCGTGAACCAAGGATCAACAGAGCCTCCTAAAATGATCGTCCTTAAATATCAAGGGAAAGAAGAATGGAATGATGTTATCGGTTTAGTTGGAAAAGGCATAACCTTTGATACGGGCGGTTACTCCATTAAAACGAAATCAGGGATCGTTGGGATGAAAACTGACATGGGCGGAGCAGCCGCGGTTCTTGGTGCCATGGAAATCATCGGTGAAATTCAGCCCGAGCAAAATGTGGTCGCGGTTATTCCTTCTACGGATAATATGATTAGCGGCCATGCCTTTAAGCCCGATGACGTGATTACGTCGATGTGCGGTAAGACCATCGAGGTTTTAAATACTGATGCTGAAGGACGGCTTGTTCTAGCGGATGCGGTAACCTATGCTAAGCAGCATGGTGCAGACTATCTTGTCGATGTCGCAACTTTAACAGGTGGAGTAATTACTGCACTTGGTCTCTATACAACTGGGGCAATGACCAACCATGAACCATTATATAAACAGGTATTAGAAGCTTCGATTGAAGCCGGTGAGCAAATGTGGCAGCTTCCATTGTTTGACACAGAGATTGAACGGGTAAGAAACAGTAAAGTTGCCGATTTAAATAATTCCCCTGGCAGTGAAGGCCATGCGTTGGTTGCTGGGGCTTTTATCGGTGAATTTGCCGAAGGGACACCATGGGTTCACTTGGATATCGCCGGGACAGCCACCACTGCGAAAGGCAATGATCTAGGACCTGCAGGTGCAACCGGAGTCATGACCCGAACACTTGCCCTATTTGTCGAACGCTTTGAACCCATAGAGAAATAATGCTTTGAAAAAGCCTTCGAGAAATTCTAAAGGGTACCATTTTCGGAGGCTCTCTTATTTAAAAGACACAAAAATTAACGTATGAATTGGCATACGTCTTTTTCTTTATTTATCAAGGTTTCTACGAAATTTCATTAACTTTGACATAGCCATTGACATCATTATTATGCTGGACAATAAGTATTGTACAATTGCAGTGCCGTTTTGAGGACCAATTTTATTGATCTTTAAGCTGCAGATTAGAGGGTCCGTACTTATCGGTTGGGGGATCAGGTTAAGCATCCGAGCTGATAAATAGACGGAAAAATTCCGCCTAATTTGTAATTATTATTAAAAAAGGCTTAAATAGACGGAGAAATTCCGCCTATTGACTCGAAAAATTTGAAAATGGGGGATTTTTCTTTGCATAATCGGAAAATCTCCCCTTATTTACCTCGAAACGAGCTCCATTCT
>NZ_JBALSN010000293.1:0-300 GCF_036966985.1 Neobacillus drentensis | reverse complement strand
CAGTCCATACGCCGCTAACCGGGCGCTTCCGCCTTTTGTTTTTGCCCACTCCAAACCCCTTCCATTCGCATATGAAATAGTGTAGGCAAGTATAGAGGAAGGAGGTTTGCTGCATGTACCCTTATTATCGGAACCCTCATCAAGTACAAGATCAACGATTTATTGGTTTCGGGTTGCCATTACTTGGAGGATTTTTAGGAGGCTTATTAGGAGGCGCATTAATTAGCCGGCCATTTTATGGTGGTTTCGGATATCCTGGCTTTTATCCCCCACCCCCGCCGCCAATGGGCTACCCTGGGG
>NZ_JBALSN010000292.1:0-3997 GCF_036966985.1 Neobacillus drentensis | reverse complement strand
ATAGATGTCTATACCAATTAACTAAATTTATTAACAAACTGATTCTTATGGGTTAGAGTAATATTAGGTTAAAATGGTATTATATTCTTATTTTTATTGTAAAGTAAATTGGTATTGACAACTATATAATGGTGATGCTAAGATTTAGATATAACCTGAAAGGAAGTATCGAAGATGATTTCAAACGATAATCATATTTTACTAAAGGGTATACGGGTTTATTCAGAAGAACAAATAATTGAAGATGGATATATAAAAATAAAAAATCAAAAAATCATTGAAATCGGTTCATCAACTGAGCTGTCTAATAATGGCAACTGTAATGTGATTGAACTTCCTGCCCATTTTAATGCAGTTCCAGGCTTTATCGATGTTCATATCCACGGTGCAGCCGGTGCCGACACAATGGATGCAACCAAGGAAGCACTGGACACAATGGTAGCAGCATTGCCTAAAGAAGGTACAACTAGCTTTTTAGCTACTACGATGACCCAGGAAGGGAAGCAAATTGAAAATGCCTTAATAAATGCCGGGAATTACATTAAAGAACAGCACGCTCCAGGAAAATCTGAAATACTTGGCATTCATCTTGAGGGACCGTTTGTGAATAGCAAAATGGCTGGGGCACAGCCAATTCAACATATAATTGACCCTGACCTTTCATTACTTGAAGAATGGCAAAAGCTGTCCAATGAGACGATTAAACTTGTCACTTTAGCTCCGGAAAGACCGCATGGTTTGGAGATGATCCGATATTTAAAGGAAAAGGGGATTATTGCATCGATTGGTCATACAGATGCTACTTATGATGAGGTGAACGAAGCTATTGAAGCTGGAGCAAATCACGTAACCCATCTTTATAATCAAATGAGAGGGCTGCATCATCGTGAACCTGGGGTTGTGGGAGCGGCCTTTTTAAGAGAAGAATTAAAAGCTGAGATAATTGTCGATGGGGTGCATAGCCGTCCAGAAATGGTTAAACTTGCTTTTAAGCAAAAACGAAGTGATGGATTGATTTTAATAACCGATTCGATGCGGGCAAAATGTTTGAAAAATGGGAAGTATGAGCTTGGCGGCCAAGAGGTTTTTGTAAAGGATGGAAAAGCAGTACTTGAGGATGGAACTCTTGCCGGAAGCATTTTGAAATTGGGACAGGCGGTAAAAAATATCATTTCATATGCGGACTGTTCACTTGAAGATGCAATTGAAATGGCTTCAGTGAACCCAGCCAAGCAATTGAACCTTTATGATCGAAAAGGCAGTATTGCAGTTGGAAAAGATGCGGACATTGTTATTTTAGATGAGAATATGGAAGTTTATATGACATTATGCAGGGGAGCTCTTGCTTTTAATAGGGAGGATAATTCTAAATGAAGATTATTGAAGTCACAGATTATCAACAAATGAGTAATAAAGCAGCTGAATATATCATAAAAAAGGTTATTCAGAATCCAAGTATTAAACTTGGTTTTGCGACAGGCGGGACTCCAATTGGGACATATAAATGCTTAATCGACGACCACCATAAAAATGGGACTGCTTATCAAAAGGTAACCACTTTTAATTTAGATGAATACATTGGGCTCTCGAGTGAAAATAAAAATAGCTACCGATATTTTATGAATAACCAGCTTTTTAATTATATTGATATCAATAAGGCCAAGACAAATATTCCAAGCGGTATTGCTGCAGATTTTCAAGAGGAATGCCATCGATATGAGGATTTAATAAATCAGCATGGCGGTATTGATTTGCAAATCCTCGGGATAGGCAGTAATGGACATATAGGCTTTAATGAACCAGGAACTTCCTTTGCTTCCAAAACGCATATTGTAGAGTTAGCTTCTTCAACTATTCAAGCAAACGCAAGATTTTTTAATGAAATCGAAGAGGTTCCTACTAAAGCCATTACCATGGGAATTTCCACCATTATGAAAAGCAAAGAAATTCTGCTTCTCGTGTCAGGTGAGAAGAAAAGAGAAGCACTTTTTAGACTATTGAATGGGGAGATAAGTGAAAGTTTTCCAGCATCAGTGTTGAAAAATCATCCTTGTGTTACAATTATTGCAGATAAAGCGGCAATAGCAGATTTAAAGGTTACAACGTGACAGTTTTAAGGAAAGGATGCAGCTGGAGGAAATGATTAATAAGAATTCTCCGATTCCAATTTATTACCAAATTGAAGAGTATATTAAAGAGCTTATTGAAAATGGCGAGTTGCGTCCTGGTGATGCGCTTCCACCAGAAAGAGAATATGCGGAAAAATATCAAATAAGCCGTATGACAGTGAGACAGGCATTTACACAGTTAGTAAATGAAGGATTGTTATATCGATTACAAGGAAAGGGCACTTTTGTTGCAGAAAGAAAAATTGAACAGCCCCTTCAAGGATTAACTAGCTTCACAGAAGATATGAAAGCAAGAGGATTCGAGCCTGGAAGCCAATTACTTCACTTTGAAATTATTCCTGCAACAAGACAAGTAGCAGGGCAGCTTTTAATTTCGGAACATGGCCCTGTATATGAAATTAAAAGAATTCGTATGGCAGATAATGTTCCAATGGCGCTAGAAACCAACTATATTTCAGCCAACCTTATTAAAGGACTTACAGAAAGAATTGTAAATGATTCCCTGTATAAATACATTGAAGAGCAATTAGATTTAACAATTGATAATGCTTCACAAATCATTGAATCATCTGTGGCCAATCAAAGCGAAGCTGATTTATTAAAAATCAGTAAGGGTGCGCCAGTTATGTTAATTCAAAGAAACACATTTCTAAAGGACAATACCCCTGTTGAATTCGTCAAATCGGTATATCGAGCAGATCGCTACAAATTTATGATCCAAATGAAACGTTGAAGACATGGCACTGGAGGTATTTAAACGTGTTCAATCATTATTTTCATAAGCTTCACGAATTATTAAGCTTAGTTGAAAAGGATGAAACTGATGGCCTCAAAGTAGCTGCTAAGAAAGTAGCAGAATGTATCCAAAACGATGGAATTGTCCATGTTTTTGGGTGCGGACATTCACATATCCTTGGAGAAGAACTATTTTACCGTGCAGGTGGACTAGTACCTATTAACCCTATCCTAATTGAGGACTTGATGCTTCATAAGGGGGCTGTTCGTTCATCTCAATTAGAAAAGGAAAATGACTTAGCAAAACAATTTCTAACTAGAGTGGAAATTCAACCTCAGGATGTGGTTATTGTTGCATCAACCTCTGGCAGGAACCCCGTACCAATCGATGTTGCCGAGTTTGCTAAAAATAAAGGGGCATTTGTCATTGCTATCACTTCATACGTTTATACAAAAGCCGTAGCATCAAGACATAAAAGTGGTAAATATTTATTTCATACCGCTAACCTTTCCATTGATAATCATATAATGGTTGGTGATGCATTAATGGAGCACGAGTCTCTTGCTGTTAACTTTGGTTCAGGATCAACAGTCGTTGGGACAGCGATCGTTAACGGAATAATGGTGGAGGCCATTAGCAATATGATCAGTAACAACTTTGAACCGCCAATTTTTAAAAGCGGCAATGCTAATGGTGCAGAAGAACATAATCGTGTGCTGATTAACAAATATAAAGATCGAATTCCAATGTTGGAAAATTGAATGCTTTAAACGAAACCGACAGTTACACTAGTTGGTTTTTTTGTGGAAAAATAAAAATGCGTTTATTTTCCACCAATACTTTCTTTGAAAATCAAGAAAAATAAAGGAGTAACATGATTCTTTCAAAGGAGGTATTTCGATTGATAAAAAAATCTTTTGGGTTAGTTTTAACAGCGGTTTTAACAATGGGACTTGCTGCTTGTAATAACAATGATAAAAATGACTTAAATGATCAGGATACTCATGTTGGGATGAACAATGACATAAGAAATAACACCCCATATATGGATGTCCGTAATGGCAGAGATAATGGGATTGACCACAATGGTCCATTAACTGAGGATTATACAAACAATGATAACAATGATTCA
>NZ_JBALSN010000291.1:0-3857 GCF_036966985.1 Neobacillus drentensis | reverse complement strand
AATTATAGGGCAATAATAGGAAAAAGCCTACACCTTCGTGTAGACCCTTGGTCTAGTTTCCTAATCAGTCCTTATTCATATCTCAGGGAATCAATCGGATCAAGTTTAGAAGCCTTGTTTGCAGGAAGTAGTCCAAACACAATCCCAATAACCATTGAGAACAACACTCCACCTACTACCACTTGCCAGGACACTAAAGATGGCCAACCTGCAAAGAAACTAACAACGGTGGACGTACCCCAGCCAAGCACAATCCCGAGCATACCGCCTATAAAAGTTAGTGTCATTGATTCAATTAGAAATTGAGTCAGCACCTGCCCTCGTGTAGCGCCTAACGCCATACGAATCCCGATTTCCCTTGTTCTCTCGGTCACGGATACAAGCATGATATTCATAACACCAATTCCACCAACAAATAAAGAGATTCCTGCTATACTTCCAATAATTAATGTCATGATTTTTGTAATTTGGCCTACCCCTTGAGCGATTTCTTCCATATTGATAACTTGGTAGGATTTTTCCGTATTATGCAGATTATTTAATAACTTAGCAGCCTTTTTACCTGCAACCTGCAATTGTTCAGTCGACACTGCTTGCAGGGTTACTTGCGTAAAATCACTACTGCCATAGATGGTTTTCCACGTTTGGAAAGGTAGATATACCTCCATTGACCCAAATGAAAGAAGCCCAGTTGGTTTTTCTAAAACCCCAATGATTTCGATTGGTTGATTGGATACCCTAACAACCTTACCAACTGGATTTTCCCCTTTAAATAATTCCTCTTGCAATTTATTACTGATTAATGCTGAACGGCGGCCCCCAAGAAAATCAGATGCTGAAAAATTCCTTCCCTTAGCAACTTTCAACTCATTTAATTTTATATAGGCCTGATTAATTCCAGTCGAAGAGGCATCCACAGTATCCTTTTGAAATTTAACAGAAGACAATTTGGTGCCTGACGCTACGACACTTTTAATTTCTGAAATTTGTTCCAGCGCTCTGATATCTTCCTGTTTGAACGGGGCTTGCTGAAATATATTGGGGTTCGCACGTATTTCTTCATCGGAAGGCTGATAAAATAACTCAATCGTATTCCCTGGCCCTGTAATTTGTGATTTCAGCATCGCTTCCCCGCCCTGTCCGATGGCTACGACGATAATAACAGCACCTACCCCAATAATAATCCCAAGCATTGTTAGAATACTCCGCATCTTATGGGCTTTTAGTGAGCTTAATGCCATAAAAAGATTTTCCATAAAACTCATCCTGCCGGCCCCCTAACACCCTCAAAAGGCGACTGAATCATTCCATCTCTAACCATAATTGTTCTATTCGCGTATTCGGCTACTTCTGATTCATGGGTAACGATAATAATCGTAACTCCTTCATTATTCAGTTCGCTAAATTGTTCCATAATGTCCTTACTTGTTTTTGAATCAAGAGCACCCGTGGGTTCATCCGCCAGAATAATCTTAGGTGTATTGACAATGGCTCTCGCTATGGCAACACGTTGCTTCTGCCCCCCAGATAGAGCATTAGGAAGATGGTTCATTCGGTCGGCAAGACCTACTTTCATTAATGCCTCTTCTGCACGGGCCTGGCGCTCTTTTTTGGAGATTCCTGCATATATCATTGGTAGTTCCACATTTTTTAAGGCCGTCAAGCGCGGGAGCAAATGAAACTGCTGAAAGACAAAGCCAATCGATTGATTTCTAACCCTAGCCAATTCCTTGTCATTATAATGAGAGACATTTTCCCCGCCAAGATAATACTCTCCTGCAGTTGGTTTATCCAAACAACCAATAATATTCATTAAGGTTGACTTTCCAGAGCCAGAAGGACCCATTATGGCAGCAAATTCACCTTTATGAATGGATAGACTGATACCATTTAGGACAGGCACACTTTCTTTTCCCAACAAAAACGATCTTGAGATGGATTCTAGCCTGATCATTTAGCTGTCACTTCCAACCCATCTTTTAGTTTGTCAGGTCCATTAATGATAACTTTGTCTCCTTTTGTAACACCTTCAAGGATTTCAATCTTCTTTCCTGATGTAATGCCAGTTTTTACATTTTGTTTATGCGCCTTTCCATCCTTGACGAGATATACAAAGGGCTGATCCCCCTCATCAAACAGCACATCGAGCGGCAGGACCATCGCTGTCTTTTTATCTGTTTCTATCTCCATAATGACTTGGAAGCCTGGTTTCAACGTTTTAGTATCACCGGAAATCTTTACTGTGACAGGATACTGCACAGCCTGTGTACCATTTTGCAAACTGGCTTGGTTCTGCTCTGGCAAAATAGATGTCTTCGTGATTTCACCCAGCCACTCTTTGCCTGGCAATGCCTCTGATTTGATGATCACCCTTTGACCTTTGCTAACTTTAAGCGTATCGTATTCGGACAGCAGTCCTGAAGCTGTCATCCCTGCTAATTTTCCAATATGTATAATAGGCTCGTTTGTTGCATCAAGTGATGTTGCTGGCTTTTTGGCTGTTAAAACAATACCAGCTATAGTACTTTTAATCTCTAATTCATCTTGGCGTTTACTAATCAAGTCTTTTTGAAGTTCTGTTTGCTTAAGTTCGATGTTAGCTAGTTCCTTTTCCATCTCAAGCTGTTCAAATTCAGGAGAAAGCTGTTTTTTCGCTTCCTTTTTTCCAACCTGCTCCCCTAACGTCTTTTCTTTATCTTCGAGTTGCTCTAATTTCTTATCTATTTGGTTTATTTTTAAATTAGCTGATTCGACCGCTAATTTATTCTGCTCAATCTCCAACTCAAGCTGCAGATTTTCTAATTTGGCCAAGACTGCACCTTTTTTGACCGTCTGTCCTTCCTTGACTAGAAATTTCTTGATTTCCCCTTTGTCTGGTGTCGAATAGACAATTTGTTCTTGAGGAAGCTTCACTGTTCCTGGAATCATTAAAAGAGAGGAGATTTCTTCTTGGCTGATTTCCGTGGTCTTAACGGAAGGCCCCTTTGCAAGGACCTGCCGGTAGACACTTACAGAAATCATCATGATGATTAAAAAAATTACGCTAATGCTAATCCAAATTTTCTTCTTCATTATAACTTCGGCGCTCCCTGTAAAAGGGTACCGACCAAAGCAAAGCCAATACTAACTACGAAGAAAATCACCGCAATTGTCCATGCCAGCCCTTTAGAAATTTGCGCTGTTTTATGAAGTCCCAAGGCAGTCAATATTGCGGACCAGATCCCAAATACCTCGATGGAACCTAAAACACCTGCTTTATCCTGATTGAGAAGCCCTGCCAAACTAGTAATATATATTTCTGGATCCCCGCCGATGGCATATCTGATTCCCATATTCAATATAAGTCCTGCAGCACCGATAATCATGATAAAAGTATTCATAGATAATAATTGTTTAAAAGAAACAGTGGAACTAGCAATTTTGGCAATCGCTAATTGAATAGCACTGCTAACTAAAACACCTATAATAGGCGTAATGATGCCCGTAACTGCAACCGTTACCTTTGTAATGGTTAACACCAAATCAACTTGATCTTCTGGCACTCCTTGAGCAATTAAAGTAGCTGCGTCCAGCGAAAGTGCCATAAACGCCATCCCAATGGCATAAAGGATACTAATAATCGTTAGTGGTAACCAAATTTTCGGATTTTGCTTAATCCGCTCAAACTGTACCCCTGGACTCGTAAACATTCCTAATAACTTAGGATTCTCTTTTTGTATATTTACTTCTGTTTGCAATTCCATATCTAACACCCCTTCTCTCATTTATGTAAATTATTCCATTTAAGTATACGACAAACTAAGCCAAAAGTTTCATTTTTTTTCAATGGACCCATCTGGTGCTTGACACCAAAAAGA
>NZ_JBALSN010000290.1:0-1528 GCF_036966985.1 Neobacillus drentensis | reverse complement strand
AAAACGAAATAATTTAGGGGGCTATTTTTTTATGGGAGTCATCGAGAAAATCAGCGGCTTTGCTGGAAAGACCTTTACATTGTGGGTATTAATCTTTGCTGTTGTTGCTTTTAATTTTCCAACTCACTTTGTGTGGTTAGGAGGATATATTGTTCCTTTATTAGGGATTGTTATGTTTGGCATGGGGCTGACACTGGAATTATCAGATTTTAAAGAAGTGTTTAGAAGACCAAAGGAAGTAGCACTTGGGGTCATCGGCCACTTTATCATCATGCCGCTTTTAGCGTTTATCTTGGCAGTTGGACTTGATTTACCGAAGGAAGTTGCGGTAGGGGTTATTTTAGTAGGATGCTGCCCGAGCGGAACAGCTTCGAATGTTATGGTGTTTTTAGCAAGAGGAAATGTAGCGCTGGCGGTTGCGATTGCCTCTGTTTCTACGATTCTTGCACCAATTGTGACACCATTACTTATTCTTTTGTTCGCCAGTAAGTGGGTGGATGTCAGTGTGGCATCTTTATTTCTATCAATTGTACAAGTTGTCATTGTTCCGTTGGCGCTTGGCTTTATTATTAAAAGGTTCTTCGGAAAACAGGCACAAGCCGGTGCAAAAGCATTGCCGCTTGTTTCCGTTATTGCGATTGTGTTAATTGTATCTGCCGTTGTAGCGGGCAGCGCGGCGAAGATTGCGGAAACTGGTTTGTTGATTTTTGGCGTAGTCATTCTTCACAATCTGTTAGGATTTTTAATTGGTTTCTTCTTTGCCCGTTTATGCTGCTCATTTCTCGCCATTAGCGGCAGTGCCAAGTGCGATTTTCAGCGTTTGGCATAATTTATCGGGTTCGGTTCTAGCGAATATTTTTAGCAGGATGAAGGAGAAGGGTCAAACCGAGGAAAGTATTAAGCGTGTGGGTTAATTTTAATCACCTCTCAGCCTTATCGGGCTGAGGGGTTTTTTGTTCTGGGAATTCGGCAGTCGAATGGCTAACCTTTCCATTTATCAATATAGAATTGTTAGCCGTTGAGATTCCATCCCTTGCATTGGCTAGGGTAGGGGGATCATAGTCTAATCTTAACCTCAGTACCGTCCTTAGCTTTGACATTTTCGAGTACGAGTCCTTTATGATTTTTCAGTTCCTCGATGATTGGCTTTAGCAGTTTTTTGTCTATCTGTGGAATGGTCATGTCTAGTTTATTTCTTTCGAAGTACTCTTTTGTCCATTTGTTTGCCTGTTGATGAATCAATTTTGAAGATAAAATGGAAATACCAATGTTTAAAATAGCATATGGAATGGGGAGCGTGAGCCGAAAATCTTTTGCTTTCACTTTTACATGCAGCATAAGCCACTCACTATTCAATGATGACAGAAACGGTATCTCCGTTTGCCGATTTAACATCCACAATTTGGCCATCCAATTCATTTTCGATTGCTTCAATAATAAGGTGGATGTCGAGATCCTTTACATACTTTTCTGACTGAGGAATACTCGATGCGATGCTGTGTCCAGCCATTAATACTGCCTTGATAAG
>NZ_JBALSN010000289.1:0-1279 GCF_036966985.1 Neobacillus drentensis | reverse complement strand
GATTCTTGCACCAATTGTGACACCATTACTTATTCTTTTGTTCGCCAGTAAGTGGGTGGATGTCAGTGTGGCATCATTATTTCTATCAATTGTACAAGTTGTCATTGTTCCGTTGGCGCTTGGCTTTATTATTAAAAAGTTCTTCGGAAAACAGGCTCAAGCCGGTGCAAAAGCATTGCCGCTTGTTTCCGTTATTGCGATTGTGTTAATTGTATCTGCCGTTGTAGCGGGAAGCGCGGCGAAGATTGCGGAAACTGGATTGTTAATTTTTGGCGTTGTCATTCTTCACAATCTGTTAGGATTTTTAATTGGTTTCTTCTTTGCCCGTTTATGTGGGATGGATCTGGCGAAACAGAAGGCTGTCGCAATGGAAGTCGGCATGCAGAACTCCGGTTTGGGAGTCGCTATCGCTACTGCTCATTTCTCGCCATTAGCGGCAGTACCAAGTGCAATTTTCAGCGTGTGGCATAATTTATCTGGTTCGGTTTTAGCGAATATTTTTAGCAGGATGAAGGAGAAGAGTCAAAACGAGGAAAGTATTAAACGTGTGTGTTAATTTTAATCACCTTTCAGCCTAATCAGGCTGAGGGGTGTTTTGTTTTGGGATTTTGTTTCCGATTTTTGTAGGATTAGAATTGATTTTCGTAGAATCCCAGCTAGTATCAGTTGAGAATTTATTTGAAGCTGTTGTTACGGAAGAGTGGGCGAAGTTTGTCACAGAAATTTTAAAGCAATAGAAAGGTAAACGGCGATCGAATGGATTTCATAATTTTTTCATATTTTCTTCACTGAAAGTACACACCAAGTGGATAAAATAGATTGGGAAGTGGTAATTCCATTTCTACAATATAGGATTCCTTGCAGTCAAAAAGGGAATACAACTATGCTTTCGGGTTGATAGCCAAAGGGAAAAATAGTAAAGATAACTTGGAAAGGGAGGAATGAAAAATGGATGTTCCATTAACATCAAAGGAAGTCATTACTCAGATCCAGAAGTTACAAAACCAAGGTAATTCTCTACGTAAAAAAGAGGTAAAACATCTTTATCCTGATTTAATGCGGAGTGCTTTGCATTACTACCCAAGTTGGCAACATGCCATAGAAGAAAGTAAAGTAGGTTAGGATATCTAATTTACATCAAGACATTAGATTAATATGAGCTTTGTTAACAAAAAGGTTTCGCTCTCAGTGAAGCCTTTTTGTTATGCTTAAAAGTTTCTTTAGAGCAATACTAAACTGCGTAACAGTATTAATACCTATTTTTAAATTAGAGGTACTG
>NZ_JBALSN010000288.1:13137-23847 GCF_036966985.1 Neobacillus drentensis | reverse complement strand
TATTTATTTTGTTAATTATAATTGGGGCTTCATGGTGCTACTAAGAAAACGATAAAGATAAAAAGGAGGTCTTGATAAATGTTTGGATATGGATATGGTGGATGCGGTTACGGTTACGGCGGCGGATGCGGCTACGGCGGGGGATTTGCCTTAATCGTAGTATTATTTATCCTCTTGATTATTGTCGGTGCAGCTTGCTTTAGATAAAAATATAAAAAAGGAGGCCCGCTTGCTTAATCAAGCGGGTTTTCATCTGAAAAAGCACGTTTCCATTTACTAAAAGCATCTAATTCAGTGGAGATTTTCTTTACAGTAAAGCCAATCAGGGCAGCATCATCAAGTATGCCCAGACCAATAATGAAATCTGGTACTAAGTCAAGTGGTGAAACAAAGTAAAGCAGGGTACCAATGACAGTAAGAATGGTGCTTGGCGAGACATTTTTATATTCACCTTTTGAATAGGCTTTAACTAATTCAAAAAATAATTGCAGTTTTTCCCAGACTTCTCCTAAACTTCCTTTTTTTTCATTTGCTATTTTTATTGCTTTGTTAAGCAATCCCTCTGTCTTTTGAGGGTTGCCAAGGTATTGGTTTGCTTCATTAGCATATTTTTGCTGCTCTTTTTCAAAAATCTTAGTTTTACCAAACAATTTATTCACTTCCTTTTTGTGAAGTCCATGCTTAGTTTACCACCAAATAAAAAAAACATTAGATATTTCATAATAAATGAAAACCAGGTGCCCTCTAAGCAGTACCTGGTTTTCGTAGTTTATATTTACACTAAGACCATATTATCAATTATGGCTGACGGTGTTCCCCAAACTATTTCTTCAATTTCAGAGCCTTCAAGTGTTTCTTTCTTTAATAATGCATCGACTAATTGTTGATACTGATACTGATTGTTACTAATAAGACTCTCTGCCTTTTGTAAAGCTTTTTCAAATAGCTCTTGCATCTTTTCTTCTTTATCTTGTTTTTTGAAGGTCAATGTAAATCCTTCTTGAAGCATTCCTGTATCTACCATTTGTTCGATAATTTGTTTTGCTTGCTGAACATCGCCACTTACGCCGATGCTGTGTTCTCCTAAATGCATTCTCTCAGCAACCCCGCCAGCTAATATCATTGCAACGCGCTCTAACAAGTCGCTGGTGGTAGACAAATGCAATTCCTTTGGAATTGGTGCAACATATCCGAGCGCCTCACCACGGGGGATAATGGTTGCTTTTCTAACAGAACCCGGCTTCGTTAATGAAGCTACAATGGCATGACCGGCTTCATGAATGGCGACCCTTCGTTTTGTATCATAATCTTGTAAAGACCGGGAAGTGCTCCCTAAAATCGTTCGATCAAGGGCATAATCGATGTCTTGCTTTTGGATCGTTTCTTGGCCGTTCCGAACAGCTCTTCTACTAGCTGTTTCGAAAAGAGATTGGAGCTCCGCACCTGAAAAGCCTGAGGTACTTTCTGCCAATTCATCTAATTGTGCAAGAGCATCCTTATCAAATGATTTATCTTTAGCATGAATAGCAATAATCTCCCTTCTTCCTTTTGTATCTGGAAGTGGTACATGGAAGGAGAAGTCAATTCTTCCTGGACGAAGGAAGGCTTCATCCAACATGTCTTTTCTATTTGTGGCAGCAATAAAAAGAATTCCATCATTTGAATGACCGCCATCAAGTTGCACAAGTAATTCTGTTAATGTTTTTTCGGCTTCCTCACCGCCATGAGCCTTTCTTTTTGCTGCTAAAGCGTCGACCTCATCAATGAATACAACGGCAGGACCTTGCTTTCTTGCTGCTTTGAACAATGAACGGACCCGGCTTGCTCCAACTCCAATAAACATTTCATTAAATGACGAGCCGCTTGCCGAAAAGAAAGCAGCGTTTAATTCACGGGCAATTGCTTGAGCGAGTAAAGTTTTACCAGTACCTGGCGGGCCGTACAAAAGAATACCTTTTGGTGGTGTAATCCCTAATTTTGAAGCTCGCTCCGGTTCTTTTAGGGTCGAGAGTGTTTGTAAGATTTCTTCCTTCATTTCGTCCCCGAGTCCACCCACATCTTTCAAACTAATGGAGGGAAGGCTTCGAGACTTGGCAACACTATTCTTCATTGAATTATTTAATCCCAATCCACCTTTTGTTTTTTGAAGCGTGAATGCTGCCCCAGCCAACAGAAGGATAACACCGCATAATATCCATTTTCCATATTTACTGCTCTTTGAATAGGAGTATTGGATATTATATTTAACAACCAACTTATCTACCATTTGGCTGTTTGGTGGGACATGGGAAAGATAAACCGTTTCACCAGCATGAATATAAAGGCTTCCATCGGGTTTTTCAATTATGTTAACCGTTTTTCCTTGTTGAGCCTGAATGGTTTTCTCAACAGAAGAGAATGGTATAGCTACTTCATTGTTGGTAGTTTGTATAATCCAGACGATTCCTGCAATAACTAATATTAACGCTGCAATGAGCGGAATAAACTTAGAAACTTTTTTTATACTTGGCTTCAACTTTCTTCATCTCCTTCAACAGAGTTCTACTCTATTATAAATGGGTTTCCAGAAAAATGGATGTGGGAATCGTTGGGAAACGCAAATGCCTGCATCAAAAAAATAACCAGCACATTTTTAATAAATGTGCTGGTGTGGTTGATAAAAGCTACGATAATAAGCGAAGATGTGGAATGATTGGCAGTAATACACTTTGAGCAATTGCCCCAATACTTGCACCGATACAAGATGCTTTATTCCATTTAAAAACATGAACTTTTTCATCTTTTCCTTCAAACAAGAATAATAATTGGGCATCTTCTTCAGCAATTCCAATTTTTTCATAAGAAATTTTGTTCTCATTGAGGATAATTTCAAAGGCTTTATGCAATAAATTCAGGGTCTGCTGATCGATTTTAGTAATATCCAAGTCAAGTACCTCCGATGTGTTATGTACTCACGGTCCTTATTTTTCATCATTACCGCTTTCTTTCATTATATTCTTTATGCTCTCGGGTTTAAAGAAATATTGCAAAGTTTCCGTTTGAGAGATAAGATTGGAGTTATGGACAAAAATTTTTATTGTCAAAAGAGAGGAAAACGAAATGGGTAACAATTTTAAAGAAGAAGTATTGTCACGCCGGACATTTGCGATTATTTCCCACCCAGATGCCGGAAAAACTACGTTAACCGAAAAATTATTATTATTCGGTGGCGCTATTCGAGACGCGGGAACTGTAAAAGCGAAAAAAACAGGAAAGTTTGCAACCAGTGACTGGATGGAGATTGAAAAGCAACGGGGAATTTCCGTTACCTCTAGTGTCATGCAATTTGACTATGAAGGATTCCGAGTTAACATTTTGGATACTCCTGGACACCAAGATTTCAGTGAAGATACGTATCGTACTTTGATGGCTGTAGATAGTGCTGTAATGATCGTTGATGCTGCTAAGGGGATAGAGGCACAAACACTCAAACTATTTAAAGTATGCCGGATGCGCGGGATTCCTATTTTCACATTCATGAATAAACTCGATCGTCAGGGCAAGCCTCCGCTTGAACTGTTAGCTGAATTAGAAGAGGTTCTTGGCATAGAATCATATCCAATGAACTGGCCGATTGGGATGGGGAAAGAATTCCTTGGTATTTATGACCGTTATAACAATCGAGTGGAACAGTTCCGTGTAGATGAGGAAGACCGTTTTATACCATTAAATGATGACGGGGAAATTGCCGGTGACCATCCGCTAAAAAATTCCGGACTTTATGATCAAACACTAGATGAAATTATGCTCCTCAATGAAGCAGGGAATGAGTTTTCAGCTGAAAGAATTGCAGCAGGAAACTTGACACCAGTATTTTTTGGAAGTGCGTTAACTGCCTTTGGAGTTCAAACATTTTTAGAGTCATACTTAAAGTTTGCTCCGCCGCCAATGGCGCGCAATTCATCCATTGGAGAAATTGATCCGTTAGGGGAACAATTTTCAGGTTTTGTGTTTAAGATTCAAGCAAATATGAATCCTGCACACCGAGATAGGATTGCTTTTGTACGTGTGTGTTCTGGGAAATTTGAGCGGGGAATGACCGTGAATATTCCGCGTTTGAATAAACAAATCAAGCTCTCTCAATCGACATCATTTATGGCTGAAGAACGGAATACTGTCGATGAAGCAGTTAGTGGAGATATTATCGGGTTATATGACACGGGCACATATCAAATTGGTGATACTTTGACTACAGGGAAGAATGATTTTCAATATGAAAGACTGCCGCAATTTACACCAGAATTGTATGTCAGGGTTTCAGCTAAAAACGTTATGAAGCAGAAATCCTTTTATAAAGGAATTCAGCAACTGGTTCAAGAAGGAGCCATTCAGTTATATAAAACCGTTAAAACGGACGATTATTTATTGGGTGCCGTCGGTCAATTACAATTTGAAGTTTTTGAGCATCGGATGAGAAATGAATATAATGCCGAGGTTTTAATGGAAAGAATGGGTTCAAAAATTGCCCGGTGGGTAGATAGTGAAACGGTTGATGAAAATTTATCTAGTTCTCGTTCAATGTTAGTGAAAGACAGATATGAGCATTATGTATTTTTGTTTGAAAATGACTTTGCTCTCAGATGGTTTCAAGAGAAAAATCCATCGGTTAAACTCTATAATCCAATGGATCAAGATAATTAAGAAAAGTGGCGGAATAGAATCCGTCACTTTTTTATTTTTTATTAAACTGAAAATTCAGACTAATTATCCATGGACAAATCTTTTCATAGGACTTTACAATGATTACAATCGCCTTGATAAAGACTAAGGAGGAGATAAGTTGGAAAAAGGTTTCTTTTTTACTGGGTTTCCTGGGTTCATTTGTAATCAATTGATTCGCGAAGTATTAAAAAACAATCAATTGAATGGATCTGTTTTTGTCCTGGTCCTGCCGAATATGGTTGAAAGAGCAAAAAAAGAATCGGCGGCTATAATAGCGGAATATGGGTTAGATGAGTCCACATTCCACATTATTGTTGGAGATATAACCAAACCGTTTCTTGCTATTACAGAAGAAGAACAGGAAGTTTTACACCACAGAATTACCCATGTTTTTCATTTAGCAGCCATTTATGATTTAGCCGTTCCAAGAGAAATTGCGCAAAAGGTGAATGTTAATGGAACGGAAAACGTAAATGAATGGGTAAAAAGATTACCAAACCTAGTTAGATATATTTATTTTAGTACTGCCTATGTGGTTGGAAATAGAGAAGGTATTCTGTATGAAACGGAACTTATTGAACCAACTGGTTTTAAAAACCATTATGAACAAACAAAATATGAAGCAGAAGTTTTAGTGGAAACCTTAAAAAAAGAAGTACCTGTTACCATCATCCGGCCGGGGATTGTCAAAGGCCATTCCAATACGGGTAAAACCATTAAATTTGATGGCCCTTATTTTATTATGAACTTTTTAGATCGGTTAAAATTTCTTCCTCTCATCCCTCGACTAGGGAAAGGTGAAGCCTATGTGAACCTTGTTCCAATAGATTATATTATTCAAGCCACTACGTATCTAAGCCAATTAGACAAGGCTGCTGGAAAAACGTATCATCTAACAGACCCTCATCCCTATCGTGCTTCAGAAATATATGAAATCATAATGCAAGAAATGCTAAACAAACAACCAAAAGGAATGATACCATTAACTTTAGGGAAATTGTTCCTATCTATTAAACTGTTGCGCAAATATCTGGGAGTAGAGAAAGAAGCATTGGATTACTTTACTTGGAAAGGACAATTCGACTGCACGCAAGCTGTCACAGATCTTAGGGATTCAGGGATCGCCTGTCCTGACTTTAAAGATGGAATTAAACCAATGACAGCATTTTATTTACAAGAAAAAAATAACCCAACCTTTCAAATTAATATTTTATAACAGGGGTGATGACTGATGGATGCCACTCAAGAAAAGCTTAAAATAATTGCCCCGGCAACAGGAGAGCAAATCGGAGAAATTCCTGAAACGCCAATAAGCGAAGTCGACAGCTTTTATCAAAAGGGTAAAATTGCGTTTAAGCAGTGGAGTAATCTGAAAATATCTGAGAGGGAAAAATATCTATTAAAGCTCAAAGATATTATCGTAGAGCAGATGGAGGATATAGCTAAAACAATCGCTGCGGATACTGGAAAAGTGGTTACGGAGGCTTTGGTAGCTGATATCATGCCAACCCTTGACAGTATTGATCACATAATAAAGCATGGGGAGAAAATTCTTCAGCGCCAAAAAGTAAAAACGCCTCTTTTATTGATAGGAAAGAAATCATTTATTGAATACATGCCGAGGGGAGTGGTTTTAGTAATTTCGCCATGGAATTATCCATTTCAATTGGCAATGGTCCCGATGCTAAGTGCTTTGGCCTCGGGGAACACAGTGATTTTAAAACCATCAGAAGTAACTCCACTAGTAGGTAAATGTATGGAGGGGCTTTTTGCCAAAGCGGGCTTTCCTATGGGAGTTGTTCAAGTTGCACATGGTGGAAAAGAGGTAGGGGCAGCCTTTACAAATGGGAAACCAGATTATATCTTCTTTACAGGGTCTGTCCGAACTGGAAAAATCATTCAACAAGTTGCTTCAAAGCATCTAATTCCAACAACGCTAGAACTTGGCGGCAAGGATCCAATGATTGTATTTGCAGACGCTCATTTGGAACGTGCGGCAAAAGGGGCCGTTTGGGCGGCATTTACTAACAGTGGTCAAGTTTGTATGAGTGCTGAAAGGCTGTATGTTGAAAAATCAATTTTTCCTAAGTTTCTATCCTTACTAAAAAAAGAGATCTTAACCTTAAAACAGGGGACCGATGAAGATGACGATGTCGGTTCGATGACCTTCCCGCCTCAAATAGAAATTGTAAGAGACCAGTTAGAGGATGCATTAAAGAAGGGCGCAAGACTAGAGACCGGTCTATTGCCTAAGAAATGGGACAGTGGAATGTTTTTACCGCTAATGGTAGTTACAAATGTGAACCATGATATGAAAATAATCCAGGAAGAATCCTTTGGCCCTATTCTGCCAGTCATTCCATTTGAGAGTGAAGATGAAGTAATTAGTCTTGCAAATGATACGGTTTATGGATTAAATGCAAGCGTTTGGTCAAATGATAATATAAAAGCGAGAAGAGTATCCTCTAAACTCGTATCAGGGGCAGTGGTGATAAATGACGCTATAATTAGTATTGCCAATCATGGCCTTCCCTTTGGAGGTGCAAAACAAAGTGGAATCGGCAGGTATCATGGGGATGCCGGGTTAAGAATTTTTTGCCATGAAAAAGCAATTGTCGAGGATACCGGACGAAAAAAAAGTGAAATTCATTGGTATCCATATCAAGGAAAATACCCATTATTTCTTCAACTTTTTAAAAGTTATTTCCAAACCAATCGAAACTGGATTAAATTCTCACAAACCTATTTACGGATCCTCAAAAAGAATTAGTTGGGAAAAATAATTGAATTTCCGCTGTTTTTTGGCAAAAATGGATAAACTAAGTTTAGGTTTTTCACCTTAAAAAATATGCCATGAAAAGCGGGACTGTACGATGAAAAAGATGAATAAACTCGAAGCTGTTTTTTGGAATATTGCTTTTCCTGGTTTTAGTCAGTTGTTAATGGGTCAATATATCAAAGGAATATTGTTTGTCACCTTAGAAGTAATGATAAATGCCAATAGTCATTTTAATTCGGCCATCATGTACAGCTTTTTAGGTGAAATTGACAAGGCAGAGGCGGTTCTTAACTATCAATGGCTAATGTTTTACCCATGTGTCTATTTATTTTCCTTGTGGGATGGTTACCGTTCTGCTATGCCTGCAAATGAAAAATACTCATTTTTTCCATTTGTCTTCGGTGCCTATTTTGTTACTGTAGGATTGATGGTATCACCTAAAGTTACAATTTTTCAAATCCATCCTGGTCCAGTCTTTTTACCGATGCTATTTTTAATTCCTGGGTTGCTTATTGGTTTTTTAATTAAATTTTTATTGTCTTTAAAGCTTAAAAATTAAAATTATTTAATAAAAAGCTTCAAATCAGGATATTCTGGTTTGAAGCTTTTTATTGGGAAAATTTTTTTAAAATGAACCCCCACAAATTGCTTGAGTTGCAACGTAACTATGTAGTGAAAATAAGGTTTTATACAGAGGAAACAAGATAAAAGGAAGTGGTAAGGGAAATAAAAAAACATGAAACAAAGAAAAAGAAAAATTAATAAGTGCTATAACAATAAACAGGAAAAGATAGCCATTCTTGGGGCTTTTTTTTTCTAAATGCTTAACTCCAAAAAGTCCAAGTTAACACCCGTATGTTATAATTGGTCGAATAGAGGTGAGCATATGCTAGGTTTATTGTTTATGGCCAAAAAGAAAAAGAAGAACACCTTGGAAGAAATGGTTCTTCTGATTCAACAAGGCGACCGTTACTTACTTGACGAAATTATTAATTCCTACAAACCATTTATAGCTAAAACAGTATCTTCTGTATGCAAACGATATATCTATGAAACCGATGATGAATTTAGTATTGGTCTCATCGCATTCAATGAAGCGATAGAGAAATATTCAAAAGAGCGAGGAAACTCCTTATTGAGTTTTTCCGAAGTCATTATCAAGAGAAGAGTAATTGACTATATTCGTAAGCAATCCAAAAATCAACATTTAAGTTTTGACTTAACCAATGATACTAACGAAGAAGAAACAGCTGGAACAATTATTGTTAATGAACTCTCATTAGATGATTACCAAAAAAAGAATGATGAACAATTAAGAAAGGATGAGATTGTTCACTTTCAGAAATTATTAACTACTTTTGATTTAAGTTTTTCTGACTTAGTTGAGAATTCACCAAAGCATGTCGATGCGCGCAAAAACGCAATTATAGCTGCAAAATTGTTAGTAGAAAACGAAGAATTAAAAGAAATGTTATTTACTAATAAACGTCTTCCCATTAAACAATTAGAGAAAATGGTAGATGTCAGCAGAAAGACGATTGAACGAAATAGGAAATATATTATTGCCATTGCACTTATTTTATCTAGTGATTATGTTTATATGAAAGATTATATAAAGGGGGTGCTAGACACATGAAAAAGGGAATTATAATGGAAATTGAAGAAGAATTCCTTACGCTAATGACCCCTGAAGGTGAGTTTTTGCATACCAAGAGGCAAAATCAGCCATATGCAATTGGGGAAGAAATTCACTTTTTTCCAATGGAACGTGTTAAAAGTTCAAATCCTTTTAGTTCGATTAATTGCATTTTTAAATTTAAACCGGTTTGGGCACTAGTGGCTGTGTTCGTTATTATGCTAGGCTCATTTTTCCCTATGTATCAAAGTAATAAAGCATATGCCTATATGTCCATTGATGTTAATCCAAGTATCGAACTTGGTGTTAATAAGAAAATGCAGGTTATTAGGATCACAGGATTTAACAAAGACGGTAAGAAGATTGTCTCGCATCTGACTAGCTGGAAAAAGAAAAATGTTTCTGATTTAGTACAAACGATCTTAGCTGAAATGAATAAAGAAGGCTATTTGAGTACAAATGATCACGTTATCATATCCACAGTTCGAACCGAAGAGACGGAAGTAAAAGTAGAAAAGGAACTTAAAGAGAATATTGAAGAGATAAAAGCATCCGTAGTAAAACAAAAGATAGAACCTATAGTTCTAAATGGTACGGAGGAAGAACGGGAAGAAGCTCTTAAACATGGTACTACAACTGGAAAGTACAAAGAAAGCAAAGCTAAAGTTGTTATTAATGAAACTAATAGTGTGAAAACAGAAGAACAAAAGAAACCAGCTGATAGTAAAGCAATACAAAAGGAACCAGAAGAATCCATCCCTTCTGAGCCAATCAAAAAACAAAAAGAAAATAAGGCTCTTCAAAATAAGGCTTTTGCAGAAAATAAAAGGCAACCAGAAAAGAAATGGATAAATGGAAAATTTACTCCACCCGGACAATTGAAAAAGATAGATGAAAATCAAATAAAGCAAAATCAAGAGCGCCCTAAAAAACAAAATAATAATCAAAAAGAAAATAAGGCAGATAACAAAAAATCACAGAACCAAGAAAAGTCTAAAGGGAAAGACAGTCATAGAGATCACGGCAAAGAAAAAAAGGCAGAGAGCAAAAAATCAAAGAACAAAGAAAAGTATAAAGGGAAAGATAGTCATAGAAATCCCGGCAATAATAAAAATGAAAACCAGTGGAAAAATAAAGAAAAAGAAATAGCTAAACATGATGACAACAAAAGTAAAAAATCTTATGGAAACCATAGGAGTAATCAAAAGGATAAATAAAGTCCGGGAGTAATCCCGGACTTTTTCCATATTTTATGAAGTTATTGTTGTTGTCCAGATAATTGTGCTTGTGCTTGTTGGACAAGGCGTTTCGTAATTTCCCCGCCTACAGATCCATTTGCTCTTGAAACTGTATCTGACCCTAAATTTACTCCAAATTCTTGTGCAATTTCGTATTTAACTTGATCTAAATATTGTTCAATCCCAGGTACTAACAACTTGTTACTGCTATTAGCCATATAAATCAGCTCCTTATTTTCAGTACAGAGATAATTTTTACCTCTGTATAGCTATTATTAATTTATTTTGTTGTTTTATTAGTGGAAATGTTTTTCGTTATTGGATATAATTTTTTAAAAAAATGGCTGTGTTAAACT
>NZ_JBALSN010000288.1:10038-13049 GCF_036966985.1 Neobacillus drentensis | reverse complement strand
CTGCGGGGTCTCCCCTGCCCCGTCCTCCCGCAGGAGTCTTCGTGCCTTCCACTCCAATCAACAGAGTGTCAAAATTAATATTAATCTTTAACACAGCCAAAAAAATAAAAAGGAGCCAAACGGCTCCTTCCTCCTATTCCTTGACTGCCTCTAATAATAGGTCAACGATGTGAACACCTCTCATTTTCTCAGCGAGTCTTTCCTTTTCAATCCCAACCTTTACTTGTAATAAGCAGCCTGGGTTAGCAGTTACAATTGTGGTAGCATGGGTATTTTTGGCTTGGACCATTTTGTAATCAAGCATTTTCATCGACATTTCTGATTCGATAATATTGTAAATGCCGGCAGAACCGCAGCAACGGTCCGCATCTTTCATTTCAACATACTCCGCTCCTTTAATAGACTGCAGAAGGAGCCTAGGTGCAGATGCAGTTTTCATTACATTCCTTAAATGACACGAATCCTGATAAGTAATTATTTGAGATGGAAGCTCTAATTTCACTCTTTCATGGAAGTTAACTAAAACTAAAATTTCGGATACATCTTGAATTTTTTCTGTAAATTTCTTTGCTCGTTCGCCCCACTCAGGGTCTTCTTTTAATAAATGATCATAACCAAGTAAGAATGCGCCACAACCGCCGGCATTCGTAATGATAAAATCAACATTTAAATCCTTAAAAGCTTTGATATTTCTCTTGGCAAGATCTTTTGAACCACCCTTTTCACCATAATGACCGTGCAGGGCACCACAACATGTTTGCTCCTCAGGAATAACAATTTCACAGCCAGCCAATTGGAGTAATTTGATGGTAGCATCATTTGTTTTCATAAACATGGAGTCCATTAAACAGCCACTAAAGAAGGCAACTCTGTGTGTTTGTTTTCCAATTGGTTCTGCATGAACCGGTCTATTTTTCAATTCTTTCATCGTTGATACTGAAGGTAGTACTTTTTCCATTAAGGTTAGATGCTCTGGCAAAATACCTAAAAATCCAATTTTTCTCGCCATAGTTTGTAAACCAGACCGTTGGTAAAACCCAATCAACCCTGTCACATTTTTCATTCGCTTTGGATGTGGGAACAATCGTTCGAAAACAGTTTTTCGAACGATACTAGTCGATAATGAGTACTTCTTATTCTGACTGACAATATCACGTGCTTCTTCGAGTAAATGGCCATACTTTACTCCAGATGGGCAAACAGTTTCACATGCCACGCAACCAAGACATAGGTTAAGCGAACGCTCAAAATCTTCATCCGGTTCAATTAAACCATCGGTAACAGCCTTCATTAAGGCGATTCTGCCTCGCGGGGAATGTGATTCTTTATAGCCTGATTCAATATATGTGGGACAAGCGGGTAAACAAAAGCCGCAGCGCATACAATTTAATAATTCATCTTCATTCATTCTCACTTTAAACTGTTCTTGGATGATTTCTTTTTCTTTCACAGTTGTCATTTTGAAACCACCATGTGTTTTTTGTCGTCTGCTGCTAATACTGTTCCTTGGCCAGAAACTACCACGCGCTTTCGATAACTTTTAGCAAAAACCTTACCTGGATTCATGATATTATTTGGATCTAAAGCCTGCTTAATGGCTTTCATTACGGCAATCCCTTCTTTACCCAGTTTCCATTCAAGATAAGGCGCTTTCATAACTCCGACACCATGCTCACCTGTAATGGTTCCGCCAAGTTCCACTGCTTTTTCAAAGATTTCAGCAAAAGCCATCTCGACACGTTCCATTTCTTCATGATTTCTGGCATCCGTTGGGCATGTCGGGTGGAGATTTCCATCACCTGCATGGCCAAAAGTACAAATTTGCAGATTGTATTTGTCAGCAATGTTATTGATCGCGTTTACCATTTTCGCTAGTTCTGACCTTGGGACAGTAGCATCTTCAAGTACAGTAGTTGGCTTGAGTCGTGCAAGTGCAGAAAGTGCTGTGCGCCTTGCAGCAGCTAAGGCTAACGCTTCTTCCTCTGAAGATGCTACTTGAACGGAGACGGCACCTTCCTGCTCACAAACCTTTATGATTTTTTCAATATCACGTTCGACGACTTCAGGTGAGCCATCTTGTTCAATTAATAGAACTGCTTGAACGTCTGTAGGTAATCCAATTTGAGAATAGTCTTCGACTACTCTAATCGTAGGTTGATCTAGGAACTCAAGTGTGATAGGTATAATTTTATTAGCGATAATTTTGGAAACAGATTTTGCTGCAGCTTCTAGATCCTGATACAAGGCTAGCATCGTTTTCTTGGTTTCAGGCATGGGGATTAGCTTTAAAATTGCTTCAGTGATGATCCCAAGAGTTCCTTCAGAGCCAACCATTAACCGGGTTAGGTCATAACCTGCGACATCTTTTGCCAGTTTTCCACCTGTTCTTATGATATCCCCGTTTGGCATGACAACTTCAAGACCGATCACATAATCCCGGGTGACTCCATATTTAAGTCCACGTAATCCACCAGAGTTTTCGTTAATAGATCCACCAATCGTGGCAATTTTCATTGAACCTGGATCGGGCGGATAAAAAAGTCCTTTTGCTGAAGCGGCGTTAGCTACATCGAGGCAAATGACGCCTGGCTGGACAGTAATCGTTAAATTTGCCTCATCTAGATCAACAATTCTGTTCATATGCTTGAAAAGAATAACTACGCCACCCTCAGTTGGGCAGGTACCTCCACAAAGATTTGTCCCAGAACCTCGCGGTACAATAGGCACTTTATTTTCATTACATACCTTAACAACTTCTGAGACTTCCTTTGTATTCCTTGGGCTGACAACCGCATCCGGCATTGCCTGCAAGTTTGGTGTTGAATCATAGGAATAAACAAGTCTTTCGGTTTTAGCATCATCAAAATTTTCCTGTGAAACAATGCTGATTAATTTGTCTTTTACTACTTTGGAAAGCATTCTGTTTCCTCCATTCACTGAATACGCTTACAAGTTAAATGATTTTATGTTCTAAATTAAGTATAAAAAAAACAGGCGTCTGCCTGCTATGG
>NZ_JBALSN010000288.1:6092-10008 GCF_036966985.1 Neobacillus drentensis | reverse complement strand
TTTTTGGATTTTTGTTTGTTCATCCAAAAAGAGGATTCCAAGATACAATGTAACTAAATCATGGATATTATTAGGGTTTAATTGTGTTAATTCCTCAACTTTTTTTAAACGGTAGTGGAGGGTATTAATATGTATATGTAATGTATTGGATGTGTTCTTCAGCGAATGATTTTGCTTAAATAATTCTTTAATGGTTTCTAATAGTTCTGTTTCTTTCAAAAGGGGTCCAATGGTTCTTGTAATAAAATCAGCTTTGGTTTTGGGATTTATTTCTTCAGAAATCATTTCAAGTGTCAAATCTTCATCGAAGATAATCGAAGAATTTAACTTTGCTATTTTCAGGGATCTTTCGGCTTGTCGATAAGAATTACTGATTTCTTGCGAATCTGCCGCCTGACCAACACCAGCAATTGCTTGAATCCCGAAATTGCTTGTCAAGAATTGAAAAAAATGCTTCAAGCGTCTTTCAATACTCTCCCGTGTAGGCCGATTAGTGCAATTTATGAGTAATACCATCCTTTCATTGCCAGACCGGGCGACAACCTCTTTTGTATTTTGCTGAAACCTATTAAAAATCATTGTCCAACTATCTCTGGATAATGGTGCGTTTAACCCGATAAACTCAATAATTACAACCATTCTTTTGACCGTAATGTCTATTGATAGAAGCTTAGCTCTGTCTAAAAAAGAGTAATTCCACTCTTTGGCCTGGACCCAATCCATTATGAAAGATTCTACTGCCCGGGTATGCCATTCAAACTGTTCAGCATAATAATTTTCACTAATAAGGAGTTCAGTCATTTTTCGGATTACTTCACCAAAGGGAGTAACTTTATTTGGTTCGCCAGTAATTCCAATTACTCCAATCACATCATGTTGAAAAAAGATCGGTAAATTAATCCCAGCTTTTACACCAGATAACTTTAATTGGTCTTTATCTGTAATAATCATCTTTCGTTTTTGTTGTAATGCGATCAATGCTCCTTCATGGAAAGAACCTACTCTACCGGGGTCTGTACTTGCAATGATATAGCCCTCCGTGTTTACAACTATAATATCTTCACCAATTAACTTCTGAACTTCTTTGACAATTTTTTCTGCTAATTCGGGTAATATCAAAGGTGACACCTCCAGGAACAACTGCTTATATTATAGCAGTGTTTGTCTGCAAGTTGTTTTGGTATAAAAAATACTCTGGATGTATCACCCAGAGTTTGGTAGAAATTATTTCTTAATCACTTCCTTGACTTACATCTTTTGAAGGATGCATAAAAGGATATGCTTGCGGTTTCTTTTTACTTTCCAATAACTCACGGTTCTCACTTGTATTCCAGCCAATATCATTAGTCGGATGAACCCATTCATCTCCCGCCATAATCGAAGGATCGGTATCCTTTGTCCAGTTTTCTAAAGGAGAATTGGATGAGGCATAGATACTATCACCGATTGTAACACCATGTTTATTAACAAAGGGAGGCTCCATTTTTATTCCAGTACCCTCAAAGCTAGGGGCACTGATTTGATGGGGCATCGTTTCATTCAAGCTCACTTGTTTGGCGGATTGTGTATTTTTCGCTTTTTTCATTTTCAAATCACTCCTGTTTTTTCTTTATTTTCTTCGAGTAGGACAAATTTATTTATGAAAAATAAGGAAAGGAATGATTACCTTAAGTTTGTTCAAAACTATGGAAGTAAGATTACACTAATTTCAGGGAGGATTATTTGATGGCTAAGCGTAAAGCAGAATTTGATGCAGTGGAAAAATATACAAAAACACCTCATAAAAATGTTCAGGAAAGTGAATTTTCAGCGGAATTTACTGATAATAACAATGCAATTAGATTTCAAAATCGAAATTCCAAATTAGGGAAAAAGGGAAGAAGTTAATGAAAAGCCGCCGTAAAACCCCACCACGTATTCCTACTGAAGAATTCAGCATCGAATTTGGCGATGTTAACGGCACAAAATTATATGATATTATGCAGGTAACTCAAAAAGAGAAGAAAAGCAATAAAAAGAAATAAGCCGGCAACGCCGGCTTGTTACTTTTCAGAATAGGAAAAGATAAGTGTACGACTGTTCATTGGCTCAAAATAAGCTAATAGACAGGAGGCTTGTTTAGAAATTTTCCCAGTTGTTTGGAACTCTAATAAATCAAAAGAGAGTTCTTCAAGCATCGTATGTTTATATAACTCTTTTTCATCGAGACCAAGTTCTACAAACGAATGTCCTAGAATAGCTGGGTGTTCGGAAATTTGTTTGTAAATTTTTGTTCTTTTTTCCTTATTAAAGCTTGCTTCCCACCAAGGTTTTCTCGGTTTGAATTTGTGCTTCAAGAGGTAATCATATTTCATTAGCCCAACAATAACATCAAGGTCGGCAACATCCTGGTGTTCCAAAAAGGCAAACAGTCTTCGGAATAGATCTTCTAGTTGATGCCCAATTCTGGACCAGCCTTGGCTTTCCCAGAAAGAACCAAATTCTTGAAAGAAATCAAACGGTGAAGGAAACACATTGGTTATTAAATATTCCACAGTAGCATCCATCCGATGATCATTCCAATACTTTTCCAACACATCCTCCACCTGCTTAATTCTAACGATATCATCGAAAGAGAGGACATTGTTGCTTAAAATTTCATAGGGAGAATGATCCATATATATATATTTGTGCTCATCCGCACGAAGCCGGACGCCTGTTCCTCTGAGCATTTTTAGAAAACCTAACTGCAGCTCTTCAGGACGGAGTTCAAATACATCATTGAAAGTTTTTCGAAAAGAAGCGTAATCTTCTTCAGGTAAACCGGCTATTAAATCAAGATGCTGGTCGATTTTTCTACCTGCTTTCACCATTGAGACTGTTCTGGTCAGTTTTGAAAAATTTTGTTTTCGCATCACTAATTCATTGGTAGAGTCATTGGTGGATTGAACACCGATTTCAAAGCGGAAAAGACCTTTTGGTGCTTCTTGATTAAGAAATTCAATCACTTCAGGACGCATGATATCTGCTGTAATTTCAAACTGAAAGACAGTTCCCGGGAGATGTTCATCAATTAAGAAACGGAACATTTCCATTGCATAACTTCTGCTAATATTGAAGGTACGATCGACAAACTTAATTGTTTTTGCCCCATTTGCCATTAAATAGCGTATATCTTCTTTAATTTTTTCACGGTCAAAGTACCGAACACCTACCTCAATCGATGACAAGCAAAATTGGCAGCTGAATGGACAACCACGGCTAGTCTCAATATAGGTGACCCGTTTGCCTAAATTGGCGATATCTTCAGGGAAGCGATAGGGTGAAGGTAATTCCTTAAGGTCCAACTTATTCATTTGGGGAGTAATAACAATTTGCTGATTCTCACGTAAGGCAATGCCAGGCACTTTTTTAAAGTTATGATTATTTTGGATCTCCGTTAGCAACTGTTTAAAGGTTTGTTCTCCTTCACCCATAACAATAAAGTCCACCTCAGGTACTTTTTCCATCCATTCACGCGTGTCATAAGTAACCTCAGGTCCTCCCAGAACAATAATTAGCGACGGGTCCACTTTTTTTAACAGATTCACCACTTTAATGGTTTCTTCGATGTTCCAGATATAGCAGCTAAATCCAATCACTTTCGGTTTCTGTTGATAAAGATCTGTAACAATATTTAAAATAGGGTCCTTTATGGTATATTCTTTGATTTGTATATTAAAATCTGGTTCTGCATAAGCCTTTAAATAACGAATCGCTAGGTTGGTATGAATAAACTTAGCATTCAAGGTTGAACAAATAACATTCATATTAAAACTCCTTTGCATAAATGAAAACAATATTTTATTATAGCCTAGTTTAGACAAAAAATGAAGCAAACGATACAAAAGACCCATGCCTGTTTGGCATGGGTCTTAATAAATGGCTGTGTTAAACT
>NZ_JBALSN010000288.1:0-6043 GCF_036966985.1 Neobacillus drentensis | reverse complement strand
GGAGTCTTCGTGCCTTCCGCTCCAATCAACAGAGTGTCAAAATCAACATTAATCTTTAACAGCCTAATAAATAATTATTAAGGAATCATAAAACTGAGGAAATGACTCTGAACAAAGGTCATAATTCCAATAATTATCACTAGGAAGAAGCTATGTTTGATTGTAAAGCGGAACAGTTCGGATTCCTTACCTGCAAGTCCAACAGCAGCACAGGCAACGGCTATTGATTGTGGTGAAATCATTTTTCCGGTTACTCCACCTGAAGAGTTAGCTGCCAGAGCTAACACCGGATCCATACCAATAGAAGTAGCTGTGATTTTTTGGAGGTTACCGAATAATAAGTTTGCAGAAGTATCAGACCCAGTAATAAACACACCAAGCCAGCCAAGGAAAGGTGAGAAAAACGGAAATAGTAATGAACCTGTTTTGGCAAGTGACATTCCAAGGGTTGTACTCATTCCAGATGCATTTGTAACATAGGCAAAACCAACAACAGCAGCAATCGTAATGACAGGATATTTTAATTCATTAATCGTTTCACCAAAGGTAATAGCCCAATTTTTCCAGGAGATACCGACGATGAATTTTGTTAAGATCGCTGCGAGGAGGATCGCTGTACCGGCTGCTCCCAAAAGTTCCAATTTATAAATTGCTGGAATAGGAGCCCCAGCGGTGTTAATGATTTTATTATTTATTAATGGCACATTTGGTATAAATGTAAGTGCATGCCCAATCGAATTAACGGCTTTTAAGATGGCGTTTCCACCTTCGTAATGACCTGTTAATGCGAGCTTAACGGTAGGCATACCCCATAATGTAATAATTGCTGTTAACAATAGGAAAGGTGACCATGCCTTGAAAACTTGTCCACCCGTATGCTTTACTTCTTGTGTCTTAAGTTTCCTTGCTGAAGTAGCAGCGAGTTCTTGCTCAGAAGCAAATCGGAAGATTGTTTTTGGCTTCCAGAATTTTAAGAAGATGGCAAGTGCGAATAAGGAAACTAAGGCTGATAAGATATCGGGAAGTTCTGGTCCCATAAAGTTAGAGGTAAAGAACTGAGTACCAGCAAATGCTACACCTGAAACAAGAATCGCTGGCATGACTTCTTTCGTTTTTTTCCAGCCAGCCATGATAAATACTAGATAGAATGGGATAAAGACTGATAGAAATGGCAACTGGCGGCCTACCAATTTTGAGATCTCCGTTGCTGCAATACCAGTTGGCCCTTCCATGGCAATGATCGGTGCACCAATAGCTCCGAACGCAACTGGTGCAGTATTAGCAATCAGACAAAGCCCTGCTGCATATAAAGGATTAAATCCTAAACCCACTAAAAGAGCAGCTGAAATTGCTACTGGTGCACCGAAACCCGCTGCACCTTCAAGGAATGCACCGAAGGAAAACGCTACCAAAAGCGCTTGTAAACGGCGGTCTTCGGTAATTGAAACGACGGAAGTTCGGATAATATCAAATTGTCCAGTCTTTACAGTAAGCTTGTACAAAAATACGGAAGTAATGATAATCCATCCGATGGGAAGGATCCCATATACCGCACCTTGTGATGCTGACATAAATGCCATACCTGCAGGCATTTTATAGGCAAAAATTGCAATCAATAAGGCTAAAGCAAGTGTCGATAACCCAGCAAGATAGCCCTTCATCCGTTTAATTGCTAAAGCCCAGAAAAAGTAAAGAATCGGAATTAGTGCAACAACAGCAGATAATGCGAGATTATCTCCCACCGCAGTAAAATTTTGAGTAAATGTCATAATAGCTTAATCCCCCCGAATTAGCTTTTTAGATTTTATCCCCGAGTAATAATGCCTACCCTCCTTTATTTAGTAACCGCTTACAATGGTGACCAAGTCATCAGATGACTAGATGATTCATGCTGCTAAAATGAATTATAGGGACGAAATGGAAGAAATACAATATTTTTTTACAAAATTTGTATTTTACAATGTTGCTACTATATATATAGTAGAAAATGAATTTAATTAGAAGATGGAGATTACATATGCAGATTTTTGAAAAAACTGTATAATAAAGATGCGTCTGAGAAACGAATGCTTGTTAGGGGCTGGACCGATGAATTATAAAAAAATAAAACCCAAAAAGATCTATGAAGAAGTAGCAGAGGCCATATATGAAATGATTCGAACAGATCAAGTTAAACCAGGGGAAAAACTTGATTCGGTACAACAACTGGCAGAAAATTTTCAAGTGGGCCGTTCTGCCATACGTGAAGCGTTAACCTCATTAAGAGCGATGGGTCTCGTTGAAATGAAGCAAGGGGAAGGTACATTCGTAAAGGAATTTGAACCAGAGCAAATCACCTTTCCACTATCAACAGCTATTTTAATGAACCAAGAAGACATTGCTCAATTATTAGAGGTTCGTAAGATTATTGAAATTGGTACGGCTGCTGCAGCTGCTAAAAAAAGAACCAGTCAACATTTATCTATGCTGGAGGAAGCCCTTGAAGAAATGAAGAATGCACAAGGGAATGAGACACTGGGTGAAAAAGCTGATCTACAATTTCATCTTGCTCTTGCTGATGCCGCGCAAAATCCTTTGTTGCTTAGCTTGATGAATCATGTTTCTGGATTAATGGGAGAAACCATGAAAGAAACACGACGTGTTTGGCTCTTTTCTAAACAAACCACAGTGGAACGTTTATATAATGAACACAAGAATATATTTGAGGCGGTAAAAGAGCAGAATGAAGAAAAAGCGAGCAAGTTTATGCTTGTGCATTTAGAAAATGTAGAAGCTGTACTGCAAAAGTATTTTCAATCTACGAAATTTTCTAGCTAACTATTTTATACAGTCAAATCGTTAAAACCCATAAAACATGCAGCCTCCAAACCATTTGGGAATGCATGTTTTTATAAATTTATTTTTTTTTGATGGAAGCACTTTCAAAAGGTTCTAGTTTTATTGTAGTATGAATGATATAAAAATCTATTTCTTTTTTTAGTTAAGTCATCAGATGACCAGTTCATCAGCGGAACTTATGAAAATCTGAAATATAGGAGAGGAAGACAATCATGAAGGTTACACTTTTTGCAACTTGTATTGTAGATATGTTCAAAAGTAATGTAGGAAAGGCCACCGTCGAATTACTTGAGAGGCTCGGCTGTGAAATTGATTTTCCTGAATCGCAAGTTTGTTGCGGGCAGCCATCATATAATAGTGGTTATGTTAAAGAAACAAAAGAAGCTATGAAACGGATGATCGACACATTTATCGATGCTGAATACGTAGTCTCTCCATCAGGGTCCTGCATAACGATGTTCCATGAGTATCAGCATATTTTTAAGGGAGACCCCGTTTGGGAACCAAAAGCAAAAAAACTTGCTGAAAAGTCATTTGAACTTACGCAATTTATTGTTGATGTATTGAAAATTGAAGATGTCGGTGCCCGTTTTGAAGGAAATGTAACCTATCATACCTCCTGTCACATGACAAGATTGTTGGGTGTAAAGAAAGCTCCTATGATTCTATTAAGTAATGTAAAAGGTCTAAAGTTCACCGAATTGCCTGGGAAGGAACAATGCTGTGGTTTTGGGGGCACTTTTTCTGTTAAAATGGCTCAAATTTCAGAGCAAATGGTGGATGAAAAAGTCCGCCATGTTGAAGAAACTGGTGCTGAGTATCTTATTGGTGCGGATGCAGCCTGCTTGATGAATATCGGCGGAAGAATTGATAGAGTAGGTAAGCCGATCAAGGTAATGCATATTGCCGAGGTATTAAATAGCCGTTGATAATTTAATTCCCTGTTGATTGGAGCGGAAATCAACAGGCAAGTTTTATAGAGTCATAAAAAAAAGGATGGAGGAATAAATGATGGCAATGAAGATTAGCACGGATCAATTTAAAGAACGTGTTGATAAAGGAATTCATGATGACTTCATGCGGGGTGCCGTTGCTGGAGCACAGGACGGTATGGGTGTAAAAAGAAGAGTCGCCGCTGAGGAACTAGGAAACTGGGAAGAATGGCGCTCGCATGGAGAAGAAATCCGTCAACATGTATTGGAAAATTTGGATTATTATTTAGAACAACTAAGTGAGAATGTTGCCAAACGTGGCGGACATGTATTTTTTGCACAAACCAAGGAAGAAGCAAATGAGTATATCCAAGGGATTGTAAAAAAGAAGGAAGCCAAGAAAATTGTTAAATCGAAATCGATGGTAACTGAAGAAATCAGTTTAAATGCGATGTTGGAAAAAGAAGGCTGTGAGGTTATAGAAACAGATCTGGGCGAATACATTCTCCAAATTGATGATCATGATCCGCCATCTCATATTGTTGTACCTGCGCTCCATAAAAATAAAGAGCAAATTCGCGATGTGTTTACGGAGAGGTTAGGTTACACAAAAACATCAAAACCAGAAGAATTAGCTTGGCATGCCCGTGAGATGCTTCGTAAGGAATACCTATCAGCCGATATCGGAATTACTGGCTGTAATTTTGCTGTGGCCGAAACAGGTTCTTTTAGTCTAGTAACTAACGAAGGAAATGCTGATTTAGTAACAGCATTACCTAAAACACAAATTACAGTTATGGGAATGGAAAGACTGGTTCCAACCTTTGAAGAGATGGAAGTTTTAGTTAGCTTACTAACAAGAAGTGCGGTAGGTCAGAAATTAACTAGCTATATTACTGTGTTAACAGGACCGAAAGAAGCATTAGATGTCGATGGTCCGGAAGAATTTCACCTTGTCATTGTTGATAACGGAAGATCCAAGATACTTGGGGGAGAGTTCCAATCTGTTCTACAGTGTATCCGCTGTGCTGCCTGTATTAACGTATGTCCAGTTTATCGGCATGTGGGCGGACACTCATACGGCTCTATTTATTCCGGCCCTATCGGTGCAGTCCTATCTCCATTATTAGGCGGATACGACGAATTTAAAGAGCTCCCTTACGCTTCAACCCTATGTGGCGCTTGCACAGAAGTATGTCCAGTAAAAATACCGTTACATAACCTTCTTCATAAACACCGAGAAGTCATTGTCGAAAGAGAGGGAAAAGCACCAATATCCGAAAAACTATTAATGAAGGCTTTTGGTTTAGGGGCAGCCTCTCCAATCATGTATAAGATAGGATCTAAGATGGCACCTGCTGCAATGAACCCTTTTACAGTGGGTGAGAAGATTTCTAAAGGACCAGGTCCATTAAAGGCTTGGACAGATATTCGTGATTTTCCGGCACCAAATAAAGAGCGATTCAGAGATTGGTTTAAAAACCGTGAAAAAGGAGGCAAATAATCATGGTTGGGACGATTCACAATCGAGATAAATTTCTAAATCAAATCGCGGGCCGTCTTGGGCGGCCACGCATTTCCTCTCCAGTTGAAAGGCCGACCTGGAAATTCCAGCCCCAATATGAGGTTTTGAAGGGCGCTACACAAGATGAATTGTTAGAGGTACTTAAGGAGCAATGTAAAAAAATTCATACAAGCCTTTATGTAACAGATAGCAATGATTTATCTTCAGTCCTAAATGAAGTAGTTTCTGGCTATGGCGGCGGTCCGATTGTCACTTGGAAGGATGAACGCTTTTCCAAGTGGGGACTCAATCCACTTTTAAAGAAGGAATGGCCAGAACAGAATATAGAGGTTTACGAATGGAATCTTAGCAAGGGGCAACAAAACATTGCAAAAGCAGAGAAGGCCAATGTGGGGATTACCATTAGTGAAATTACTCTTGCTGAATCTGGAACGGTCGTATTGTTTAGTGATGAGAATAAGGGAAGAACTGTCAGTTTTCTACCTGCAACCTATATCGCACTTATACCGAAAAGTACACTAGTACCGCGGATTACGCAAGCATCTCAAAAGATGCGGGAGATTCATAAGATAACTGGTCATGTTGCTTCGTGCATCAATTTTATTACTGGACCTAGTAACTCTGCCGATATTGAGTTGAATCTTGTCGTTGGAGTGCATGGACCAGTAAAGGCATCGTATATTGTCATTAATGATTTATAAATATTTTTAGAAGTCTGTACCGTAATCGGGTGCAGGCTTTTTTTTAT
>NZ_JBALSN010000287.1:15237-24618 GCF_036966985.1 Neobacillus drentensis | reverse complement strand
ATTAAATATTCTATTAAAGTAGTCTGTTAATTTATAAGATTGGGCTATATTTATTGTGCTTTCAAGGTAAAACGTTTTCAAATTGGATAAGTATTTTACTTCTAAGGATGATGGTGAAATGAGCGCAATCCATGGAAGGCTTAAGATAAAGCTTTGGAATAATTTTTGGATCGAAAGTAATATTTCTTGAAAAGGGAGAGATAATCATGAAAACATTGCGTGACATGGCGTTACAAATGCACCGGGATAATCAAGGGAAATTAGAAGTGAAAGCAAAGGTAGAGATTAAAAATGCAAATGATTTGAGCTTAGCGTATTCACCTGGTGTCGCAGAGCCTTGTAAGGAAATCTATGAAGATCGAAATAGAGTATATGAATACACGATGAAAGGCAACACCATTGCCGTCGTGTCAGATGGTTCGGCGGTATTAGGGCTTGGGAATATTGGTCCGGAAGCAGGGATGCCAGTAATGGAAGGCAAAGCAGCTTTATTTAAGAATTTTGCTAACGTAGATGCATTCCCTATTTGTTTAAATACACAGGATGTTGAAGAAATAATTAAAACAGTAAAGCACCTTGAACCAACATTTGGTGGGGTAAATTTAGAAGACATTTCAGCTCCAAGATGTTTTGAAATTGAAGAACGCCTGAAAAAAGAAACAAATATCCCTATTTTTCATGATGACCAACATGGCACAGCCATTGTAACGGTTGCCGGATTAGTAAATGCTCTTAAACTAGTAAATAAGAAAATGGACGAAATTAAAGTCGTAATAAATGGTTCGGGTGCTGCGGGTGTAGCAATTGCTCAATTGCTAAATCGTTTTGGTGTGTATGATGTCATTCTATGTGATACAAAAGGTGCAATTTATGAAAATCGTCAATATGGAATGAATCCAATTAAAGAAAAGATTGCTAGACAGACGAACCGTAACAATGCAGAGGGAAGCTTAGAGGAAGTCATTGTCGGCGCAGATGTTTTTGTTGGTGTATCTGTTGCAGGTGCAGTAACAAAGGAAATGATTTTAACAATGAGAAGGGATGCAATTATTTTTGCAATGGCAAACCCTGTTCCAGAAATTATGCCAGATGAGGCAAAAGCTGCAGGAGCAAAAGTAATAGGAACAGGACGTTCAGATTTTCCAAATCAGGTCAATAACGTGCTCGCTTTTCCAGGGATTTTTCGGGGAGCTCTAGATGTTCAAGCAACAGAAATAAATGAAGAAATGAAAAAGGCTGCCGTATACGCCATTTCTTCACTCATTTCAGAAGAAGAACTATCAGAAGACTATGTGATACCTAACCCTTTTGATGACCGAGTAGCATCTGCGGTAGCAAAAGCTGTTGCAACTGCGGCTGTAGAAACAGGTGTAGCGCGGAAATCTTTTGTAACCGTGTAACAAAAGTGAATGGGTGCCATTTTGCAAATTAGATGATTTATGATAAAGGCTGCTTAAAGCTCTTTTATGAGCTTAGCAGTCTTTTGTCATTTTATGCTTAAGTCTTATACATACTAATATTATGAAAATAACTGGAGGAGATTATGAAGAAAGGCAAACTTAGTTTACAAGCCATTATTATTATATTTGTATGCATTGTCGTCGCTTTATCACTTGGAATAACTGATTTCATCATAAGCAAAAGAATTACCGCCAGTGTGGAAGAGACACAGAAAGAAAAAGCCCTCAATGTTGCAAGGATGATTTCCCTAAGCCCGCTGGTGATTGATGCTTTAGATGGGGCAACTAGTCGTACTTCAATACAAGGTTTTGCCAGCCAAATTAAAGATAAAACGAATGTTAACTTCGTTGTCGTTATGGATATGAAAGGAATCCGGCTTTCCCACCCAGATCCCAGTAAAGTGGGGAAGCACTTCAGGGGAGGAGATGAAGGGCCTGTTCTTAAAGGAAAGGAGTATGTTTCCATTTCAAAGGGAACTCTCGGTCGATCCATGCGGGCATTTACTCCAATAAAGAATTCACATGGAAAACAAGTCGGTGCGGTTGCTGTAGGAATCTCTTTAGAAAACGTTACAAAGGCGGTCCATAAAGGACGGATGGGGATTGTTATTGGGACATTAATCGGAATCCTGATAGGCGTAATCGGTGCAGTGGGCCTGGCAAGATACATCAAAAAAATCCTTTTAGGACTCGAGCCATTTGCTATTGCTAAACTGCTTGAAGAACGCAGTTCCATGCTTCACTCTGTGCGTGAGGGAATAATAGCGATCGACCAAGAAGGGAAAATCACACTTGTAAACAGGGCAGCCAGTAAGCTTTTTACGAGAGCCGGTCTTGAAGAGAACCCTATGGGTATGAACATTGAAGCTTATTTACCTGAGACACGGTTAACTCGCATAATAAAATCGGGTGAAACCGAATTGGATCAAGAACAAAACCTGAATGGGGTGACCATTTTAGTAAACAGGGTTCCTGTGGTTGTGGAAAATGAGCCGGTGGGCGCAATCGCTACATTCCGTGATAAAACCGAAGTCCGATTGTTGGCCGAACAGCTCACAGGTGTGCGTAACTATGCGGATGCTCTCCGTGCCCAGGCGCATGAATTCATGAACAAACTTCATGTCATCCTTGGCCTGGTCCGAACTGAACAATATGATACGCTTGCTAACTATGTGAGTGAAACGGTTAACCACCGGGAAACAGAAATGGGCTTTGTAACGAAGAAGATTAAAGATCCTGTTCTTGCTGGATTTTTAATTGGCAAACTAAGCTTTGCCAGAGAATCAGGTGCTTCTTTATCTTTTGATTGTGTAAGTGAACTTCCCAAGCCTGCAAACTCGGAAATCACACATGAGTTGATCACAATCATTGGAAATCTTCTCGATAATGCAATGGAGGCAATTGCGGACAGTCCAAACAAAAAAGTCGGCCTTAAACTTGATTATGCAGAGGATATTTTAACAATCGAGGTTAAAGACACAGGGATGGGAATGACGAAATCACTCCAAAACAAGATATTAGATAAAGGATTCTCTACGAAAGGAGAAAACCGCGGGTTTGGGTTATATCTTTTGGCACAGGCAATTGAAAGACTGGAAGGGGACATGATTATATCGTCCAAGCCTGGAAAGGGAACAAGCTTTGCCGTGTATATACCTTATAAAGCAGAGGATGAATAGGATGATAAATGTAATGATTGTCGAAGATGACCCGATGGTAGCAGAAATCAATAAACAATATCTTGCTAAAATTGATGGGTTCCGGTTAGCTGCAACAGTTAATTCAGTCGCTGAAGCCATCCTATTTTTGGGGAAGAATGATATTCAGCTCATTCTTCTGGATATTTTTATGCCGGGAAAGCAGGGCCTAGAGCTGTTAGCGTACCTTCGGAAGAATGACCTTGAAATTGATGTCATCATCATTTCAGCGGCCACAGATCTTGAACGAATTAAGAAGGCATTAAGGTATGGTGTTGTCGACTATTTAATTAAGCCTTTCGAGTTTGAACGCTTTAACGCTGCACTTGCTACTTACCTTGAGCAAACTCGGTTCATTGATAAACAGGATTCGGTTAGTCAGCAGGAGCTCGATCACTTACTTTTGCATAGAGACGAAGCTGTTGTAGCAGAAGAACTGCCAAAGGGGTTAACGAAGGATACCTTAAAGCAGGTATGGGATGCGATTCATGGATTGAAGGACGGGCCTTTTTCTACTGATGAAGTAGCAAATGTTGTAGGAATATCAAGGGTTTCTGCAAGAAAATATCTGAATTTCCTAAAGGACTTAGGAATCCTGGAAGTCAAGGTTATCTATGGAACCGTCGGCAGGCCAGTATACCAGCATGAATATAACAAATTTAAAGAGCATTTAATAAAAAACTTTCTGTAAGCAGTTTTTGAAACTGCTTACTTTTTTTATTTACAAAAAGAATTATTAAACTTTCATAATCTATGAAAACGGTTTACACGGGAATATGATAGACATGTAGCAAGACAAAGGAGGATATAAAAATGCAAATTCCAATAAAGAAAACGCTTGATAAAATTCCAGGTGGTCTGATGGTTGTTCCACTTTTTTTAGGGGTATTAACGAATACATTTTTTCCGCAGGTATTACAAATTGGTAGTTTTACAACAGCATTATTCAGTAAAGAAGCATCATCAACCATTTTGGCATGTTTTATGTTTTTAATTGGTTCACAAATTAATTTTAAATTAGCACCAAAGGCATTAAAAAAGGGTGCAATATTATTAACTGGAAAATTTATCGTAGGTGCTGGTATTGGTTTAGCTGTAGCAGCGATTTTTGGGCCTGCCGGAATACTAGGATTAACACCATTAGCCATCCTTGCAGCGTTGTTAAATGCTAATGGCGGGTTATATGCATCTCTTGCTTCATCGTATGGTGACGAAACGGATGTAGGCGCATATGCGTTATTTTCTTTAAAAGATGGTCCATTTTTCACATTAGTGGCATTAGGTGCATCCGGCCTTGCCACCATTCCTTTTCAAACACTTCTAGGAGTATTAATTCCAATCGTAATTGGAATGATTTTAGGAAATATTGATCCTGATATGAGAAAGTTTCTTGGAAGCAGTAAATTATTATTAATCCCATTTTTCTCATTCCCCTTAGGTGCCGGAATGAATCTTTCAACTATTGTAAAAGCTGGGGGGCCTGGGATATTACTAGGATTAATCGCTGCCTTCACTGGAATCGGTGCTTACTTACTATTGAAGCTATTTAAAGAAAACCCTATCGTTGGTTTAGCAACAGGGTCAACTGCAGGAAATGCGGTAGCTACACCAGCTGTTGTGGCGGCAGCAGATCCGACCTTAGCTGCAGTAGCATCTTCAGCAACTGCACAAGTTGCAGCTGCATGTGTTATATCTGCCATTGTCTGTCCGATTATTGTGAGCTATGTATTTAAAAGGTCTCAAAAGAAAAAATCGAAACCATCGATTGCAAGGGCAGCCTGATAAAAAGTTACGTAAATTTTATTAACAAGAATAATAGCGGAAGAGAGAACAAAGCAGTCAGCTGGTTTTTACTGTCTGCTTTGTTTAATTACAAAAAAGGATCATTAAATTAAAAAACCTAGTGTGATAGGGAAAATGTTATTAACATAGATAGGTAAGAAATCTATGTAACGGTATTGTCCGAATAGCTATTTTAAGATAGAAAGAAGGAAACACCACACCATGAATATACCTGAGAATGTTATTATTACAACTTTAAAAGGAAAAGAAGTTCTCACTAATCCTTTTATAAATAAAGGAACGGCTTTTACGAAAGAGGAAAGGGAAGACCTGGGACTTGACGGTCTGTTACCTTCCCAAGTGCTTTCCCTTGATGAACAAGTAAATAGGGTTTATGAACAATATTCGATGCGAACTACGAATCTATTTAAACACGGTCTGCTTTATGATTTATATAACCGCAATGTTGTTCTGTTTTACCGATTATTGAAAGAACACCTAGCAGAAATGCTTCCAATTATCTACACTCCTACTGTCGGTGAGGCGATCCAGTCATACTCTCACAGCTACCGCCGCCCGGGCGGCCTATATCTTTCAATTGATGATCCTGAGGGCACTGAAAAAGCATTTCACAATCTTGGACAGCCTAAAAATGGGATTGATTTAATCGTCGTTACCGACTCTGAAAGCATTTTGGGTATTGGGGACCAAGGGGTAGGCGGTATTAATATTGCGATTGGTAAACTTGCCGTATACACAGCGGCAGCTGGTATCGATCCAAGCCGAGTTCTGCCAGTCGTCCTAGATGTTGGTACGAACAATCAGGCTTTGGTTGCCGATCCTCTCTATATTGGCAACAAATTCGCCCGTGTCCGTGGTGAGCGTTATGACCAGTTCATTGATTTATTTGTTCAGGCTGCAAGAAAGTTCTTTCCAGAGGTTCTTATTCACTGGGAGGACCTTGGCAACGTAAATGCGCGTAAAATATTGGATAAGTACGGTGACAAAATCCTTACCTTCAACGATGACATCCAGGGAACAGGTGCAGTGACCCTTGCTGCTGTGATGTCTGGGATGAAAATAACAGGAGCTAATCTGAAGGACCAGCGTATTGTTGTCTTCGGACCAGGGGCTGGTGGCCTCGGTATTGCTGACCAAATCTCAGATGCTATGGTTCTTGAAGGGCTGACCAGAGAAGAAGCCTATGACCGTTTCTGGGCTATTGACTATCGGGGGTTACTAACGGATGAAACACCAGGTGTATTGAACTTCCAGAAGCCTTATGTTAGAAAGGCAGAAGAAGTAAAGGACTGGGATATGAATGAGGATGGAATCATTTCATTAATGGAAGTTGTTCAGAAGGTGAAACCGACCATCCTGATCGGTACTTCCGGACAAGCCGGTGCCTTCACCGAGGAAATTGTGAAAGAAATGGCCAAGCATGCTGAGCGTCCGATCATCTTGCCTATGTCCAACCCGACTGCATTGACTGAAGCGGTGCCGGAAAATCTGATGAAATGGACAGATGGCAAGGCTCTAATTGCAACAGGCAGCCCGTTTGCCAATGTGGAATACAAAGGTGTTTCCTATGAAATTGGGCAGTCAAATAATGCATTTATATTCCCAGGACTGGGTCTAGGAGCGATTGTTGCAAAAGCTGAAGTGATCTCAAAAGGAATGTTTGCAGCAGCTGCTTATGCAGTTGCAAGAATGTGTGACATCAGCACAACTGGGGCATCTCTGCTGCCATCCATTGAAAAACTTCATGAAGTCTCAAAATACGTAGCCATTGAAGTAGTTAATGCGGCGATATACGAGGGAATTGCAAGAGTGGATATCCAAGATGTTGAGACTGCTATTGAAGAGGCTATGTGGAAACCTGAGTATAAAGAAATCAAGAGTGTAGGGATTTGGACAAACATTCATTCCTATGCATGATTATATAGTTAAATATAATGCCTGTACTCCTGGTATTGTTGATCGTGGAAAATAAAGTAATCAAAGCGAGTGTACCGGTGAATTATGTACACAAAAAAGCATAACCCAATCATAGTTATTATAAGATAACATGAAGAATATAGAGTATTTTAAGGGGAGGCTTCTCATAAGTTGAGTAAACTTATGGGGAGCCTCTTTTTTATGATTATTTTGAGATGTGCAGTTTTTGTAAATCATCCCAAAAGCCAAGCCTATCCATTATTTTGTATAAATTTATTAACAGTTTAAAGAAAATTGAACTTTTAGACGGGGAGATATAACATAAATTTTAAGAGATAAACTGTTATTATTATTTAATTAGTGTGCTATACCTCGGAAGATGGGAAGCAGTTAATTGTATGATGATCAACTCATTAAGAAAGGTGAGTAGATAAATGGTATCGAAACGACAGAAGGACATCGTGTTGTCTTTAATGAAGGAGCAAGAACCTGTTACAGCCGAATGGATGGCCAAGGAACTGGGAGTGAGTGATAGAACCATTCGTACCGAGATCAAAGAACTTCAATCACAATCCAATTCGCTAGGAATCATTATTGAATCAGTTCGAGGAAAAGGGTATCTATTAGATATAAAGGATTATGAAGTGTTTGAGCAGGAGTTTATTTCTAATGCGAATGATGCAATAAATGAAAGCCAATCTGATTTTTCCGAACAGGAAAATCGGGTTTTGTATATGTTAAAACGATTTTTATTAGAAAAGGAACCTATAAAATTAGAAAGTCTTGAAGAAGAGCTATTTGTTTCCAAGCCAAAGCTTCAAAATGACTTAAAAATCGTCCGTGAATTATTGGAAAGTTATCATTTAAAGTTAGTTACTAGACCGCATCATGGTTCGCAGGCTGAAGGCGATGAATATATGAAGCGGCTATGTTTTTCAAATTATATTTTACGGCGAAATAGAAACTTAAACATTGACAGTAATTCCTTTCAACTTTTGGATCAAAATCTGTTTGAAAAGGTAAAGGAAACGATCATAAAAAAAGTGAATGAATACAAAATTGAGGTATCAGACATTGCACTTGAAAATTTAGCAACCCATATCACAATTGGATGCAAGAGAATTGAAGAAGGATTTGTCATTGAAAACCTTGAACAAGATTTAATAGGAAAATATCCATTTGAAAAAATAGTGGCCAATGAAATTGTGAAAGAGGTAGAGGATTTTACGGGTTTGGAATTTCCCAAATCTGAGATTGACTATATTATTGTCCATTTGTTGGGGACAAAATTAATTCATAAGAATACGTTGAATGAATTTAGTAAATTTGATGAACTAGGCACCATCATTCATTGCATGCTGGAAAGATTGAAAACCGAATTAAATTGGAATTTCAAAGACGATTCCGAATTCATTCAAGCGCTGAGTTTGCACATTCGGCCTGCAATGAACAGGTTACGCTATAATATGAACATTCGGAATCCATTATTAGAGGAAATTAAACGAAAATATCCTAGTGCCTTTGAGGGGGCTGCCATTGCGAGCAGATGCATCGACGAATATTTGGAGAGAGAGGTAGGAGAACACGAAATTGCATATATTGCCTTACATATCGGAGTGGCATTAGAAAGAATGAAGACAAGGCAGAAAAGGGCAAAACGGGTACTTGTGGTATGTGCATCTGGTGTGGGGAGTGCAAGGCTTTTGTTTTATCGTTTACGAAATGAATTTAATGATGAAATCGATATTGTGGCTACAACCAATTATTATCAATTAAAAGAATACGATCTATCGTCTATTGATTTTATTATTAGTACGATCCCTATAAAAGAAGAGATAGGCGTTCAAGTACTAGTCGTTAATACCTTTTTAGGGGAAGGAGATATTGCCAATATTCGCAAAGGAGTATCTTCTGGAAAAGAGTGTGAGGGTCAGAGCTATTTAGATATATCGAAAGTTTTTATTCATAAAGAATTGAAGGATAAAGAAAGCGTTATCCGTTTTATGTGTGATGAATTATACAAACAAAAACTCGTCTCCAAAGATTATGTAAATTTGGTATTGGAAAGAGAGGAGGTCGCTCCAACCAGCTTTGGGAATCTTGTGGCCATCCCTCATCCACTTACGCCGGAAACAGATGAAACATTTTGGACCGTGTGCACATTAAAGAAGCCGATCGAATGGACAGACAAACATAGGGTTCAATTTATTTGCTTGTTGAACATAAGAAAAGTACCTGAGGGTGATCTGGATAGGATGTATAAAAGGCTCATTGCTCTAGTTGAAAACAGTACAACGGTCCAAAAAATTATAAAGAGTGAATCAGCTGAAGAAATTATTAAGATATTAAATGAATCTTAACTTATGCCATAGGAAAAGAACGAGGGTATTCCAAAAGGAATTCCCTTTTTTAGTTTGGGGCTAAAATTTACATGACAGTAACTTCAGTTTAATTTTTAGGCTGTGTTAAAGGTTAATGTTGATTTTGGCACCCTGTTGATTGGA
>NZ_JBALSN010000287.1:0-15155 GCF_036966985.1 Neobacillus drentensis | reverse complement strand
AACAGACTAGTTTAACACAGCCAATTTTATTATATTTCCGTTACGCAACGGAAAAATCCTTTCTGTAAAATTAAACGCTTTCAACGTAAACTATAAAACATAAAGAGGTTAAAGCACTCTTAAAACAATGGCTAATTAGCTGTTTAGATTAATTAATGTTTTTTAAAATAACTTTTCTAAATAATAGGAGGAATAAATCGATGAATATTTTATTATGTTGTGCAGCAGGAATGAGTACAAGTTTGCTGGTAACAAAGATGGAAAAAGCAGCCCAAGAACAAGGTTTGGAAGGGAAAATCTGGGCAGTTGCAGCTAATTCAGTCAATCAACATATTGACAATGCGGATGTCCTTCTTTTAGGACCTCAAGTTAGATACCTTCTTTCAAATATGAAAAAGTTAGGTGAAGAAAAGGGCATTCCAGTGGATGCCATCAATCCAATCCACTATGGTACGTGTAATGGAGCAGAAGTTTTAAAAACAGCTATAAATCTAGTCAATAATAAATAATAAAGGGAGAAAAGAAAATGAGTAAATTCAACAGCTTTCTAGAAGAGAAAGTCATGCCTGTTGCAGGAAAAATTGGTGCGCAAAGACATTTATTGGCTCTTCGTGATGGTCTTATTGCGACCATGCCATTCATTGTCATTGGTTCATTTTTCTTGATCGTGGCTAATTTGCCAATTCCAGGTTATGCCGATTGGATGACTTCTATTTTTGGCCCAACATGGGCTGCAAAATTAAGTTATCCAGTAGATGCAACTTTCAATATCATGTCACTTATTGCAGCATTCGCAGTGGCTTACCGGCTAGCAGAAAGTTATAAACTTGACGCGATGAGTGCAGGTGCTATTTCAGTTGCTGCTTTCATGTTGACAACACCATTTAGTTTCTTATTTACTCCTGCTGGAGCTGAAGAAGGAGTTCTGGTAACTGTGCTATTTCAAAAGCTTTTTTGAGCAGTAAAGGTTTGTTTGTTGCGTTACTGTTTGCAATTATATCTACAGAAATTTATCGTTGGACCGTTAAAAAAAATATTGTTATTAAAATGCCAGCGGGTGTACCGCCTAGTGTTGGTAAATCATTTGCAGCTTTAATTCCAGGATTTTTTGTTCTTCTAGTGGTTTGGGTAATCCGTTTACTTGTTGAATTGACTCCTTATCAAAGTATCAATGGCTTAGTTACGACCCTTTTAGGTGACCCGCTAAAAATGGTAGGTCTTACCCTAGGTGGAACCATTGTTGCTGAATTATTCGTAACTTTATTATGGGCTACTGGATTACACGGGACAAACATTGTTAAAAGTGTAATGGAACCAATTTGGTTTGGTGCGATGGGTGACAATATGACGGCCTATCAAGCTGGCCAACCTCTACCACATATTGTTACACAACAATTCTGGGATAACTTCGTCCACATCGGTGGAACAGGTGTAACCTTTGGTTTGGTTCTATCAATGGTCATGTTTGCTAAATCCCAACAAATGAAAAGTCTTGGTCGTTTGGCGTTTGCTCCTAGTATCTTTAACATTAACGAACCATTAATCTTTGGTATGCCAATCGTGTTAAACCCAATCATGATCATTCCATTTGTCCTTACTTCAATAGTAACCGTTATCGTAACATTCCTAGGAATGGATATGGGATTGGTCGCAAAACCATCTGGTATTGCAGTGCCTTGGACAATGCCGCCAATTATCTCAGGATATCTTGCTTCAGGTGGACATATTTCAGGTGCCATCATGAATGTAGTTAACATTGTTATTTCCTTTGTAATTTATCTTCCATTCTTCAGAATATATGATAAAGCGAAGAAGAGAGAAGAAGATGCGATGAACAAAGGTGAAACAAAGGAAATTATCGCCTAAGAAAATGACTGGGCGTTAGTTTTGGGACCCAAAATTGACAGGAGAGGAGAATGTTCCTTTCCTAGTAAATCATATGAAAGGCTGTTAATCATGAATAAAGAGGAACTATACAATCATGCATTTCAATTAATCCTTCATTCAGGAAATGCAAAAAGCTTAGCAATGGAAGCGATGTATGCAGCTAAAGAAGGCAATTTCGATGAAGCGGAAGCAAAACTAACCGAAGCAGATTCTGCATTCAATGAAGCACATCATGTTCAAACTGATTTAATCCAAAAGGAAGCAGGCGGAGATGAATTCAATCTTCCTCTTATTATGATTCATGCACAAGATCATTTGATGAACTCATTGACCCTAAAAGATTTAGCGAGAGAAATCATTGAATTGCATAAACTTATCAAAAAGGCTTAAAACAAGATCCTCTTTCAGCAGGACATATAAAAGTAAAACATTGTGGGCAACTTTGCAAACGCATGGTTAAAAGAGCAAATCCAATGGGTTTGCAGAAAGTCATTAAAACTGAAAAAATGTCAGTCATTTTTAATTGCCCAATACTGGGCTTTTTTTATTCAAGATAATTTCACATACTCATTCTTAGAAAGGAAATGAAATTAAATGAAAAAAACATTCCCAGAAAATTTTTTATGGGGTGGAGCTACTGCTGCAAACCAATATGAAGGTGGGTACAATGCAGGCGGAAGAGGGCTTGCAACAAGCGACTTCATTACAAATGGTTCTGCAGACCGTCCAAGAAAAATTACAATCCAGTTAAAAGACGGCACAAAAACAATGGTAAACCGACGACCTACTGGGGACCCGAAAGTTGATACGATACCAGAAGGTGCATCAGGCTATATTGATGAAAATGTTTATTATCCAAGCCAAAAAGCGGTTGATTTTTACCACTATTACAAAGAAGATATTGCCCTTTTGGGAGAAATGGGTTTTAAGTGTTTCCGGCTATCCCTTAGTTGGTCCCGTATTTTCCCAAAAGGTGGAATCGAAGGGGAACAACCAAATGAGGAAGGGTTAAAATTTTACGAGGATGTCTTTAAAGAGTGTAAAAAATATAATATCGAACCATTAGTCACTCTTTATCATTTTGAAACTCCTGCTTATTTGGCTGAACATTTTAATGGTTGGGGCGGACGTGAGACGATTGATTGTTTTTTAAGAATGTGCAAAGAAGTCTTTACAAGATATAAAGATTTAGTAAAGTATTGGATTACCATTAACGAAATTAATGTATTAAATGGTTATGCCTTTATGGGAACCAGGGAGGCTACCGCTCAGGTACGTTATCAAGCAAAGCACCATATGTTTGTTGCGAGTGCACTTGCCAATAAGCTTTGTCACGAGATCATTCCAGATGCAAAGATTGGCTGTATGGTTGCATTAAGCTGCATTTACCCGAAAGATTGTAAGCCGGAAAATGTATTTGGAGCTTTGGATTATCGAAGAGGAGCTTTGATTTATTCTGATATAATGATGAGGGGATATTATCCATCTTACGCTGACCGCTTATTTGAAGAGATGGGGGTAACGATAAATAAAGAACCAGGGGATGAAGAAATAATTAAGGCGTATCCTTCAGATTTTTTATCATTTAGTTATTACCGAAGCAGTGTATACCATACTGAAATCGTTCAGAATACCGATACCGGCGGACAAATGGGGGATGCAAATCCATTCGTAGAAAAAACGGAGTGGGGTTGGGCGATTGACCCTATTGGGCTAAGATACGCCTTATCTGAACTTTATGACCGATATCAAAAACCTCTTTTTATCGTTGAAAACGGAATGGGAACTATTGATAGACCGGATGAAAATCTATATGTGGAAGATGATTATCGGATCCAATATTTCCGAGATCATATTGAAGAAATGAAAAAGGCGGTTACTTTAGACGGTGTTGACTTAATGGGCTATACACCATGGGGCTGTATTGATTTAGTTTCAGCAGGAACTGGCGAGATGAAAAAACGATATGGGTTTATTTATGTAGATATGGATGACGAAGGAAATGGAACATTAAAAAGAACAAAGAAAAAATCATTTGATTGGTATAAGAAAGTGATTGCAACTAACGGTGAAGACCTTAGTTTTTAGGTTAAATATATATCAAGATTTACAAAATATAAAACAGGTGCTCAGCATCTGTTTTTACTTTTATTTGCGAGCATTAATCATCAAGATCTTGCTTCGAAATTTAATGCGTAAGACTTTTCATGATACTATAATGGTATATGAATTTGAAATGTAATGAGGTTGAGGATCATGAGTACAATTTTAGATATTGCCAAGCTTGCGGGTGTGGCGAAGAGTACGGTTTCTCGGTTTTTAAATGGTGGCTCTGTTGGGGAAGCGACGAAGAAGAAAATTGAACAAGCGATCAAGGAAACCGGGTATACTCCGAATCCATTTGCGCAGAGCTTGAAAGCGAAGAAAACGAATATTATTGGCACGATTGTCCCGCGGCTTGATTCCTACGCTTCTTCGCAAACGTTAATTGGTATTGATGAGCAATTAAAGCAGATGAATTATCAGATGTTGATCTCCAATACAAGTCAAAATCTGGAGCGAGAGATTGAAAGCATTTATGGCTTTGCCAATCAAAAGATGGCGGGGATTATTTTGCTTGCTACCGAAATCACGGATCAGCATATTGAGGCATTTGAAACCGTTAAAGTTCCTGTTCTGCTAATAGGACAAGAGCATGAGGATTTTTATAGTCTGATTCATGATGATTTTTGCGCTGGTTATGAAATGGGGAGGTATGTCCTTGAAAAGGGATATCGGAAAATTGCTTATCTAGGCGTAACGGAACGGGATATCTCAGTTGGGGTGAAGCGAAAGCAGGGCTTTAAAAAGGCAATTCAAGAAGTAGAGGATTGTGAGGTTCGCTTCTATGAGACATTGTTCAAGATTCCAGCTGCGCAAGCTAGTGCAATGGAAATCATCCATGAATTTCAGCCTTCTATCATTGTTTGTGCGACCGATAATATTGCCCTTGGGGTTATGAAGGCAGCGTATTCAGAGGGGCTAACGATTCCAAAAGATATAGCGTTAACGGGTTTTGGTGGATATGATGTAACGGAAATCATGCATCCGGGCTTAACGACGGCGAAGTTTTTTTACAAAGAAGCGGGGGAAACGGCTGCAAAACATATTGTAGAGTTAGTTAATGAGCGCCCTGTCGAAAAAGTAACCATTTCTAAATTTGAAATTATTGAGCGAGAAAGCGTTGACAATTTCTTTAATCGTCCACTATAATAAAAACAACGAAACCGGTTCCAATCAAGAGAACCTTGTCACTTGGTAACAATCGAATTCGGTTTCTCTTTTAATCATTTATTTTTTTAGCTTATTTTGGAACCGGTTCCGCAAATGAGGGTTTTTATTTTTATTTTTATTTTTATTTTTATTCAACTATGGAACCGGTTCCTAAACCAAACCAAATCAAATGAAAAGAGAGGGATTAAAATGGATCATAAAAAAATTGCACGGGAAGTCCTCAATGCCATTGGTGGTCAGGAAAACGTATCAGCTGCAGCGCATTGCGCCACACGCTTACGTCTAGTTTTACATGATGAATCAATCGTTAATCAAGCAGCGTTGGATAACATGGATGTTGTAAAAGGGACCTTTTCAACGGGAGGTCAGTTTCAAGTTATCTTAGGATCTGGAACGGTGAACGAGGTCTATAAACACTTTGCGGAGATGTCTGGTCAAACGGAAATGTCAACGAGTGATGTGAAAGACGCGGCAGCGAAGAAACTGAATCCGATTCAGCGATTCGTCAAAATGCTGTCAGACATTTTTGTTCCAATTATCCCAGCGATCGTAGCTGGTGGTTTACTAATGGGAATCAACAATATCCTAACGGCTCCAGACTTGTTTATTGAAGGAAAATCCTTAGTGGATGCTAATCCAGAAATGGCGGATTTAGCTGCACTCATTAATACATTTGCAAATGCAGCCTTTGTCTTTTTACCGATTTTAATTGGTTTTTCAGCAACGAAACGGTTTGGAGGAAATCCTTTCCTTGGGGCCACACTTGGAATGCTAATGGTTCATCCGGACTTATTAAATGGGTACGGTTACGGTGCCGCGTTACTGAAAAATGAGGTCCCGGTTTGGAATCTTTTTGGCTTAGAAATTGAAAAGGTAGGTTATCAGGGAACCGTACTTCCTGTTCTTGCCGCATCTTTTATTCTAGCAAAAATTGAAACATCTTTACGGAAGGTTGTTCCCTCTGCTTTAGACAATCTATTAACACCATTATTGTCTATCTTTATTACCGGAGTTTTAACGTTCACCTTGGTAGGACCGCTGACACGCTCAGCTGGTAATCTATTAACAGATGGAATTGTCTGGTTATATGACACAACAGGTGTCATTGGCGGAATCATCTTCGGTTTACTTTATGCACCAATTGTTATTACAGGTATGCACCATAGCTTTATTGCGGTAGAAACGCAATTGCTTGCCGATGTTGTGAAAACGGGTGGATCGTTTATCTTTGTCATTGCGGCGATGTCAAACATTGCGCAAGGTGCCGCGACACTTGCTGTGCTAAAGACAACGAAAAATGCCAAAATCAGAGGAACCGCTTCAGCAGCTGGGATCTCTGCCTTATTAGGGATTACGGAACCAGCGATGTTTGGGGTTAACTTGAAATTACGCTATCCCTTTATCGGTGCCATTATTGGTTCAGCTGTTGGGTCTGGCTTTGTTACTGTGTTTAAGGTTAAAGCGACTGCATTAGGGGCAGCAGGTATACCAGGAATTATCTCGATTCGCCCAGATACAATTATTTCTTATGTGATCGGTATGGCCATTGCGTTTGCCGTAGCATTTATCGTTACGATTGTTTTAGCGAAGAGAGAAGAAAAAATAACAGTTAAAAAATCAACTGGTCAAGCAGCATAATAAAAGACTGAAAAGGGGAATCCAGTGATTCTCCTTTCTGTATTAGGAGTGAATCAGCATGGAATGGACTATCGAGAAACGATACAGAAGCATGGGCGACGTGAACGAAGAGGAAATTCAAGCGTTAGCTAAACTTGTGAATCAATGTCCATGGCGGCAGTCTTTTCATATTCAGCCGCTGACAGGATTGTTAAATGACCCGAATGGCTTTAGTTATTTTAATGGGGAATATCATTTATTCTATCAATGGTTTCCGCTTGGGCCGGTTCATGGGTTGAAGCATTGGTATCACACGAAGTCTAAAGACCTTGTTCATTGGGAAAATGTTGGAATGGCCATTGAGCCGTCGAATGAATTTGATAGTCATGGGGCGTACTCCGGAAGTGGAATTGAGTATGAAGGAAAATTATATTTAATGTACACTGGCAATACACGCGATGAAAATTGGAATCGACACCCGTATCAATGTTTGGCTGTACTGAATCCGGATGGAAGCCTTGTGAAAATGGATGCACCGGTGATTGGTGATACTCCAAGTGGCTATACCGATCATTTTCGCGATCCAAAGGTTTGGCAACATGGCGATCATTTCTACGCGGTAATTGGTGCTCAAAGGAAAAGTGAGACAGGAAGTGTCGTTTTATATCGCTCTAATGATCTAAAAGATTGGCAGTTTGCGGGTGAAGTGAAGACCGGTTTAGGTGATGAATTCGGTTATATGTGGGAATGTCCGGATTATTTTGAACTGGACGAGCAAGGTGTATTCCTTTTCTCCCCACAAGGGTTAAAAGCGGAAGGCGATCACTATCAAAACATTTATCAATCAGGGTATGTAATTGGAAGTCCAATAGATTTAGAGAATATTGAATTAAAGCATGGTGCATTTCATGAGTTGGATCGCGGGTTTGATTTTTACGCACCACAATCGACGGTGGATCATCAGGGGAGACGAATTTTAGTCGGCTGGATGGGATTACCGGAGATTGACTATCCTACTGATAAAAATGGGTGGGCACACTGTTTAACACTCCCTCGGGAGCTATCGGTTAAAGATGGAAAGCTGGTCCAGCAGCCAGTGCCTGAGTTAGAATTGCTTCGCGGGGAAAAGGTGGAAACTAGTCAAACGGTTGAGAATGAAAATGTTAGTTTGGATCTCTTCGAGGGAGATGTGTATGAGCTTCTTGCGGAATTCTCTGATAGTACGGCTGAGGAGTTTGGTTTGGAGATTCGGGTTGGAGAAATAGAGAAAACCGTGATTAAATATGATGCGATTGTAAAAAAGGTTATATTAGACCGGACTGGGTCGGGCGAATCCTTTGCTGAGGAGTTTGGTACGGTACGGAAATGTATGTTGGACGCTGAAAAGATTTCGTTCCGAATCTTTGTTGATGTCTCCTCTGTCGAAGTGTTTGTAAATAATGGGGAAGAAGTATTTACGGGACGGATTTTTCCTGGTAAAAATAGTAATGGAATCCGTGTGTTTGCTCGTGGTGGCCAAACGAAGGTAAAGGCCGTTAAATGGGATATCATATAAACTTATTAGACTTACTTGAGGTGACAGAATGGGAAAGCTTTTTTCGATTGGTGAAGTGTTAATTGATTTTATTCCACTTCAAAAAGGGGTGGCCTTAAAGGATGTTTTTTCTTTTGAGAGAGCTCCTGGCGGGGCGCCGGCAAATGTGGCTGCGGCCGTTGCGAAATATGGGCAGAAAGCAGCGATGATTTCTAAATTAGGAAACGATGCGTTTGGCGACTTTTTAGTCGAGCAGCTTGTCGAGGCTGGTGTTGAGATGGACAAAGTTTACCGGACTGGGGAGGCGAATACGGCTTTGGCTTTTGTCTCGTTAAAAGAAAACGGGGAACGCGATTTTTCATTTTACCGTAATCCTTCCGCTGATTTGCTGTTAAGTGAGGAGGAAATCGAGCCAGCATGGTTCCAAGCGGGGGATATTCTCCACTTTTGCTCGGTTGATCTTGTGGAAAGCCCGATGAAACAGGCACATAAAAAAGCAATCACGGCTGTTTCAGATGCACATGGCTTGGTCAGTTTTGACCCAAATGTGCGGCTGCCGCTATGGGAAGATCCAGAAGACTGTCGTAAGGCGATTCTCGAATTTCTACCGTCTGCGGATATCGTAAAGGTTTCCGATGAAGAGCTAAATTTTATTACGGGAATAAAAGATGAGTCTGATGCAATACAATCGTTGTTTGTTGGAAACGTGAAGGCAGTTATCTACACTAAGGGAGCTGCAGGTGCGGATTTGTTTTTAAAGGATGAAAAGATTGAATCGAGAGGATACTCAGTTAAACCTGTGGACACAACCGGAGCGGGTGACGCGTTCATGGGCGGTTTTTTATATCAATTGCTAGAATTGAAAGCAAACCCGGCCAACCTCGAGGAAGTACTACGGGGCAATCAAACAGAAATATTGGGATTTGCCAATGCAAGTGGTGCTCTCACTACAACAGGAAAAGGAGCAATCTCTGCTCTTCCGACTAAGGGAGAAGTTGAGGAGCTTATAGGAAAGTGATACTTATGTAGCCTGCAAAGGACGATGTATGCTATGGCTCAGCTTGGTTTTGGAGAATCATGTTATTCCCCTTGGTAAGAATAATAATTTAAAGAATAGACTACTTCCTAAAAAAACAAGGAGGTAGTCTTTTTAAAGATTTTTTAATTCTTCCAATGCGTTAAGGCTAGTAATATCATAAATTATCAGATGAATCGCTTGGCGATACGCTGTGTATCGCTATCGACCACAGCATCTTTTTTAGATAAAGAATTACTAAAGAAAGGGGCTGATTGCCTCCTTTTGTTTCGTATCGCTGGGCGATTTAACTTGCAAATATATCTAAAAACCTTCATATTTAATAGAAAAGGAGGTCCGATATGCGACGTGATATACAACCGAATGAACGTGCTTTCTCTTCCAAAGAAGCGGCAGAAGAAGTAGGGATTGCAACGCCCACTGTTCGAAAGTATGGCCAAATCTTAGAGCGGAATGGATATGAGTTTTTGAAGGATGGCGACCGACGTATCTTTGTTCAGTCTGATATTGGAGCGCTTATAGCGTTACGCGATACGGACAAGCCCCTGGACGATACAGCTAAAGATATTGTGTATCAACAAAAAGAAAGATTAGAAGAATCCAATGAAACGGAGATTGTGGCTCAGGAAATATTTGGGAATCTACCTCAAGACCCCAAGCAATTAAAAGAGGTCTTAATGTTTGTAGTCAATGAACTGGCGGCTGCACGTGAAATGAATGTCCAATTGACAAACGATATGTCAGGGCTGAAAACCTCGGTTTCCCGACTTCAGCAAGATCATCATGTTATAAGTTCTAGTATTGCAAACTCAGCGCAAAAAACAAATGCTAAAATTGAAAAATTAACTGAACAACAAAATACCCATTACGAAACATTGCTGCAACAAGAAATACAAAAAAGTGAATCCTTACAAAAAGAGATACAAAATATAAGGGACGAACTGGAAAAAGAATGGCGTTCACAAAATGATTTTAATAAACGCTTAGAAGAAGCGATAGAAAAACCTAAAATAAAATGGGGAGGGCTTTTATCGATATTTCGAAAATAAAGTGCCTGTTTAGGTGGCTCTATTTTGTATTTCGTATCGCAGGGCGATATATTTTTTTTCGTATCGCTAGGCGATATACTAAGTGTCTTGTGCACCCACAAAAAGAAAGATTAGAAAGACCATTGCGATACCCAATACAAATGAAATTTTACCCCACGACCACAATCAATTAAAAATTTCACTATTTTTCAAATTTCAACAAATTCCCGGGAAATATCTACAAATTCTGAGTATGTATCGACAAAATTGAAAGCTATTATTAATATATATGTTTAGATAAATGCGGCATAATGTAATATCTCTATTTCTCAATAAAGCATCAAACCTTGATTTTTCTGGTTTAATGCTTTTTTTATTTATCATCTCAGTGCTGCTTTCTAAATAAGAAATTTACTATTGTCTTAGACTAGTGGACATGATAGAATCTGAATATTATAAATTTTCTAAAGATATATCAAAAAAGGAAATCGCTTTCTTTATTGTTCACCAGGAGACTACATAAATAGTGGATTAGTTTGGGGAGGATTAACAGATGAGAAAGAGTTTAGCGTTAGTATTGTGTGGAGTTTTATTATTGCTTTCCGCGTGTAGTGGGGGAAGTAAGGAAACGGGAGGAAAGGAAAAAGAGAAAGTTGTGAAAATAGGAATTACACAAATTGTTGAACATCCGTCTCTTGATGCTGCTCGAGAAGGTTTTATCGCGGCTCTCAAGGATGCAGGTTATGAAGAAGGAAAGAATTTGAAGCTTGATTACCAAAATGCCCAGGGTGACATGAACAATAATACGTCGATTGCCCAAAATTTAGTCGCAGACAAGAATGATCTTATTTTGGCTATCGCCACACCTAGCGCACAGGCAGTGGTTAATCAGACGAAGGATATACCAATCTTATTTACTGCCATTACCGATCCGGTCGGGGCAGAGCTTGTCCAAAGCTTAGAAAAGCCAGGCGGGAATGTGACAGGCACATCTGATACGCATCCTGACGCGATAAAGAATACGATTGCCGCAATAAAAACCTTTATTCCAGATGCCAAAAAAGTGGGCATCATATATAATAACGGCGAACCCAACTCTGTTGTAAATGTAAAACATGCGAAGACAGCTATAAAGGCTGCTGGACTGGAGTCAGTTGAAACCACGATAACAGCTAGTTCCGAAGTAAAGCAGGCAGCTGAGTCAATGGTGGGTCGTGCAGACGTATTATACATTCCAAAGGACAATACCGTCGTTGCTGCCCTTGAGTCAGTGATAACTGTTGCCAATGCCAAGGATATACCAACCTTTGTCGGTGAAGGTGATTCTGTAAAACGCGGAACCTTCGCATCTTATGGGTTTGACTATCATGACCTAGGCTACACTACCGGTAAAATGGCCGTTGAAATTCTTAAAGGAAAGAAACCAAGCGAAATTCCTGTTGGTTTTCCTGAAAACCTTGAGCTGATTATAAACAAAAAAGCAGCTCAGGAGGAAGGGATTACCTTAACGGAAGAACTGTTAAAGAACGCGAAGATCGTGGAATAAAATCTATAATTAACTGTAACCTGCCTAAACAAGGCAGGTTTTTTACTGTTCTTGAGATTAACAAAAATTCTTAATATCTTTGAAAAAAGTTTAAAATACAGCAGGATCATTTAAGAAATTGTCAAGGGATAGTTAGGGATTTCGATTCTTACCTTATTTAAAAAACAGGTAAATAGCTCTACGATTTTTTATATTCCTTTATTTTTTGGTCGAAAACCATCCTATTGTCTTACTAAGAAAGAATCATATTTTTCACATGTTCCTCCTAAAAATTCCTAATTTCAAAAATAAATAGAAAGAAAGTACTAGAAAAAATCCTACGCCAATCCGGGGTGATTTGAATGTTGAATGAACCTATGATAAAAAAATAGATAGGAATTTACTTCCAATGTAGTGATAATGGTCTGGAAAAAATGATGAATCCATTCCAGGGCCAACTATAGGTAGAGGAGATGGAGAACAAGTGGCTGGACAAATTCGTATGACCCCAGCAGAGTTAAAAGCTAAAGCGACTCGCTATGGGCAAAGTTCACAACAAATTGAGCAAATTTTAAGAGACTTAACTAATTTACAAAATGAACTTCGTGGTGAATGGGAAGGACGTGCCTTCCAAAGATTTGATGATCAGTTTAACCAATTGAAGCCAAAGGTACAAAATTTTGCTCAATTGATGCAAGAAATTAACACACAATTGAACAAAACGGCGGATGCTGTTGCTCAGCAAGATGAGCAATTATCGCAGAATTTTGGGCTTAATTAATCCGATTGCCTGACATCTGAAAGATTAACATTGGATCAGTGGAATAAGTCATTCGGGACTATGTTCCCAATAAAACAAAAGCCACGCGACAATCGTTGTGTGGCTTTTATTCTTTGTTTGTCATAGCAGGGAGTCTCAAACATCTCCTAAACAATAAAAATAGAAATTATTACTTTATTACATACTAATAAATTTTCAGGGGTTGAGTGAATGAAAAAGATTGAGCGAGGTGTCATATTATTTCTAGTTCTGATCCTTGCGCTATCTTCAGGAATCTCTTATCTGGCATTGAATCAAGTATCCAAAAGCAAGGCCAATAATGATGACGAGAAAATGACAGTAGCATTGGTCAATGAAGATCAAGGTGCACAATTTAATGATAAGAACTATGAATTTGGTGCTGAATTTATAAAGAACATTGAAAAAGATGATACCCATGACTGGTATGTTGTCAGTCGTGGTGTTGCGGAAAGCGGCCTAACGCGGAATGTCTACAATATGATGATTGTTATTCCGAATGATTTTACCGAAAAGGCATTATCAATAGATTCAAAATCGCCAGAGCGGGTAGTTTTGAACTACAAAATAAATGCTTCCGATAACGGCAATTTGAAAGCGAAGGCGGAGAAAACAGCGAGTTCCATCTTAGGGGATTTTAATCGCCAAATTATTGATGTTTATTTTGCCAGTGTCATCGGCAATTTACATGATGCTCAAGACAATATTGGTACATTAGTCAATAAGGAGCAGGTATATACAAACTTCTATAATCATACAATCCATCGTCCATTAGCAGGTTACACCGCTCAGTTTGGAGCGGTGGAAAGTAACACAAAGATATCAAGAGATAACTTTACCGGCTTACAGGATCTATTAAAAGGATTTGAAACTAGCCTGGATGAGGATGTAGTAGCAAGCAATACCTATCAATCCAGCTTTTTGAATTACACGAAAATGCATGCGGCTAATGGTCTTTTAACAAAAGGTTTCTCCGGTCAGCTTAACCTGTTAGACCGTGAAATGAACAATGATGATGTCATGCAGCAATTAGATTTTTTAGTTTCCGCCAATAATGCCATCAATGATCAATTTCATCAAAAGGATAATCAATCGGCTACTATTTTATCAGAATCGGCTGCTCTTCAAGAGTATCTGACGAACACGAAGGAAAAAATGGATAAATTGGATACAGAGTTGTCGGAAACATTGGCATCAGATATGCAGCAAGCCATTACCGAGAAGCTTAAAAAGGAGATACAAAATAGTTCAGGGCAAGAGCAAAGTGTATCGATGAATCATATTTTTTCAGTTCCAGATAACAATGCCCGGACTGCATTGCAAAAGCAAATTGATCTACTGCCTTCCATAAATGGTAATGACTTAGATGGCTTAGGATTAAGTGATAAAACAGTCACACAGCTAAAAAATGTCATAGCTGTCACCAATAAATACAATCAAGAGTTTGCTTATATCCCTAATCGCGAAGCAAATAGTATTCCATTGTCAGAAAAAGTAAAACAAGTGAAAAATGATTTAAGGACAAATGGAGTAACCCTAACAGATAGTGTCCAATTGGAGAAAAATAAAAAGAATGGACAGGAATTTACACTTTCGATTCCAAAAGAATTTGAGATTAAGAGAGTGTTACTATCATTACCAAATAGCCAAGAAATGGATTATACTGAGCCATTTCTTCATAACGATAAAATTAAACTGCCTTCATCAGATAAAGGGCAATTCACTGTAAAAGTTGATGTGATTCTTCATAACATGGATGCCATCCTTGATGTGTTCCAGCCGATTACATGGAGTTGGGAACTTGATCAAAAGGATATTACCGATGTAGATCAACCAGAACAGCTAGTGCAACCTGTTCAACCAGTGCAACCAGAACAACCAGAACAGCCACAAACAACAGCAGCAAATTCAGCTGAACTTGATAAGGAAACAAATCCATCCTTATTGTCTAACGAAAGTAATCAATCGGCAGCAGCTGAAGAATTGAGCAAGGATGCAAAGGACAAAAAGTCAATCGAACCGCAGAACTCGACTCAACCCAATGACAATGAAAACGCAAGTATTATTGAGAAATTGGAAATTTTAAATAACCATATTGCCCATCAGGTGATGTCGCCTCTTACCGGGGACTCGACAAGTGTTTTAATCAATGCTTCCAGCGATACCGTCAGTAATTTTCATAAGTTATTGACGCTGTATAATCTATACTTTGGCATTGGAATAGATCAATTTAGTCGTCCGGACCTAGAAAATGATTTGAATCAAACCAAACTTACCGAAATGGCAACAGAGGATTCTCTTTATTATTTATTTAATAAACAAGACATTGTTGATGTATTAGCTGCTTACGTTGCTGAACAAATCACAGAGGAAATAAGACAACAGACGACAGATGTAAAAGGCAAAATAGATGAGTATACACAGCTCGTTAACGATGCAAATCAAAATGCAGCCCA
>NZ_JBALSN010000286.1:0-4048 GCF_036966985.1 Neobacillus drentensis | reverse complement strand
ATGGGGAAGTGCATTTATTGCTGGAAAAATTGCTGTTCAAGACTTTGAACCGGCTACTGTTGCTTTTTTACGTTTTTTAGGAGCTGCTGTCCTCTTGTTCCCGCTGATGTGGTTAACTGAGAAAAATCGGATCAGGCCTACTCTTAAGGACTATGGCCTGTTTGCGGTTTTAGGCTTAACTGGAATAGCTCTCTATAATATTTGCTTTTTTATTGCCACCAAACATGCACCAGTAATTAAAAGCTCCTTATTTATTGCCTCAAATCCTGTATTAATCGTTCTTCTATCTGGGATATTTTTAAAAGAGACGATTACCAAGAATCATATTATTGGGATGATGATTGCTCTTATTGGGGTTACTTTTATTATTACAGATGGTCACGTATTTTCTTTGTTCGAAATTGGCTTTGAAACGATCGATTTTGTTTTACTTGGTGCGGTGATTAGTTGGGCCTTGTATAGCGTGGTTGGCAAAGTGGTGTTAAAAAAATTTAGTTCAGTCGAATCCACTACTTATGCCGTAGCTTTTGGTACATTATTTTTATTGCCATTTGCATTTGTGGAAACCAGATGGAAGGATGTACAGCATGCTGACATTTCAACTTGGATAGCCATCGCCCACATGAGTATTTTCGTAACAGTGGTGGCATTTATCATGTATTATTACGGGATCAAGGAAATTGGAGCAGCAAAAGCATCGATTTTTATTAATGTCATGCCAGTATCGGCCGTCTTGATGGCAACCATCTTTTTAAATGAAACCTTCACTTTGGCTCACGGAATTGGAGCAGCCTTTGTCCTATCTGGTGTTTATATTGGAACAAATACGAAGATATTTAAGAAAAAAATAAGTACGGTTAAGCGTGCTATTTAATTAAAATAATCGCGTAAAAGGACTTACCTTATTGGTTAGTCCTTTTTTTAACAAGCACTTTATTACTAAAAAAGTGTACCTTAAAGTATAATAATGTATATAAAATAGCATCTTGAGAAGGAGCATGCTTTATGGGTTTTATCGTTTATTTTATTCTAATCATGATAATTCCAATATTTGTGCAGATGTATTTAAGGAGTACCTACTCTAAATTTTTGAAAGTAGGAGCCTCTTCTGGTTTAACGGGTGCCCAGGCTGCTAGAAGAATCTTGGATCAAAATGGCTTATACGATGTATCAGTCGAAGAAGTGAGAGGCCACTTATCGGACCACTACGATCCAAGAAGTAGAAGTGTTAGGCTTTCCTCAACGAACTACCATGGGACCTCAATTGCTTCAATATCCGTTGCCATTCACGAGGTTGGCCATTGTTTACAACAAAAGGATGGTTATGTACCTTTACGTGTAAGACATGCATTGGTACCTGTCGCAAATATTGGCTCAAATTTTTCATTTATCTTGATCTTAATCGGCATTCTTTTATCCTCTGCCAATTTTTTATTACTTGGAATTATCGCTATGGGCGCTGCAGTCCTTTTTCAGGTGGTTACGTTACCTGTCGAATTTAATGCGAGTTCCAGAGCTCTCGATGTAATGGTTGGTTCTGGTCTGATTAGAAATGAGGAAGAGTATCGAGCGAAAAAAGTGCTCAATGCAGCTGCGCTAACGTATGTAGCAGCAACTGTAGTAGCATTAGCAGAATTACTCCGTTTTGTACTCATGTTTACAGGAATGCAAAATAGTGATGATTAATAAAAACAAGACTCCCGCGGTGGAGTCTTGTTTTTTGTTCATTTATTAGGATTTTTCTGATGTTATGTCGTTATAAGGCAAGATCAGTTTTTCCAGCCTACTATAGTCCATGGAACTAATTTCCTCCATTAATCTCGGAATTGCTTTTTCAGGATAGCCATAATCACGAAGTAGTTTTCGCTTTTTTTCTATTTGATCCACACTATTACCTCCTCTAATCTGTGTTCAGATTTTAATTTAAAAAACCAATATCATTTTCACATTTTACCCGAGACCTTCTTGTTCTATGAATTCTTTTCAAAATCCATCTTAAGTTTACATAATGTAATTATAGTTAATTAATATACAAATATTTCCTAAGTTTTCTTGTCGGGGTTTCTGTACTTAGATTTGACTAGGAATAATCTGTAAATATATAATAAATCCCCATACATTATAAAAATTACTGTTTAAGTGTGTTTTGCATAGAGTTTTTCTTGGAACATGTTATACTTTGCTGTACAAATATCTGTGAAAGAATTATTGGGAGTGTGTATTATGAATTACAAGGTTGTCATCTTAGATATAGACGGAACCATCCTCCCGCATGGAAAAACACTGAGTCATGCCACAAAGGATGCCATCCAGAGGCTAAAAGAGAATCAGACGAAAGTGGTGATTGCTACCGGGAGAGCACCATATTTTACTGAGTCGATTATTCGAGAAACTGGGGTCGACTCGATGGTCTTTTTTAATGGATCATTTGCTTTCCATGAAGGAAAAGAAATTTACAAGAGTTCGATCGAAAAGCAAGTATTAGAAAGAGTCCATCAATTATCCAATGACTTTCAACATCCGCTGACATATTTAGGCGATTCAAGCTTTAAAGTTACTCATTTAGATCATCCCTACGTCGTAGAAGCGTACCAGCATGATCCATGGAAACCGGAGCTTGCCACGCCGCAATATTGGAAGGACCAAGATATTTATCAAATCTTCCTCCATTGCGATCTGGAAGAGGAATTATCCTATCAGTCAATGGTTCCAGAACTGGATTTCCGCAGATGGAGTTCAGGGGCACGTACGTGTGATGTGAATTTGTCTAATTCAAACAAAGCAGTGGGAATTAGTAAATTATTAGAAAAACTTGGGATTGCACCTGATGAGGCCGTTGCCTTTGGCGATGGTTTAAATGATATGGAAATGCTGTCACTGGTCGGAATGGGAGTCGCTATGGGAAATGCCCGTGATGAATTGAAAGCAGTGGCCAATATGGTCACACTCTCCGCCGAAGAAGACGGTGTCCGTTACGGATTAGAGCGTCTCGGTTTAATTTAAACCGAGTGCTCTTATCAGTTTTGATATGGGAGATAAGGAGTGAGAAGTCATGAATTTAACATATGAAGTAATCTCGGACAAAGAAATAGAATATTGCCGGGATTTATGCAATGAACTAATGGCCTTTCAAAAGTCGAAAGCTTACATAACACCCGAACGGTTTGATAGCATGAATTTTGACACCCGGATGGTTCCTTCGATAAATAGTGCTAGTCACAATTACATCGTGATTGTAAAAGACGGGGACCAAATCGTTGGGTATGTTTATTCAAATATCTCACCCAAAGAGGCATATTCTAATGAATTTGCTACCTTTTTTGACCTTTCATCGGTTCATAGACCAAATGTTGGTTGTTTATCGCAATTTTACATTAAGGACGAGTATCGGAAATATGGGGTGGGGTCTACACTTTTCAAGATGTCGATGGAGTGGTTAAAACAATTTGATGAGGTAGAAGATTATTTTATCTTTGTCTCTAACGGCAACGATGACGCACTGGAATTTTATAAACGCAAGGGATTTTCGGTTAGTCACGAGATCTTAGACGGGTTTATAACGGTGTTACGAAGTAAATAGAAACTATAAAAGCTTGTAGGATTTGGTCCATGTGGATGTAATCTACAAGCTTTTTGTATGTACTTATTACAGCCATTCCTCAGAGATCGAGCTGTTATCAGCAATGGTGAAGGCTGCATTAGTGATGGCTTGGGCTAATGTGTCGCCTGTTTCACATATGTTATTAAAGCAAACTTCAGTGACTCCATTGGTTGAATAAGTAAAACCGAAGTCTTTTAATTTTTCTACGATGAGCATCGCATGGTCAAGATTCTGTTCGGGTTGAAAATCAGCAACTGGAATGAATGTCCCCTTTTCAAAATCAAACCATCTGTCCCATCTATTTAACTTCCAACCTAGTATTCTCCGAGCGATAATTTCCACTTGGTTCATTTCTTTCTGGCTCCTTTTCTTTGTATTTTTATATTTTACCATTTCCACCGTGTCTGGCCACCGTAATTATTTTCAATTTAGTGACACTTCATAGGG
>NZ_JBALSN010000285.1:0-7159 GCF_036966985.1 Neobacillus drentensis | reverse complement strand
GCACGAACCAATAGGCCTTCTTCCCCTATTCAAAAGGAAGGACCATCAAGAATTCAGGTACAATCCCAGCCGAAACAAGAACAAGTGAATCATGAAGAGCCTTCGCATGATTATGGAAACTATGGACAGGATACAGAGGAGTCTCTTGACATTCCGACTTTTTTACGTAACCGAAACAGAAGAAATAGATAACAATTCCTAAAAATCTGGCGCAATGAGGACTGTGTGATGTGACAAAAAGCCAAAGCATTGGAAAAGTGTCGCGGTATGCTGTTCCATTGCGCCATAAATTTATTTAAATGTTGTAGTTAACCTGCATCCACTTAAAAAAAACCAAAATTTCAACATATTTTAATGGTTTAAATCATTAAAACCGACTTGACTTATAGGAATAGTAAAACTATTATTATATTAATCATTTTTTGACTGAAAATTGTGTACTGTAAGAATTTTTATAAAAAGTCATGATAAATAAATGATCACAATCAGTTAATAATCCTTTGTGAGGTGGATTTTAGTGCAACTTCAAGTATTGAATAGTCCTTTTAATCAGGAGCAAGCAGAACTCCTAAACCGGATACTGCCTACGTTGACAGAATCACAAAAAGTCTGGTTGAGCGGTTTCTTGGCAGCAGCCCAATTTTCTTCAATTTCGGGGTCTGGAAATGTTCAGGTATCTGAACTACCTGGAGCAGTCACAGCTCCGGTCGTTTCAAAAAATGTAACGATCCTTTTTGGTTCACAGTCAGGTAACGCTCAGGGTCTTGCTAAGAAAGCAGGAAAGACGCTTGAAGCAGCTGGTTTCCAAGTAACTGTAATATCAATGAGCGATTTTAAACCTAACAATTTGAAAAAGGTTGACAATCTGCTGATTGTTGCTAGTACCCATGGCGAGGGCACTCCACCAGATAATGCCATTGCCTTTCATGAGTTTCTGCATGGAAAACGGGCCCCGAAACTAGAGCATCTTCGCTTCTCGGTTTTGGCTTTGGGTGACAGTTCGTATGAATTTTTCTGTCAAACAGGAAAAGACTTTGATGCACGCTTGGAAGAACTTGGCGGTACCAGGCTTTACCCACGCTTTGACTGCGACCTTGACTACGATGAACCAGCATCTGAATGGCTTGCAGGTGTGCTAAGTAATTTAAAAGAAGCAGATGCCGGCAGCCAAGTACCAGTTCAGGAACTGGTATCTCAAGCTGTAGAATCAACGTATTCAAGATCAAATCCGTTTAAAGCAGAAGTACTAGAAAATATCAATCTGAACGGCCGCGGCTCAAATAAAGAAACACACCACCTTGAGTTGTCGCTTGAAGGATCGGGACTCACCTTTCAACCAGGGGATAGTCTAGGAATCTATCCGGAAAATGATCCAGCTCTTGTAAACTTATTATTGGAGGAAATGAACTGGGATCCAGAACAGCAGGTAACTGTGAATAAAAAAGGAGAAAGTCTCGCGCTTAAAGAAGCACTTATCACACACTTTGAAATTACGACGTTAACGAAACCGTTGATTGAGAAGGCAGCCCGCCTTACTGCAAATGAAAATTTACAGGAATTGCTCTCACCAGGTAATGAAGAGAAATTAAAAACTTATTTGGATGGACGTGACTTACTTGACTTAGTCAGGGATTTTACTCCTTGGATTGGATCGGCACAAGAGTTTGTCTCCATACTTCGGAAAATGCCATCCCGACTGTATTCGATTTCGAGCAGCTTAACGGCCAACCCAGATGAGGTCCATTTGACTATCGGTGCTGTCCGTTATGAGGCACACGGCCGGAAACGAAATGGGGTTTGTTCCATCCAGACAGCGGAACGTTTGCAGCCAGGCGATACCGTGCCAGTGTATATCCAACATAATGAAAACTTCAAGCTGCCAAATAACCCAGATGCCCCAATCATCATGGTGGGACCAGGCACTGGTGCAGCACCATTTCGTTCCTTTATGCAAGAGCGTGAAGAAATCGGAGCTGAAGGTAAATCATGGCTATTCTTCGGTGATCAGCATTTTGTGACGGATTTCCTTTATCAAACAGAATGGCAAAAATGGCTGAAAGACGGCGTATTGTCGAAATTGGATGTAGCCTTTTCACGTGATACAGCTGAAAAAGTGTATGTACAACATCGTATGCTTGAAAACAGTAAAGAATTATTTGAATGGCTTGAAGAAGGTGCTCATCTGTACATTTGTGGGGATGAAAAACATATGGCCCATGATGTTCATAATACGTTAATTGACATTATTGAAAAAGAAGGCGGCATGAGCCGTGAAAAAGCAGAAGAATATGTAGCCGAAATGCAGCAGCAAAAACGTTATCAGCGTGACGTATACTGATTTGGGATAGAAAGGAGTTTCACCATGGTTAATCAAATTTTAAAAGCGCCTGAAGGCCCTCCTAGTGATGTGGAAGGTATTAAAGAAAGAAGTAATTATTTACGCGGGACACTTAAAGAAGTAATGCTAGACCGGATCAGTGCCGGAATTCCTGAAGATGATAACCGTTTAATGAAACATCATGGCAGCTACTTGCAGGATGATAGGGACCTCCGCAATGAACGTGCCAAACAAAAACTTGAACCAGCGTACCAGTTTATGCTTCGTGTTCGACTTCCTGGCGGGGTTGCTTCACCTGATCAATGGCTCGTAATGGATGACCTGGCTGATAAATATGGGAATGGAACTTTGAAACTGACTACCCGTGAAACGTTCCAAATGCATGGGATATTAAAATGGAATATGAAAAGTACGATTCAGGGAATTCATAATGCACTTATGGATACCATTGCGGCTTGCGGTGACGTGAACCGGAACGTTATGTGTTCTTCGAATCCGTACCAATCTGAGATCCATGCCGAAGTATATGAATGGTCGAAAAAATTGAGCAACGATTTACTGCCACGCACAAGAGCGTATCACGAAATTTGGCTGGACGAAGAAAAAGTAGCCGGAACACCTGAAATTGAAGAAGTTGAACCAATGTATGGTCCACTTTACTTACCTCGGAAGTTTAAAATCGGAATTGCTGTGCCACCTGGTAATGATATTGATGTTTTTTCACAGGACCTTGGTTTTATTGCGATTGTTGAGGATGGAAAATTAATTGGGTTTAACGTGGCGATTGGCGGCGGAATGGGAATGTCGCACGGGGACACAGCAACTTATCCACAACTTGCAAAGGTTATTGGTTTCTGTAAACCTGATCAATTATACGATATTGCTGAAAAAACAATTACCATTCAAAGGGACTACGGTAACCGTTCCGTCCGAAAAAATGCTCGTTTCAAGTACACAGTCGATCGACTTGGTCTAGAAAATGTTAAAGCTGAATTGGAACATCGTCTTGGTTGGAGTTTAGATGAAGCAAAGCCATACCAGTTTGACCATAACGGCGACCGTTATGGATGGGTTAAGGGCGTTAAGGGAAAATGGCATTTTACTCTGTTTATTGAGAATGGTCGTGTAGCTGACTTTAATGATTACAAGATTAAGACAGGGTTGCGTGAAATTGCCAAAATCCATACTGGTGATTTCCACCTAACGGGAAATCAGAACGTAATTATCGCTAATGTCTCCACGCAGAAGAAGAAACAAATTAACGAACTTATTGAGCAATATGGTTTAACTGATGGTGAGCATTATACAGCATTGCGCCGAAGCTCAATGGCATGCGTAGCTCTTCCTACATGCGGTTTAGCAATGGCAGAGGCAGAGCGCTATTTACCAACGTTAATTAATAAAATTGAAAACATTGTCGATGAAAATGGTCTTCGCGACAAGGAAATTACCATCCGAATGACGGGTTGTCCGAATGGTTGTGCCCGACATGCACTTGGGGAAATTGGGTTTATCGGGAAAGCACCAGGTAAATACAATATGTATCTTGGTGCCGCTCATGATGGGAGCCGCTTAAGCAAAATGTTCAGAGAGAACATCGGCGAAGATGAAATTTTAAGTGAACTTCGAGTTTTACTATCTCGCTATGCGACTGAACGAGAAGATGGCGAGCACTTCGGTGATTATGTAATTCGCGCTGGCATCATCAAAGCTACGACAGATGGTACCAACTTTCACGATTAATCAAATGAAAAAAAGACAGGTGAGCCCTGTCTTTTTTTTGCTTCAATTAACGATTGAAGCAATTAAAAAGGCAAACATGTCAAAACATGTTTGCCTTTCACTATATATTGATGTATTAATAAACGATAAAGTTATCCGCGTCTTCCGCCTCTACCGCCACGTTTTGTTTCAGTGCTTCGTTTTAAGGTAGATAAATTCTCTTCACTAGCCTTTAAGAATTTCGCAATTTTATCTTCGAAATTTTCCTTTGGTTTAAAATTGCTCTTTGAACGGAAATCTTTAGAACGGTTATCTACTCTTCCCTGGCGTGGTGGCCGTTGGGAATAAGATGAGGTTTGTCCTTCGGGCTTATCTATAGCTTTTTTGATGGACAAGGCAGTCTTTCCGTCCTTCTCACTAATTACTTTAACTTCAATTTGGTCGCCAACTTTTAAATGGTCATTAACGTCTTTTACATAGCTGTCAGCTACCTCACTGATATGAACTAACCCTGTTGTGCCACCAGGCAATTCTACGAATGCCCCAAAACTAGTGATGCCTGTTACTTTACCTTGTACCTTAGTACCTACCTCGATTGACATAAAAAAATGTTCCTCCTCAATAATGTTACAACCACCTCATTATAACAAATATATAGGGATAATATCAATTCTTTCATCAAGTGCCTGACACCTTTTTTTGCTCCTCCCTCTTTTTTTAGTTTGTAGATAGGTTATATGGAAAAGATTATAATGATTTCCATTTTTAGTATTATGCTAATGTATGGAATAGGAAAGGAGTGACGTGACATTGTCAGGTCCTAGTTTAAGAAAAAAGATGAGCACTCGTCCATTCATGAAGCCGCACTAAATAAGGCCATCGAGTTGAGAATGTTATTTCAGAAATGTTTGGTAGATGGTGACAAGCAAAAGGCATTACAAGTGATAGAAGTGGCAATTGAACACTGGGAATCTCGTACCTTGAAACATGCCGAAGCGGAAGAGGATGGGCTATATAAAGATATGATTGAAGCAAATCCAGATATGGTGACCACAGTAATTCAATTAACTCGTGATCATGACCTCATGCGGAGGATTGTAGATAATTTGAAAAATCTATTACAGATAGATGAACCAAACCAACGGATGATTTCCTTGTTAGATAGTCTGGTCATTATAGATCAAATCCAAAATGACGATGAAATGAATAAACTTCTGGTCGATCGAGAAAAATAAGTTTGGAAATTTTGGTTAAAAAAGGAAATGAGGGTGAAAATGAGCAAGAGTCCAGCATTAGAGGAAAAGTTATTACGTTTTGCCACACCAGCGTTGTACCAGCAAATGGCCGATACATTTTATAGTTATCATATCCATCCATACGATATCCATGGAACGGTCAAAAAAAATGAATCTGGATACGAAGTCACTTTACGGTTTTCACAATCATTTTCACAGGCAATGGCAACACAAGTTAGCTTTGAACAAGCGATGGTCCCTGATGCTGACGTTGTTCAATTTTTTGCAGAGGCTGCCGAGAAATGTAAATCACTGTTAATTTCCAATTATTACAAAATGATTAAACTGTAGAGGGAGCTGACTAAACTATTGTTTTCCTTTGAAAATGATCCAATGCTTATAACGATCGAGAGGATTTAATTGCTGTACTTAGGATGCGATTTGGGGTTTTAAATGGTGAAATGATTCTGGCAATCTATGAAATTGAAGATATAAATAAATTGCAGCGGCTTATACTTGCGGCAGCAAATGCACCCAGTTGGGGGATTTTTCTAGAGGAGTTTAAAAGCGGGAATGACTCGTTTCGATTGTTGGGTGAAGAATTTAACCCATTGGCTGATATCCTGACAAGAAGGGATGACACCGATGCAATCTAAAAAAAATAATCTGTTCCATTCTCTTAAACATTTGTGCCGGGCAGGACTGTTCGTTTTCATTTCAAAAGTGGCTTTTAAGTTGGAAAATTCGCAAAATAAATATTAATGAAAGCGTATGCTATAATGATGGTAAAAACAACAGCAAGGGGTAATCGCTATGTTGAAAGACATTTTTATGGGCTTATCACAAAATCAATTTTTAAATAGTACAGCTAAAAAATATGGTTTAAAATTAGGGGCACAAAGTGTCGTAGCTGGTACCAATATACCTGAAGTAATTCAAAGTATTAAAGAGCTGAATGCACATGGAATTTCATGTACAGTTGATAACTTAGGAGAATTTGTTTTTAAAGAAGAGGAAGCAACCCAAGCAAAAGAACAAATTTTAAACGTCATCGATGCGATTCATGAGCATAAAGTGGATGCACATATCTCGTTAAAACCAACGCAAGTAGGTTTAGATATTGATTATCAATTCTGTCTAAATAATGTAAGAGAAATCGTTGATAAAGCACATCAATATGATATTTTTGTCAATATTGATATGGAAGACTTCAAACACTTACAACCAACCTTTAATTTATTGGACGACCTATCGTTGGAATACAATAATGTCGGTACAGTGATTCAATCCTACTTCCACAAGGCGCAAGAATACCTTGAAAGATATCAAAATTTCCGCATTCGTCTAGTAAAAGGTGCTTATAAAGAGTCAGCAGAAATCGCTTATCAAGATAAAAAAGATATTGATGCGAACTTTATTAAGATTGCCGAATGGCATCTGTTAAATGGAAAATTCACTTCGATTGCAACACATGATCATCGCATCATTAATCATGTGAAGGAATTTGTAAAGAAGCATGATATTCCGAATGACAAATTTGAATTCCAAATGCTCTATGGGTTTAGAAAAGACATGCAGCTGGAGCTCGCTAGTGAAGGTTATAACTTCTGTACGTACGTTCCTTTCGGTAATGATTGGTACGGTTATTTCATGAGACGTCTTGCCGAACGGCCTCAAAACTTAAATCTTGTCGCGAAGCAAGTCTTTAACAAAAAAACGAATACCGTGCTCGGCGTTGCCGCAGGGGCGTTTTTATTAGGAAGATTAACTAAAACAGATAAGAAAAAACGTCACTAATATTTTAAAGCGCCTACAAAATTTTTTAAGAAACCCCAAACCTTCCATCTTGAACTGTGACCCATAA
>NZ_JBALSN010000284.1:3114-6898 GCF_036966985.1 Neobacillus drentensis | reverse complement strand
GTTCCTTGTCCGTTTCAACAGCATCATACCACTTCCAAATATCAGAGAGCATAACTCCTACCAAACCTGCAACGTAGAATGTGTATTCATTCAAATCTTCTTCATTCTTAATCCGCCACTCTTTTAAAGCCCAGTCTGCCATCCCCTTCGCCATAGTAGATGTGGCACTCGAAATATTCTCTACAATTGTCGGTGGACAAAGATTTATCCAATCGCCAAATCGTAAGGTAACCTCCGGTAGGTGGGAGTGGTATGGGTGAAATAAAGCCATTAACTCCTTATTATTGAAGGGTTTTTTCAAGAGCGAGCTGATTGAATGTAATAGATTATATTTGGAATCCCCTCGGAGTTGGGGGTGGTCTTCAATCTCGTCAATAGCTCTCATGCATAAGTAAGCGGATGTAACAGCTTCTTGTAATCCTGTCGGTAGATGACTAATAGGAATAAAGAAGGTCCGACTTGTCGCCATCAACATGTTTATTGCACTACTATGTAAATTGATTGCTTCACTCATCTGGTATTGCCCCCCTTTTTTCAACATACAAAATTACTTTAATTGGTATTATCCCCACTCTATAAAATATCTAATAATAAAGTTCTAACACGAAATTCAAGCCCTTGGTACTAAAAAAAAACTGCTCCTTTATTTGTATAACAAACAAGCGATCCTTCATTATTGAAGCATTGGACTCGTTAGTTCAACAATCTTTTATACAAAAATATGATAATTCCGCAAATAACAGCCACTTCTATAAGTGTTAATAAAGAAAAAACAGGAGAAATGACCATACCAAACGCTAATTCATTTTGAAGTGTATCTATTTTATCCCACTCACTTGCAATATCAGGTTTATAAAGGCTGGTTTTTATATAACCTACTAAAAATATACTAGAAAAATAAGTTACGTGAATTATTACTGAGCAAATAAATGCTTGGAGAACTACCCTCATTTAGACCCCCCCTCAAAATCCAATTATACCATAATCACCCATTTGTGTTATTCCATTAACCTGCCCCTTTAGTTAAACAAAAAAAAGCCGCCATTGGCAGCTATATTTCAAGTAAAGGAAGCTATCCAAAATCTATTCTTGAAGTGGAAGTTCCATTCAATCCTTTTAATCCCAGGATCCCGTATTTAATTTGCCCAATGTTTCAGAACTTGTTCTTGTGCTATAGGATAAACTTCTTCTACTGTTTGGTTTTTGGTAGCTATTACGTTGGTTTGATAGACTTTACCTTTATGCGTTACATAGATTGGTCAAGATTTGACAGATTCTCAACTTAACAAAAAATTATATACTCACTAGCAACGGTAATGACTGGCAAAGTCAATAAAATCAACAAACTTTTTATGATTCTAATCTCTTATGTATTTTGTTACACTTCTTAGAATGCAGAAAAATGTCGAAATATAAAAACTAAAAATGGCTGGCTCCTTATACCGCCTTTTTAAGAGTATCATTACATATTTGAAATGGCTTCACGTGTTGTCCATGTAGCACTACTGAAAGCTCGGTAGTTCGTAACAGCAGCATGAAAATCGTCTTCACTTATCGTGGCAGTTGCATCGTAAACAACAGCTGTCTTGAAGCCATTTTCGATTAAATCTCTCATATGCGATTCAACACATACGTTTGATAATACCCCAGCCAGAATTACTTGTTCTTTTCTGCGTTGCCTTAGTTGATAGACCAGATCATTTGTCTGAGGACTGGCCACCTTGTGCGGTGTTGCAATGACGGATGTTTTGTCCCAGATATATGGAGCTAAAGTTGGAACATAATCGGCTTCCGAAGTTGGAGGACTATATTGATTTAACTTCTGATAAACACGCAAATTAATCAACATCTCTTGTTCGCTCCCTGTAAACTGCCAATCATAGTCATGTGGGTATAAAAAGTGCGGGGAAACAAAGAGTTGATAACCTTTACTACGGGCAGTGCTTAATAGTAGTTCCAAGTTGGCTAACGTATTATTCTGCTTAATGTTAGCCTTTGTCAAATGATATCCTCTTCCGCCTGGAGACAAAAAGTCATTTTGAGGATCTGTAATAACTATTGCAGTATTCGCTGGGTTTGGTTTAAACATAGAATTGTTCCCACCTTTTTTATGTTTTCACTTATCGATTATATGAACTACATTGATTAAGAATTACTTAGGAAGAAATTTTTAATTTAATGAGTGACAATAAAGTACGGACAAACAAAACCCCATTTCTTTTTTTTGTATGATTTCCTTCCAATAAACATAAAAAAGAGCTGTATTTCATCTCACTTGTTCAACCTGCCACGTATGCACTATAAGAAAAAGACCGCCGAAAATGGCAGCCTGATATTCAACTTTTGCACCCGTTAGCTTACATTACATTATTTCACAATCTTTGCTTTCAAAATAAAAATGGTTGCCACAGCAACCATTAACGATTAAAATAACGTCCCATACATAAATATAGTAAAAAATTATCGATAGGTCTGCTCTCCGATAATATTACCTATACGGCTTAATCCTTTTTCTGCTGTTAGAATCATTTCATCAAATAACTCCTGAACAGTAGGAATATTGTTTATAAGTCCGATTACTTGTCCAGCCCATCCAAAACCTTCTGCTTCATTTCCATCATAGATATATCTGCAATTAGCTTTTCCGCTAATTATATCTTGCAGATCTTCATAAGTTGCTCCTTCTTTTTCACGTTCGATAATATCCAGAGTAAATTCACTTTTCAAGACTCGTCCTGGTGAACCTATTGTTCTCTTTATTATTACTGTATCCGACTCTTTTGCATTAACGATTGCCTCCTTATATTTCTCGTTTGCGTGGACACACTCTTGAGTAGCAATAAAACGAGTACCCATTTCAATCCCTTCTGCTCCCAGAGCTAATGCAGCCAATAAACCTCGTCCATCTCCAATACCTCCACTTGCCAATACAGGGATCGATACAGAATCGACCACACGAGGAGTAAGAACCATTGTGCCAATATCCTCTCTTCCTAAATGCCCTCCGCCTTCCTGTCCAACCACCATTACAGCATCAGCTCCTAGTTGTTCCGCTTTTTGTGCCTGTCTAACGCCTGCTACAAGGACAAGCGTTTTAATATTTTCTCCTTTTATACGTTCAAAAATAGGTTGGGGATTAGCTCCTGTTATAGAAATTGCGGGTACCTTTTCTTCAATAGCAACTTCAAGTAACTCCAGGTATTGCCCGTCGTGCCTAGCAATGGCAAAGTTTATGGCGAACGGCTTATTAGTAAGTGTACGTACCTTACGAATTTCCTCCCGAAGTTTTTCAGGTGAACGTAGTGTTGCCGCAGTAATTTGTCCGAGTCCTCCTGCATTCGAAACAGCAGCTGCCAATTCAGCATAAGCAAGATAGGCAAGTCCTCCTTGTATAATTGGAAATTTAATTCCAAAAATCTCAGTTACTCGTGTTTTCATTGTATAGCCCACTCCTTTTTTTCAGATGTCCTATGTATGTGATTAAACATTCCACACAAAAGATTATTAATCCTGCAAATGTTCCTAAAAAGGAAGCTCTTATTGTATCTGCCCCTTTAGTTAAATAAGGTCAGTTTCCAAATCTGTATAAATATTAGCATCTGTACAGATTTTATTTGAGAAATTATTTTTAAAGATTAATAAATGCCAGAACAAGATATGCCAGATGAATTGCATAAGGAAAACAAAAAACTGTCCAATATTTTCTTACTGGACAGTTTTTTCTCCCAACGATTCTTGAAGGAAAGTTGTTAAATAATCGACATTGGTTATTTTTTTGTTACAT
>NZ_JBALSN010000284.1:0-3089 GCF_036966985.1 Neobacillus drentensis | reverse complement strand
CTTTATAGTAGTCTGGATTTTTAGACTTTTTTGCTTTTGTAATAGTAGAGATATAGGCAACCTGGCCAAATCGATTACAGAAGGAACAGATATTATCCTTTTGAAGCAAGTTGTATTTACATTCTATTCCAACCATCTTCTCCTCTAACTCAAACACAATAAACTTCTTATTTGTACTGATATCAACCCAGCTTAAATACGAAAGTTGATCTAGATTTATTTTATCTAAGTCAGGAAGCTTTAACTTTTTATTTTTGGGAAACATCTTTTTCAATTGTGCCTCAGATATCTTAGGAAATGGTATCAGATAGTCCTGAAGCTGCTTCATATATTTGTCATATTCCTGGTCGGTTTTTAGTGCAGAAAGATCTAACATTTCCTTTTGCTCAATCGTTGCATTTGGAAATAGTTCGATGATTTTCGTGTTCGCTAAATCCTTTACGGCCTGGATTACATTTGGGGCCGCATTCTTTTTATAGCTATCTTTAATCAAGGCCACCTGGTTATGAATTAAATTAAATTCCGCGTTTTTAATATACTTTTCAGTCATACGTTCACCCTCCTTCCACTTATTTTAAAGAATAACACTGGATGGGAAAATGTAAAATTCAACTTGGAAATGTTTATTACTTAAAAAAGCACGGAGGAATCACCCGTGCTTTTTGTACACTATTTTTTTGATGGATTCGATTGAAAGGAAATATTCATCCGCTAAATCCTGAATACTTGTTCCGCTCATAAAGGCACTTTTTATATTAGAATTGCGCTGATCTAGGAGTTTTCTTCCACCGCTTATGGTACCCCATTTACGAAAAGTCGTTACCGATTTAGGGATATAAATCGTTTCTCCCTGTACATATTTTTGAATTTCTCTTATAAGATTCTCAGGTAAAATGTTGCTTGCATTTACATATTTCAAGACTGCCAGCTCCTTATTTATTAATCGATTAAATAAGGTGCAAAGCCATGTAATGAAATAGGCGATATAAATATTAATTTAGTTTTGCCCCACGCAAAGTATCGCCGTTTCCATAGTAGGCTTTGCATGAGTGGCAGAAGTACCAGACAATCTCGTAGGATTCTCCAACGTGTAGCACCCCCTTCTTGGCATTATTATAACAATACCATTGGAGTGATGGCGATTAATTTTGTTAAAAGTTTTATAAAAACTATTGTGCCTTATTGTAAACAATTGAAAATCTCTTTTCTCCCAGCCACTTTTCTCCTTTGTAGTCTATTGTAATGGCAGCCGTATAGTCCCCTTCCATTTCAAATTTAGCTTGTCCAACATACACACCATTCCCTGTTTCCTGCATGTTCATAGAAATATCTCCATGACTCATCCCCTGCATATCCAAATCTGCGCTTACCTTCGCACCTTCAACTGGTTTCCCATCCCGATCTAAAATCTTCATTTGAATGGGAGTAGATTGATCAGGTGTAAAGGATTTGGGAGTAATTAACTTGATCTCAAAATCATTTGAACTGCAGCCCGTAATTAGAATTAATATGAGACTAATAAGTAAACTCGCAAACTTGTTCAAAACACTCTTTCCTTTCGATATTTCATCTTATTGAAAAATACTTACAATCTTTACTGACAAAAACATACCATTATTTGACACAAAAGTTTAATATTTTTTGCTATAATTTAAAAAAGATTATTGTAGATTAATTTGATTAGAGGTGAATCAACATGTATTGGACTCCATTATTTGAAAACGATGTACCATTAGCACACTTCTGCTCTTAATAGAGTGAAGGTGGCTACCTCTCTCCGTTAGGGGCATTCTCAACCTAATCATAATACGGAGGGAACAAAAAAATGAAAAAAACCTTATTAGGTTCATTATATTTAATCCTTGCTTCAAGTATTTGGGGCGGAATGTACGTTGTTGTGAAAGTTGTCGTATCGGTGATACCTCCATTGGAACTTGTATGGTTGCGATATTTAGTAGCGATTGTCGCACTTCTTATAATTGGCTTTATTACAAGACAAAAATGGCAAATCGAAAAACGTTATTTCTTGATCATCATAGCGATTGGAATCATTGGTAATGCCATTTCAATTGTGGCTCAGGAAACTGGTACCATGCTATCTACTGCACAAATGGGAGCCATTATCACTTCTTCAACACCAGCATTTATGGTCATTTTTGCTCGCTTAATCCTTAATGAACGGTTTACGTTAAAAAAGAGTATCTCCGTTTGTTTAGCGACAATTGGAGTGCTTCTCATCGTTGGAATTGGTGATGTGAATATGTCCAGTAAACTTGGGGGTATCGCACTAGTTATTGCCGCTTTAACATGGGCACTCATGTCTGTACTCGTAAAGCGGTTGCCAAGTGATTATTCACAAATTGTGGTAACCACCTATTCCATCCTGGTTGCCCTAATCGTGCTGACACCATTTGTTTTGCCACGGTTACAAGCAATTAATTTCTCTCAACTAACTCACCCAACTATTTGGGGAGGAGTCTTGTATTTGGGCATCATTTCAACGGCATGTGGATTTCTACTTTGGAATCGTGGATTACAGATGCTTAATGCCTCAAGTGGAGGAATCTTTTTCTTCTTTCAACCAGTGGTTGGAACTTTACTAGGATGGCTCATATTAGGAGAGAAAATTGGTGTAACATTTTGGATTGGCTCTGCCCTAATTTTCATAGGTGTTTTATTCGTTATCATAGAAAAAAAATAGTTTGTAAATACCCCTTCAACAGTTGAAGGGGTTTACTAGCATTATGTGAAATAAGAAGTAATTAAGGCAGTATGTTTTTAAAGTAAAGAACCAGTTAGTTTAAGTGCATTCCTTCACATTCTGTTCGTATTGTTCATTAACTTTTGTCAATAACATTAATATAAATAAAGTGCCACCATTCAAGACACTTAAACTCTTTTCTCTTAGTTACTCACGTACTTTATAGTAACACTTAACTGTAAACAAAGGCTATTTACTTGTTACTATTAACTTTCGTGTTTTGGCATTATATATTTTATAACTAATTTCAAACTCATGGTCTTTTGTAACTGTCACCTCACAATAATAAGGTATTGACTTTCCATAAGCATCTAGTGCAGGAATATCT
>NZ_JBALSN010000283.1:5699-12207 GCF_036966985.1 Neobacillus drentensis | reverse complement strand
TTATTGGGAGTATAGGACACACGAAACTTGATTGGGAAAACTCGATTCGTATTGTTCAAGATGGAAAAGTCGATTTTTCACGTCTGATTGATCATTTTTATTACCTAGAGCAGTGGGAAGAGGCCTTTCAAGCTTTTAAAAACAAAGAGCAGACCAAGGTACTCTTTAAGCTATAAGTTGGTCCTTAGTAGATTTCTAACCATATCTTTTCTATAAAAATACTAATTCATAGGAGGAATAGTTATGCAGCGTCATGGAGGTTATATGTTAGTTGATACACTTATTAGACATGGAGTAACTCATGTTTTTGGAATGCCAGGGGGACAGGCAAATGCATTTTATGATGCATTATATCAACGTAAAGAAGATATCACTCATATTTTGATTAGAGATGAAACTACAGCAGGTTTAGCAGCAGATTCATTTTCGCGAGTAACAGGTCGAATTGGTGTTTGTGATGCTACTGTAGGCCCAGGAGCTACTAAATTCCCTTCCGGACTAATGGAAGCTTTTAATAGTTCAGTACCTATTCTAGTACTTGTAAGTGATCACCCACAAAATTCTGTTCTATTGCAACAATATGGACGTATTAGCCAAGGTGGAAATCAACTTGAAATGTTAAAGCCTTTTGCTAAAGAGACATTTAATGTTCCAAGTATTGAAATGCTTTCTAAAGTAGTAGGTGCTGCTATTCATACGGCAGTTTCAGGTCGTCCTGGCCCAGTTGTTGTTCAGATACCTCAAAATGTTTTCCAAGCGACAACAGATTTGGAACCGCTATCAGGAACTAGTAATCACCCTAAATTCAGATGTTCTGCACCTGAATCTGAAATTGCTAAAGCAGTACATCTCCTTACAGCTGCTAAGAAGCCTATTATTCTTGCAGGCGGAGGTCTTCAACTTTCTCAAGCTTATGATGAGATTGCCCAATTATCAGAGAATTATAAGATTCCAGTCGTAACGACATTGACTGGTAAAGGAAGTGTGGCTGAAACTAGTGACTTATGCCTTGGAGTACTGGGTGAGCTAGGAAGTCCATGTGCAAAAGTAGTTGCTGACCAAGCAGATGTAATTCTTGCAATTGGATATAAGCATTCTCAAAATAGCTCTTATCGTTGGACTTGGCCAAGAGCGGATCAGGAATTAATTCATATCGATGTGGATCCTGCTGAATTCGGACGAGTGATTAACGCAGATGTTGCATTATGGGGAGATGCACGCGAAGTCCTAAAACAAATCTTAGTGGAGTTGAAGGGTTCAAACTTCGAAACTTCTAGTGAATGGTTAAATGTAGTCAAAGTAGAAAAAGAGAAGTGGTTACTAGCTCGCACTGAGGAGTGCTACAGTAAAAATAATCCTATTTGGCCTCAAGCTGCTGTTCAAGCTATAGTGGACCAATTGGGAGAAAATGATTTTGTTACTTGCGATGCTGGTTTTTCAAGTGGCTGGGCTGGAGGTTTCCTGGAATTAAAAAGACAAGGTCGTCAAATCATTCTTCCACGTGGAGCTGCGGGATTAGGTTCTTCTCTGCCATTTGCTCTTGGAGTAGCTATGGCTCGTCCAGGATCACGTATAATAGCTATTAGCGGTGATGGTGCATTTAGTTACAATGTTGGTGAACTAGCAACTCTTAAACAACTAAATTTACCAATTATCAATGTAGTCTTTAATAATGCAGTTTTATCATGGTCAAAATGGACACAGCAACTTAATTTCGATAGAAATAATCAATCTGTTGAGTTAGGAAGTTACGAGTTTGGAACGATTGCTGAAAGTTATGGAATCGTTGGAGAAAACGTTCGAAACATAGAAGATTTAGGACCAATCTTGAAACGTGAACTTGCAGCAAACCGTCCAAGTGTAATTAATGTGTATACAGATGAATGGCAAGCTCCAACTATGCCTTATCGTGAGGCCATGAAAAAGGCGAAACAAGGACCAGTAACTAGTCAAGCATACTAAACATTTCTTTCATTCAGATGTTGTTATTGTTTTTCCATAATTTTATCTAAAGGAGAGAATTTAGTATGTTAGTACAATCAAAAGTGTTGTTTAACTATATCGGGGGAGAATGGGTAGAAGGTTCTACTACTAAAACACAGCCTGTTTATAACCCTGCAACAGGAGAAATAATCGCAGAAGTACCTCTTTCTGCAAAAGAAGATGTAGACAAAGCCGTACAAGTGGCAAACGAAGCCTTTCAATCATGGTCACAAGTCGCAGTTCCAAAGCGTGCTCGTATTCTATTTAAATATCAGCAATTGTTAGTAGACAACTGGGATGAACTTGCTAGATTAATTACTATTGAAAATGGAAAAAGTTTCAAAGAAGCCCATGGTGAAGTATTACGAGGAATTGAGTGTGTAGAATTTGCATCTGGTGCACCAACATTAATGATGGGAAAACAACTTCCAGATATAGCTACTAATATTGAATCTGGTATGTATCGTTATCCAATCGGAGTGGTAGGCGGTATTACCCCGTTTAACTTTCCAATGATGGTACCATGTTGGATGTTTCCACTTGCAATTGCATGCGGCAACACATTTGTCTTAAAGCCATCAGAGCGTACTCCACTTTTAGCTAACCGTCTTGCGGAGCTATTTAATGAAGCAGGATTACCAAAAGGTGTTTTGAACATCGTTCACGGTGCGCATGATGTAGTAAATGGGTTACTTGAGCATAAACTTGTCAAAGCAATCTCATTCGTAGGCTCACAGCCAGTGGCAGAATACGTGTACAAAAAGGGAACGGAAAATTTGAAGCGTGTTCAAGCATTAGCAGGTGCAAAAAATCACTCCATCGTGTTAAATGATGCGGATCTTGCAGATGCTGCTTCCCAAATTTTTAGTGCAGCATTTGGATCTGCAGGTGAGCGCTGTATGGCTGCCTCTGTTGTAACAGTACAGGAAGAAGTTGCAGATGCACTGATTCAAAGATTAGTAGAAACAGCGAACAACATCGTAATCGGAAACGGATTGGAAGAAACCGTATTCCTAGGGCCAGTGATACGTGATGAACATAAGAAGCGCACGTTGGGCTATATTGAATCAGGCGTTCAAGATGGAGCCCGCCTCATTCGTGACGGAAGGAAAGACGCAGCGGTAAAAGGTGATGGTTATTTTGTTGGACCGACTATTTTTGATCATGTTACACAAGAAATGAAAATCTGGCAGGATGAGATCTTTGCACCAGTATTATCTGTAATACGCGTCAAAACATTAGAAGAGGCTATTGAAATTGCAAACAATTCTAGATTTGCAAACGGTGCTTGTATCTATACGAACGATGCCAGAAGCGTACGTAAGTTTCGTGAAACCATCCACTCTGGTATGTTAGGAGTTAATATTGGAGTACCAGCACCAATGGCGTTTTTCCCATTCTCCGGGTGGAAAGATTCTTTCTACGGTGATCTTCATGCGAATGGTACGGACGGAGTGGAGTTCTATACAAGAAAGAAAATGGTGACGGCAAGATATTAAAACATAAGTGTGTAAATGGTATTTGATTAAGCGACCTTATTATTCTTTTTAGAATTTAAAAGGTCGCTTCAATGATTTTTATTATTGGTATTATGTTGTTATTTTAATAACTAAAGAGTTCAAACGATGTAAGAGACCTGTTTTATTCAATGAAAGTACGTTAATCCCGGTAAAGGGTGGATTATTATATAGGTGAAATTCTAAATCGAAACGTAGAATAGGCCGTTTTTTAGGTATTATGATTGGCATGGAACTTTCAAGTTATAAAAGTAGTTAAACTAAAGGGGGAGTAATTATGAGGAAGAGAATACTTACAGCTTTAATGTTAGTATTGGTTTTAATTTTAGGAGCATGTACACAGTCATCAAATGGTTCTGGTAAAAATGAAAGCGGAAACATAAAAGTTGGTGCGGTTCTTCCATTGACAGGACCAGCAGCCCTGTATGGACAGCAAACATTAGATGGTGCGAAATTGGCAGCCAAAATGATTAATGATGATGGCGGGATATTAAAAGGACGCAAAATTACCTTAGTAACTGAAGATGATCAATCAAAGCCGGAGTTAGGTGTAACGAAATTTAAGAAATTAATTGAAAGTGACAGAGTTAATGCCATTACTGGAGGGGCAAACAGTTCCGTTACCATGGCAACAAAAGATGTTGCTAAAAATAAATTATTAAATGTTGTTACTGTTTCAAAAGCTCCAGAGATTATGACCGACCGTGATTCATTCCGTTTCCGACTAAATAGTACCAATGATATGGATGGAAAGGCTTTCCACAAGTTTATTGCAGAACAGCTTAAACCTAAAACGGTTGCGGTCATCGCTGAAAACACTGATTATGGTCAAGCTGAATTAAAGGCCTTGAAGAAAAACTGGTCTNNTACTAACCCGTTAACAAAGTTAAAGTCAGCCAATGCTGATGCATTATATGTTGTTGGTGCTGGCATTGAAATAAATTCAGCGATTTTCAAACAAGCACATCAGCTTGGTTTTAATAACACGATGAAGTTACTAGCACCCGGTTGTATCAATTCAAAAATGGTGGAGTTAGCAGGTGATGTTGCAGAAGGAATCATTTCTGCCGACCTATATCAAAATACCATTGATAATGAGATGAACAAAGAATTTGTAGCCGCATTTGAAAAAGAATACAATCATAAACCGGAAAAAACGGAAATGTTAGGTTTTGAATCCATCTGGTTTGTGGCAAAAGCAATGGATAAAGCAGGATCGTCCACTGACTATAAGGCTATATCTAAAGCTTTAGAAAGTGAAGATTGGCAGTCACCAAGAGGTGATTTAAAGTTTGAGAACGGCCAAGCTTTAGGAGAAGTTATCCCATTAACTGTTAAGGATGGTAAAGTAGTTCCATATCAACAGTAGATTGATAGACACTAACCAAATAGCTTCTATTGGAGAAGCTATTTGGTTAAAAATTCAATGATTTCCTTGTTTATTTCCATAATGAATAAAGAATGATACTTATATTTAAAAGGAAGAAAGGTGGATATATTTTTGGAAATTATCAATCAATTAGTAGCGAATGGGTTAGTTATTGGATTAACTTATACCTTGTTTGCTTTAGGAGTAACGTTAATTTTCGGAATATTAGGAATGATCAACTTTGCCCATGGTGAATTTTATATGCTTGGGGCATTTGGATCGTATATCCTTCAACAAGAATTAGGGTTAAATTATTTCCAGGCAGGAATTGTGACTATCATCATCATTTGCTTGATTGCATGGTTGATTGAAAAATTTACGCTCAGGTCATTACTTGATACCGATCATTTAAACTCATTACTTGCCACCTTTGGTTTAAGTATTGTTTTATTGAACATGGTTGCCATTGCATATGGAACGACTCCGAGGCAAATAAGTAGTCCGTTTAACGGTGTCGTACATATTGGAAATGTTTTTATCACTCAACAAAAAATAGTCATTGTCCTTTTGGGTATTGTGGTCATCGTGTTGCTAAATCTCTTTATCAAGCACAGTCATTTAGGGAAACTCATGCGGGCCGTATCACAGAATAGAATGGGGGCCATGGTCTCAGGGATCTCAATTAAACGAATCTATTCCTTTACCTTCATCTTTGGGGTTTTATTAGCCACACTTGCTGGAATCCTCATCGGACCAACCACCTATGTAACACCCACAATGGGTACGAGTGTTATGTTAAAAGGTTTTGTCATCGTTATTTTGGGTGGGTTAGGTAGTGTTCCTGGGGCAATTATCGGCGGAATGTTACTTGGATTCGTTGAAACAGGGGCATCGTCCTTAGTGGGGAACTCTTGGAAGGATATTATTGGTTATGTAATCTTGATTCTCGTATTATTAATTCGTCCTCAGGGAATCTTTGGATTTCAAAGGAGGTCACAATAATGAAAAAGAAGCTGCCTTTCATCCTAATATTACTAATTTTAATTTCTCTCCCATTTNNTACTTAAATATTATCATCACATTTGGGGTTTTCTCGATCTTTGCTTTAAGCCTAAACTTTATTGTCGGTTACATTGGTGAAATATCATTTGGTCATGCTGCGTTTTTTGGCTTAGGTGCATACTTTACGACCTTAATAAATCAAAGCTTAGAATTTCCGTATTTTATTAGTTTACTCCTTGCCTTAGTATTAACCGGCTTTGTTGGAATGTGTGTCGGATTTTTATCACTTCGTCTCCAAGGTGTTCACTTTGCCATCATTACGCTGGCATTCGCAGAAGTGTTTCGCCTAATCATTCTTAATCTGACAGATATTACCCGAGGCGCCATGGGGCTAAGTGTTTCTTCTCCAATAATACCCTTTACGCAAACTTCTCTTACTGATCCAATGATTTATTACTACTTTGTTTGTCTATTGTTAGTAGGAGTCATCTATTTTATTAAATTCACATTAAGTACACCTTTTGGGAGAGGAATTTTAGCCATAAAAGAAGGAAGTCTGTTAGCAAGTTCAATTGGAATTCATGTTTCTAAATATAAAATTATTGCTTTTACGATTTCAGCCATTATTGCGGGGTTG
>NZ_JBALSN010000283.1:5301-5671 GCF_036966985.1 Neobacillus drentensis | reverse complement strand
CTTTTATCCGTCCATTATACAACTGAAGCTTTATTAATGGTAATTGTCGGTGGAAAAGGATTCTTGCTAGGACCATTGTTTGGTGCCTTTATCTTCACAGTTATTCCAGAATTCTTGTGGATGTCCCCGGAAGTCCAACTACTTGTATTCGGTATCATATTAGTTTTATCGATTAAGTTTATGCCTAAGGGGATTGCCAATCTGATTAAAGTGATTAGTACAAAAATGCAAAAGGATAAAGAGCCTAAACAACATTTAAAAAGTAGCATGGAGAAAGAAAAGGAGGTGTCATAATTTGACTTTATTATCAGTTTCCAATTTAAGTAAACGGTTCGGAGGTTTAAGTGCGAATTCAAATATATCATTTACA
>NZ_JBALSN010000283.1:3044-5292 GCF_036966985.1 Neobacillus drentensis | reverse complement strand
ATTGGTCCCAATGGTGCTGGAAAAACGACTTGTTTTAATCTGATAAGTGGCTTTTTACCACCATCAGAGGGAGAAGTAATTTTCAACGGTACCAATATAACTAAATTGAATGCCCATCAGACTGCATCATTAGGAATGGTTCGAACTTTTCAGCATACAAGCGTGTTTTCAGAACTTTCTGTGTTAGATAACATTCTGACGGGGCAGCATTTGGAAGTGAAGGGATTATTAAAATACGCCTTTACTAATCGGAAAAAGTACATCGAAGAGGAAAATAAGAGTAAACAAAGAGCAATTGAAATATTAAAGCTAATGGAATTAGAAGATAAGCAAGAAAAACAAGCGAAAAGTCTTCCGTATGGTGAACAAAGAAAGCTAGAAATTGCGATTGCCCTAGCTGCTAATCCAAAATTATTACTATTGGATGAGCCAGCAGCAGGCATGAATGAAACGGAGTCCGCTAAACTAGTTCAAATTATTAAAAAACTAAAAACAAAAGGCCTTACAGTTTTAATTGTGGAACATGATATGAAGGTTGTAATGAATCTTTGTGATTATATTGTTGTTCTAGATCAGGGTGCAAAATTAGCGGAAGGCACTCCAAAGGAGATTAGTAATAATTCTAAGGTAATCGAGGTTTATCTTGGTACTCCTGATGAGGATCACCACACAAAAGAGGAAGGAAGTGTGGAATTTGCTTAAGTTAAAGGACGTTCATGTTTCATATGGTCCTATTAAAGCGGTTAAAGGAATATCTCTCCATATTAATGAAGGAGAAATGATTGCCTTAATTGGTGCAAATGGAGCGGGCAAGAGTACAACACTTAAGGCAATTGCAGGGATTGAACCAATAGAATCGGGTGAAATAAATTATTATGGAGAAAATATTTCAAATTCTCCATATTATAAGACCAACAATCTTGGGATTACGCTTGTCCCAGAAGGACGACAATTGTTCCCTGATATGACAGTAAAAGAAAATCTTGAAATGGGATACAAGAAATCGAAAAAAGGTGCAAGTTTGCGAGAGTTACTGGAAAAGGTCTATGAATATTTTCCAGATGTGTACATGAAAAGGAATGAACTTGCCAGCAGTTTAAGCGGTGGACAGCAGCAAATGGTAGCCATTGGGAGAGGAATCATGTCAGAGCCTAAGCTCTTGATGTTTGATGAGCCCTCATTAGGTTTAAGTCCTGTGTTAGTACAAAATGTAGTCAGTATTATTCGGACCTTGCATGAGAAAGGCCATAGTATATTGCTAGTAGAACAAAATGCGAACTTGGCCTTAAAAATGGCAGATAGAGGCTATGTTTTAGAGATGGGAAGAATAGTCCTTGAAGACAAGGCTAGTTCTTTATTAAAGAATGAGGAAATTAAAGCTGCATATTTGGGACTCTAATAATCTAATGTGTCATTGCATATTATTTTAAGGGTAAAAAACTAGATTCCAAGAATAAGGATGGAGTGATTACTATGCATTTGCGTCTGACAGACGAACAGAAAATGGTGCAAAAAACAATTAGAAGATTTGTAGAAAAAGAATTAATACCACTAGAAAACGATGTTCTTAGAAATGAACGCGAAGGCAAACCAAGTCTACCGCCAGGGAAATTGAAAGAGCTGCAATTAAAGGCTAAAGAAGCTGGGTTCTGGGGAATTAATACTCCAGAGCAATATGGCGGTGCCGATTTAGGTCAGATGATGATGGCAATTGTATTAATGGAAGTTTCCAAAACATTCGTTCCTTTTTCTTTCGGCGGTTCTGCTGATAATATCCTTTACTATGCGAATGAAGAACAAAAGAAGAAATATCTCATTCCAACTATCAATGGTGATAAGAAGTCCTGCTTTGCGATGACCGAACCTGGCGCAGGCTCAGATACACAGAATATCAAAATGACGGCCGTTAAAGATGGTAGTGAATGGGTCCTTAATGGTGAAAAGACTTTTATTACAGGCGGAAATGAAGCAGATTTCGTAATGGCAATTGCCATTACTGATAAACAAAAGCATCAGGAGACTCGTGGACGTGAAGGCGTAACCTGCTTTATTGTTGACCGTGAAATGGGCTGGAAATCTGAGTATATACATACTATGGGTGAATGGGGTCCAGCTGGTTTGGTTTTTGATAATGTTCGTGTTCCGGAGGAAAATATCCTCGGTGAACTTCACAAAGGCTATAACCTTGGATTAGAATGGATTGGTTTTGCAAGATGGATCGTGGGTGCAAGGGCTGTCGGTGCTGCAG
>NZ_JBALSN010000283.1:0-2994 GCF_036966985.1 Neobacillus drentensis | reverse complement strand
CAAGCAATCCAATGGCAAATTGCAGATTCTGCAGTTGAAATTGAAGCGGCCCGCTGGCTTGTATTAAATGCGACATTTACGCTTGATCAAGGTGAAGACAACCGACATTTGGCTTCTATGGCTAAATTATATGGCGCCAATATGGGTAACAGAGTCGTTGACCGCGTGCTGCAAATTCATGGCGGCATGGGTTATACAAGAGAATTGCCGATTGAACGCTGGTACCGTGAAGCTAGACTTTGGAGAATTTACGATGGAACAGATGAAATTCAGCGGATGATCATTTCTCGTAACCTTCTTAAAGGGCATGTGAAAGTTGGTCAATACGTTTAAAAGCTTTTTGAAAGCGTTGTCTAATTAGAAATATTTATTTTGGGAGGAAGAGAAATGGCAGGAAGATTTGCTGGAAGAGTTGCATTTGTAACTGGAGGCAGCCGTGGTATTGGAAAGGGGATTGTTGAGCTTTTTGCAAGCGAAGGTGCAAAGGTAGCCATCATCGATTTAAACGAAGAGGCATTAAGTGAAACAGCAAATGAATTAAGAGAAAAGGGCTATGAAGTTTATACCAAAGTTGCCAACGTTGTGGATTCTGAGCAGGTGGAGGCAGCTGCCAAAGAGGTACATGATACCTTCGGATCAATTGATATCCTTGTCAATAATGCCGGTGTGATTCGTGATAATCTGTTGTTTAAAATGACAGATTCTGATTGGCAAACCGTAATGGATGTCCATCTGAAAGGTTCTTTCAATGCTGCACGCGCTGCGCAAAAATATATGGTCGAGCAAAAATACGGACGTATTATTAATATATCTTCCACTTCGGCTCTCGGAAATCGCGGCCAAGCCAATTACGCTGCTGCCAAAGCAGGTCTTCAAGGCTTTACCAAAACATTGGCAATTGAGCTTGGAAGATATGGAATTACCGCCAACTCTGTAGCCCCTGGATTTATCGAAACCGATATGACAAAAGAAACTGCTGCAAGAATAGGTATTTCTTTTGAACAATTAATTCAAGCAAGTGTTTCAAATATTCCAGTGGGCAGAAGTGGCAAGCCTGAGGATATTGCTAATGCTGTTGCCTTCTTTGCAGATGAAAAATCATCGTTCGTAAGTGGGCAAGTCATCTATGTAGCCGGCGGACCAAAATGTTAATTAGGTGAGGTGGAGATGAATTGTTTAAAGATCAAATTGGCAAACAGTCTAACAAGGTAAAAAATGTTGTTGAAAGGGGAGCCGTAAAGAAATTTGCGGAATCCATTGGCGACCTTCATCCCATTTATTTTGATGAGGAAGTTGGCGCAAAGTCTAGATATGGAAAGAATATTGCCCCGCCAACTTTTCCAAGGGTTTTTGATTACGGTGTAATTGAAGGCTTAAACCTTCCTAACAAAGGATTAATTCACGGTGAACAAACGTTTCATTACGTTCGTCCTTTATTAGTGGGTGAAGAGGTTTATTGTTATTCAAAGGTAAAGAACTACTTTGAGAAAAAAGGTAATTTTGGTGAAATGGGCTTCCTCGTTCTCGAAAGCTATGGCGATGATGCGGCAGGAAATACCATTTTCAGTTCAACCTCAACGGTTGTCATTTCTGAAGCGGTGAGGAAGGTGTTGACCCGATGAGTACACTTACTGAATTAAACATTGGCGAATCGGTTAAAGAAATTCAATTAGAGCCTGTATCAAGGATGGACCTGATTAAATATTCGGGTGCTTCAGGGGATTTTAATCCGATTCATACAATCGACGATGAGGCGAAAAAGGCGGGACTGCCAGGCATTATTGCTCATGGCATGTGGACGATGGGAAATCTGGCAAAGCTGTTTACGGAATACTATGATGAAGGCTTCATCGAAGATTATTCGATCCGTTTTAAAGGCATGGTATTTTTGAATGATGTCGTTACCCTCAAAGCGACTTTGAAGGAAAAGCAGGAAAATAAATTGCGCTTCACTGTACAAGCGGTGAATCAACAAGGCAACGATGTTTTAAAGGGTGAAGTAGTGTATCACCAATACTAACTAGATGATCAGAAATTGAAATTAGAGCCCGGCATTAAAAGGATTTCTTCTTATGCTGGGTTTATTACTATCAATTTTTAAAGGGTGATGATATGTCTGCAAAAATGGTTTTGAGCTATAAGCCGCCAGTTTTCACTTCATTTGAAGAGGAAAGACTGCATTTAAAACAAAAGTTAGCGGCCTCGTTCCGCTTATTTTCTAAATTTGGCTTTGATGAAGGAGTCGCCGGACATATAACTGCACGGGATCCTGAGCGGAAGGATCATTTTTGGGTAAATCCGTTTGGGATGCACTTTAGCCAGATTAGAGCCTCTGACTTAATTCTTTGTAACCATGATGGTGTTGTTGTTGAAGGGAATTATCCCGTTAATCGTGCTGCGTTTGCCATCCATTCACAAGTTCATGCCGCACGTCCTGATGTCATTGCCGCTGCCCATGCTCATTCGGTTTATGGTAAATCATGGTCATCTCTCGGCCGACTCCTTGACCCGATTACTCAAGACGCCTGTGCCTTCTATAATGATCATTCATTATTTGATGATTTTACTGGAGTTGTTTTGGACATTGAAGAAGGCCGTCGGATTGGAAAAGCTCTAGGAGATCGAAAGGCTTGTATTCTTAGAAATCATGGGCTTTTGACAGTCGGAAGATCGGTGGATGAAGCAGCCTGGTGGTTTATTACAATGGAACGTTCCTGCCAGGCGCAATTGCTTGCAGAGGGAGTAGGGTCACCTGTGATTATTGATGATCTAAATGCCGCTTCAACGTATGAAACCGTCGGAACCCATGAAGCAGGCTGGTTCCAATTCCAGCCATTGTGGAATCGGATTGTGAAAGAGCAGCCAGATTTATTGGATTGATTTTGCCCGAAGTTGGTTAGAAGAGTGGAGGGGGAGCTCCTAATGCCCGAAAGTAAGCAAAAAGGAACCCATGGTTATTAAGAGGGTCTCCTAATGCCCGCGGGCAAGAAAAAA
>NZ_JBALSN010000282.1:0-7034 GCF_036966985.1 Neobacillus drentensis | reverse complement strand
AAAATGGGCTGAAGAAGGTGCAAAAGTTTTTATATAAAGCTCTTTTTTATACAGAATGACCTGGATTGCTAAGAAAGACAAAAGGATTACTTTGGTTTTTTCTTCAGCTTACAGACTATTAAGTTGGATGAGAGGTGCTGCAAGTTCTTTCCTTAACAGTAATACCTTGTTCAGCTACCTTTAAGCCGTTGAAGGGGTGGGTATTTTTAATATTGTCTAGTTGACCTGGATATGTTCAAACCTTTTAAAGGCAAGGTAAGGATGTTTTAAAAAAGATAATTAAAATCTCCGTGCTACTTCAACTGCTGTTACTATCGCCTTTTCTTTGATTTCTTTTGCTTTTTCCGGAAATTGCACATGTCCCTCTATGATAATATGTTCCAGACTATGAACTCCAAAAAAATTCATCATTACTTCAAGATATCGATGCCCCATTTCCAATTCAGCTTCTGTTCCCCCAGAGTAAACATCTCCACGGGCTTGAATATGGATAGCTTTTTTTCCTGTTAAAAGACCCTGAGATCCTATTTTGGAATATTTAAAAGTTTTTCCCGATACAGCAACGGCATCAAGGTAGGTCTTCATGATGGCTGGAACAGAAAAATTCCACAAAGGGGTCACGAACACATATTTATCAGACATTTTGAATTGAGCACCTAATTCAGCTAATCGTCCTACCTTCAACCTTTCCTCGGGTGTTAATTGTTCAAATGATTCCCCTGTCCGAAGTTTTTCCCAGCCGCTAAATACATCAGCATCAAGATAGGGTATTTCTGCTTGATATAAATCAAGGTGTACGATCTCATCATGAGGATGAAATTCTACATACGAATCGATAAATGCTTTTCCTACTGCTAAGCTATATGACCGTTTATGATCAAGAGGATGTGCTGTAATATAAAGAACATTTGTCATAATCTCATCCCGCCTTTCCTAAATCAAAAATTAATCTACCTATCTTCTGAAGATTAATTTTACTTCCGGTACCCATTTTATTAGGATTAAAAATAATTAATTATTTATTCATCTTTCATCCAGCTATTTGCCCACTGACTAATAGGTCCAAGAATTTTTGCTAATTCGTTTCCTTTTTTTGTTAATAAATATTCTGTTCTTACAGGTCGCTCAGGTATAACATGACGGAGTACAATTCCATGTTCTTCTAATTCTTTCATTCTCTCCGTCAGCATTCGTTTACTCAGATCAGATATAAGAGAATGAATTTCACTAAAACGCTTCGGACCACTTAATAAAACATATATAATTAATCCTGTCCATCTTTTTCCAATTAATTCAAAGGTTTTTTCAACCTCAGGAAAAAGGTTTGCCTGTTCTTCCATCTTATATCTCACTCCCTTTTAAATTAGATACAATTTGTTTCTCTTCTACATTTGATTGATAAATATTTTGATTTTTCTTCTTGAAAAAATCATCATTTATATTTCCTTAAATAAATTTTTTCTAATTCTAATTCCTCCATGATTATAAACGGGTGATAGTGTAATGGGCATAGAGTAACCCGAATAACGGACTTTTAATATTAGTGTCCATTATTCGGGTTATAGTTCAATAAACATGTAGTAAAGATTGTTTTTTATGATGCTATTATTTAGAAATACGTTTTAATAATTCAGCTTTTTCAGCTTCATATCCGGGTTTACCAAGTAATGCGAACATATTCTTTTTATATGCTTCCACTCCTGGTTGATCAAATGGATTTACACCCATTAATAAACCGCTAATTCCGCATGCCTTCTCGAAGAAGTAAACCATTTCGCCAAAGGTAAATTCGTTTAATTGGTCCAGCTCCACAGACAGATTTGGAACCCCTCCATCCACATGGGCTAACACGGTACCTTGGGAGGCATTCTTATTGACATAGTCCATTGTTTTCCCAGCTAGATAATTTAAACCATCAAGATTGGATTCCTCTGCTTCAATGGTAATATCAAGTTTAGGTTCTTTTATTGATACTACAGTTTCAATTAAATCACGACGGCCTTCCTGCACATATTGTCCCATCGAATGAAGATCTGTTGTAAAATCGACAGAAGCAGGAAATAATCCTTTTTGATCCTTCCCTTCACTCTCGCCAAAAAGCTGTTTCCACCATTCTGAAACATAATGTAGGGATGGTTCAAAGTTTACGAGAAGTTCAATGGATTTCCCTTTTCGGTAAAGAGCATTTCTTACGGCAGCATATTGATAACTTTGGTTTGTCGCCAAGTCTGGATTATTATACTTATCTGCCGCAGCCGCAGCCCCTTCCATCATTTTATCAATATTGATACCTGCTACCGCTATTGGCAAGAGCCCCACAGCCGTTAATACAGAGTATCTCCCCCCAACATCATCTGGAATGACAAAAGTTTCATAACCTTCTTCATCAGCAAGTGTTTTTAATGCACCCTTTTGACGATCAGTTGTAGCATAAATACGTTTTCGAGCTTCTTCTTTTCCATATTTTTTCNNGAAATATCTTTGTCTTTTATCACATCAAGCAAATGGGAAATGTAGGTTGCACTGATATTTTGACCGGCAAAATAAACTTGTGTTGTATTGCCCATTTGGTTATGAAAGGTATGAGAGAGTGCGTCAATAGCGGCTCTTGCACCAAGATATGAGCCCCCAATCCCGATAACGATTAGGGCTTCAGAATTACTGCGAATTCTCTCAGCCGCAGCTTTAATTCTTGCAAATTCTTCTTTATCATAGTCATTTGGCAAATTAACCCAACCAAGATAGTCTGATCCAGGACCTTTCTTCTCGTGAAGCATATTGTGAGCGGTTTTCACAAATTCGCTGAGGTTATCTACTTCACTTTGTTGCATAAATGATAGTGCGTTAGAGTAATCAAAAGAAATCGACATTTAATTGTTCTCCTCTTTTCTTGTTTTACTTATGATGTGTCAGATAAGGCGTTAGAACATCTCTGCTAAGAACCGCAGAATAAACTCTAACACCTTGGATACCTTTAACTAATTTTTAAAGAGCATTCTTCCAGTCAGCAGCAAATTTTTCAATTCCTTGATCTGTTAATGGATGTTTAGATAATTGCTCAATTACTTTAAATGGAATGGTCGCAATATGAGCTCCAGCCATCGCCACGCGCGTTACATGGTCCGGATGACGAACAGATGCCGCTATAATTTGTGAATCTAAATTTTGGATACGGAATAATTCTGCAATACGTGAAACGAGTTCAACACCATCCTCGTTAATATCATCCAAACGGCCTAAGAATGGGGAAACGTAGGTTGCTCCAGCTCGTGCTGCCAGTAATGCCTGGTTTACAGAAAAAATAAGGGTAACATTTGTTTTAACACCTTTTTTTGTAAGGTATCGGCAAGCCTCTAATCCATCTAATGTCATAGGAAGTTTAATGGTAATATTCTTATCGCCGCCATTTATTTTAATGAGCTCATTTGCTTCAGCAATCATTTGCTCAGCTGTTAGAGCGCTTGGAGTAACTTCTGCAGATACGGACTCAACATCAGGAACTGCATTGATGATTTCTGCAATCCGGTCTTCGAATTTTACACCCTCTTTTGCAACCAATGAAGGATTGGTTGTAACTCCTGATAATACTCCAATTTTGTAGGCTTTTTTAATTTCATCTAAATTTGCAGTATCGATAAAGAATTTCATGATGTATTCCTCCAATTTTTTTGAGAAAAATTTTTATTAATTATTTATTTTTTTTCAACAGCATGTCCGCCAAATTCATTTCTTAATGCAGCAACTACTTTACCTGTAAAAGTATCGTTTTCTAGAGATCGGTAACGCATCAATAACGACATGGCAATAACAGGAGTAGCCGCTTGAAGATCTAATGCTGCTTCAACAGTCCATTTTCCTTCACCTGAAGAGTGCATGACTCCTTTAATTTCTTCCAAATTTGGATCCTTAGAAAAGGCGTTTTCTGTAAGTTCCATTAACCATGAGCGAATGACGGAACCGTTATTCCAAACCTTAGCTACCTTTTCATAATCGTAATCAAATTCACTTTTCTCTAGCACTTCAAATCCTTCACCAATAGCAGCCATCATTCCATATTCTATTCCATTATGAACCATCTTTAAGAAGTGACCGCTTCCTGGTTTGCCTGCATATAAGAATCCATTTTCTACTGCAGTATTTTGGAAAATAGGTTCCACTACTTCCCACGCTTCCGGATCACCGCCAATCATATAACAGGCACCATTGCGCGCTCCTTCCATTCCACCTGAAGTACCTGCATCCATAAAGCTGACACCTAGTTCTTTTAATTCATTATAACGGCGAATTGATTCTTTATAATGGGAATTACCAGCTTCAATGACAATATCGCCTTTGTCCAAAAACGGTATGATTTCCCCAATAACGGAATCCACCACGGCATGCGGAACCATAATCCAAACAATTCTTGGTTTTTCTAATGATTCAACAAGTTCTTTATAGCTTGAAACACCCGAAGCTCCATATTTTTTCATTTCTTCCATAGCAGTCGGGTTAACATCGAATGCGACCACTTCATGATTGTGATTGATTAAATTTTGTCCGAGGTTTAAACCCATTTTTCCTAAACCGATTAATCCTAATTTCATGATAAATTTCCCCATTTTCATATGAATTTTTTAGCTATTATCATTTATTTAAGATACTTTTCGTGATTTGAACGACATTTTCAGTCGTAAATCCAAATTGCTTCATGACGGCAACACCATCTCCTGAGGCTCCAAATGTCTCAATCGATAATACTTTTCCTTCAAATCCAACAAAGCGATCCCATCCTAGTGATATACCCATTTCGATTGCGACACGTTTTGTAACAGAAGAAGGAAGTATGGCTTCTTTATATTCTGCTGATTGCTTATCAAATAATTCCCAGCTTGGCATTGCTACTATACGAACAGATATATTTTCATTTTCCAATTCGGCTTTCGCATTTACTGCCAATGAAACTTCAGAACCTGTTGAAATCAATATTACATCTGGAGTTGAATTGGTTTCAGTCAATACATAAGCCCCTTTAGACACATTCTCCAGATTCGCCTTAGTTTCGTTATATACTGGTAAATTTTGACGACTTAGGATCAATGCCACTGGTCCTTCTTTTTGTTGAAGAGCATACGCCCAAGCACTTGCTGTTTCATTCGAGTCCGTTGGTCTTATTACAGTTAGGCCAGGGATCGAACGAAGGGCAGCTAAGTGTTCAACCGGCTCATGTGTTGGTCCATCTTCACCAACTGCAATGGAATCATGTGTAAACACATAGATGACCGGAAGCTTTGATAAGGCTGCTAATCGAATCGAAGGACGCAGATAATCATTAAATACAAAGAATGTACTTACAAAAGGCTTTAATCCGCCATGATAAGCCATCCCATTTGCTGCTGCTCCCATGGCATGTTCACGTACACCGAAATAAACATTGCGTGCACCGTAGGATTCCACCGCGTAAATTTGTTCCCCTTTTATTTCGGTCATTGTAGAATGGGAAAGGTCAGCACTGCCGCCAAAAATCGTTGGAACTTTCTTTACAAAATGGTTGATTGTTTCCCCGCTGGCAACACGCGTTGAAACTGCTTTTTCTGTATCAAAGGTTAAAATATCCTTCGCATCAATTAGAACTCTTCCATTAATAGCATTGGTTAATTGCTTTGTTAATTCTGGATAAGCTTGCTGATAAGACTGGATTAAATTATTCCAGTTTTGTTCAGTATCGATTCCCTTGCTCTTTAATTGTTCAAAGTGTGCTTTGACTTCTTCCGGTACATAGAAATCTTCTTCATACAGCCAGTTATAGGCTTTCTTTGTCACTTTTCCTTCTTCTGCTCCAAGTGGTGCCCCGTGTGCTTTGTTTGTTCCGGCTACCTTAGGACTTCCATAACCGATAATTGTTCTGATTTCAATGATACTTGGTTGGTCGGTATTTTGTTTTGCCATTTCGATTGCCTTTGTAATGGCTTCAACGTCATTTCCATCTTCCACCCTTAAATAGTGCCAGTGGACAGATTCTGCTCTTTTCCTTATATCTTCGGAGAAGGAAACGTTCAATTCGCCATCAAGGGAGATATCATTAGAATCATACAGGACAATCAGCTTGCCAAGTTTCATATGCCCAGCCATGGACATCGCCTCATAAGAAATACCTTCCATAAGATCACCGTCGCCGACTAAAGCATAAGTATAGTGATCAATAACAGGGTGCCCCTCTTTATTAAACTTTGCTGCCAAATGTGCTTCCGCCATAGCCATCCCCACAGCATTTGCAATGCCTTGTCCTAATGGACCCGTCGTCGCTTCTACACCTGGTGTATGTCCGAATTCAGGATGCCCTGGCGACCTACTGTTTATTTTTCTGAAATTCTTTAAATCATCTATTGTAACACCATAACCGGACAAATGAAGCAAGCTATATAATAAACTAGATCCGTGTCCAGCAGATAAAACGAATCGGTCACGGTTAAACCATTTTGCATTTTCAGGATTGTGATTCAAATGGTTCGCCCATAATGCATATGCCATTGGTGCTGCCCCCATTGGGAGGCCTGGATGACCGGAATTTGCCGCATTGATGGCATCAATTGATAAAGTTCTAATCGTTGTAATAGCTAAGTTCTCTATATTTTTTGACATATTCAATTTCCTCCTGACATTCGTTATTTTTGAAGTGCCGGTTCTCTGTTTGCTTGAATTTTTTCATCCAACCACCATTTAAACCCATTTTCTGATAATAGGGAATCAGCGGCTTCAGGCCCATTTGAACCTGAATGATAACCATGAAGAGGTAACAGATTTTCCTCAAATCCATTAAGAATTGGCTGTACCCATTCCCATGACAATTCCACTTCTTTCCAATGGGCAAAGAATGTAGATTCTCCAATTAAAGCATCATAAATTAGTCTTTCATAAGCCTCTGGGACTCCTGAGGCATTGCTTACTATATCTTCACAAGAAAAATTAATCCTGACTGGTTCGATTTTCCCGTTATTTAATGGGTTTTTACTGTTTAATTGTAGAGAAACATTTTCATTTGGGCTGATTTCAAT
>NZ_JBALSN010000281.1:0-2141 GCF_036966985.1 Neobacillus drentensis | reverse complement strand
TGAAGGAAAATGGACTGTAGAGGCAGCATTAGACCTCAAAACAGCAACCCCAGTCATTGCTATGTCATTATTAATGCGTTATCGCTCTTTAGAAGATGATACCTTTACTGGAAAAGTGGTAGCAGCACTTAGAAATGAATTTGGCGGACATACTGTCGAAAAGAACTAATAAATATTTTATAAAAAAATTGGAGGAAAACGATTATGAAATTTTTTATCGATACTGCAAACCTAGAAGAAATCAAAAAGGCTTATAAAATTGGTGTGTTATCAGGTGTTACAACTAACCCTTCATTAGTTGCTAAAGAAGGCGTAAAATTCGAAGATCGTATTGCAGAAATCTTAAATGCCGTTCCAGAAGTGGAGTCAGTTTCAGCTGAGGTAACACCTAATGCGTTAACTGCTGACCAAATGATGGCAGAAGCAGATGAGCTTATTAAAATTAACGGCGGCGATAAGAATATTACCATCAAACTTCCAATGACACTTGATGGACTAGAGGCTTGCCGCTATTTAACTAAAAAGGGTGTTAAAACCAACGTTACCCTGATTTTTAGTGTGAACCAGGCATTGTTGGCGGCACGTGCAGGAGCTACGTATGTTTCACCATTCTTAGGACGTTTAGATGATATTAATGAAGATGGTGTAGAACTGGTAGCAAAAATTGCAGAGATGTTCCGCGTTCAAAACTTAAATGCGCAAATCATTGCCGCATCTGTCCGCCACCCTGACCATGTTACCCGTGTGGCAATGGCTGGAGCTCATATTGCAACCATTCCATTCAAGGTTATTGAGCAATTATCAAAACATCCGTTAACAGACCAAGGACTTGAAAAATTTGCAGCTGACTGGAAAACTGTTTAAAAATTGCAGAAAACTAAAGGGCGTTATCTCAAAAAACGCCCTTACATATTAACCTATCTGTCGAGCTGGATCATTTAAATGAATATACCTTCGGTGAAATGGTTTATTTCTTCGAAAAAGCATGTGGAATCAGCGGTTTGCTCATGAGAGTAAATCCTTTTGACCAGCCAGGTGTTGAAGCGTATAAGAAAAACATGTTTGCACTCCTTGGTAAGCCAGGATATGAAGCAGAAAGAGAAGAATTACAAAAGCGCATATCTAACTAATAGTAATTGAAAGCACTGTTGCCTGATACAAAATATTAAAATAAAACAATAAAAAGCAGTCCGATTCGTTCAGAATGGGACTGCTTCTTATTCTGATCGGCCGAAAGGTTGAGTCAATAAAAAAGAAAGGGATATTGACAATAAAAATAATAAGTTATATTATTATCTCGAATTCGAGATAGTATAATTTGTGATGTTTGAGAGGCTGAAATTAATGTTGAGGAAGTTCAGTAATCTACCCTTTCATGCAATAGAACAAAGATAGATTTTAATTTAAAAATATTTCGATTTGAAAATTCTTAAATTAAAGAGTAGTTGGTCATACACATCGTGGTACAAATGCTATCACAAAAATTGGTTTACTCGTACCATCAGAAGCGAGTTTAGTTTATTGGAAAGCACGTTTTGAAGAACAAAGTGTTGAGCATAGTGACATTACAACATATGCCAATCATCCAGCTTTACACTTTGAGGATTCTGAAGGCTTACGTATGGTACTTCTTGTCTCAAACGGTGCAAAAGTTGAGCACTGGCAAACTTGGGGGAAATCCGAGGTCCCTGCCGAGCATCAAATTCAAGGAATGGGCACTACGGAAATGACAGTACGAAGACTTGATAAACTAGCAAGCACTTTAACAGAAATGTTTGTCTATACAGAAATAAGCCGTACAGATGACGAAGCGATTTTTCAATCTATTAAAGGAGAGGTTTTTGGAGAAATCGTCGTGAAATATTTAGATGGTCCGTCTGAAAAACCAGGCCGTGGCAGTATTCATCATTTAGCGATTCGTGTAAAAAACGATGAGGAGCTCGAATTTTGGGATGAGCAAGTACGAGCACGCGGCTTCCATTCATCTGGCATCGTGGATCGCTTCTACTTTAAGAGTCTATATTTCCGTGAATCAAACGGGATTCTATTTGAAATTGCAACCGATGGGCCAGGTTTCACCGCAGATGGAGATAGTATCGAAACACTGGGTGAAAAATTAGTTTTACCTCCATTTTTAGAAG
>NZ_JBALSN010000280.1:0-21667 GCF_036966985.1 Neobacillus drentensis | reverse complement strand
GCTATACCTATACTAAGAGTAGTTTTGCCAACCCCACCCTTCATATTAATTAAAGATAAAACTTTCCCATTCTTTTCCTCGCTTGCCATACATTAATCCCCCTGTAATTTTTCCTTAGTTATCTACCTTATTTTATCCTTTATATTGGATTTCGTCTTTATAAAATATAAAATTTTGCCATTTCCTATACTCTTTTGACGACAATCACTTCCTCAAGGTTATGTACATTTCATTAACTTTCATCATGTTTTTTCTACGGGTTAGAATTCCTTTTATTCACAAGTTATAAATAAAGGACGAAACCATTTGGATTCCATCCTCTATCCTTGCTTAATATTTTCGCTTTAAACCAGTAACCATAGGGCTAATGGCAAACTTTCTATCTTTTTCCTCAGTTAGTTTTAAGAAGGCCCTAGACACACAATCTACCATATCGTCATGCACTCCGGGCTGCGGAAAACTTGTGATTTCATCAAGAAAATCATTGATCCACGGACCACGCACCAAATGTACATTACCATTTTCAGCCGCAGCAGAAACCGGATTGGCTCGGATCTCTTTTCTGCCAGTTGTTTTATGCCCTTTGAAGTCAAAACCCACCAAGACCTTTCGAGCATAATAATCAATAGTATTGACACCAGAACTCCCAGGCTCTTGTTCCATAAAGATTGGAATCCCTCTACCATCCTCCATAGCTGTACTATAAACAAATTGTTCTACACCCTTTGGAGTTAATCTATCTCTCCGTACATCCAAAATCCAATATTGACCGTCTTTTTGCAGGATTTTTGCTGAGGCACTATAATCCGGATCTGTTCCCTCTTTCGGCTCGGTCGCTGCTAGATCCCAATATCTAACGACTTTGCCATCCCTCGGGTAATCATCTACAATCTTAAACCAATGCCTTTTGAATTTATTGCCGTCCGGAAGAATGTCCCAATCCCCGTGCCTTAGCTGTGCACGAGTTAAATAATCTAACTCTAATAAACTATTTTCGTATTCTTCTGTATCTAAATAAGGGTTATCTTCTAGTGTAGCCGGAACAAATATCCTGCCTTTGCTCTGACCTTCTACTAGAAACCTTTGCCGAACCCAATTGTGCCCTCTGCCCCCAGGATTGGAAGCAATTCGGGCTCTTAACGGTACACTGGAACCTTTTAACCTGCGCAAACGAGAGAACAGATAACGATATTGTGCTTCCTCAAATTGCGTGCCTTCGTCAAAACCTATAAAATGAAATTCAGCACCCTGGTAATTGTACTTATCGTTTTCAGAAGCTAAATAACCGAATGTTAAGGTCGCTCCCGATGGAAATGTCCAGGTCTTAGCATTTTCAGACCAATGAGCATCGGTTGTATCCAACCATTGGTGAGCACGGTCCATTAACGCTCCCGGTAACGCCAAATCCTTGTAGGTTCTCCGGAATAGGATGGCCGAGTATCCTGGAACATCAACATATTGTAATGCTGCCATCAGAAGCGCATCGCTTTTCCCCCTCCTGCAGCTCCCCCATATAACGCCTCTTTATCCGGCAATAATAAAAACTCTGCCTGTTTGGGTGTTGGGTCGTGAGGAATATACCTATTCGTTATCACTGTCTCTTTCATCAACGCTGCTAATTCTTCCTCGCTCTGCGATTTTCTTATAAACTTCTTTATATTGGTCGACTCGTTGGAAAATGTCATACTCATGCTTTGCTTTCACCTCTCCAGTATGGTTAACCTCTGATATTTCTGTACTTTCACCATGGATTAATCGTCCTAGCTTTACCGCCGTTTCTATCCACTTGGCTAACTCATTTGGAGTCATGCCTTCCGGATTCATGGCATCAATCCCTTTTTTGATTTTCTTAAAAGCGGTGTAAATAACTTCGGTTTCCAACATTTTTATTTCCTTGTGCTGCAATTCCATTTCTTGAATTGCTTTTTTGTCCATATGCTGGTCAAATGCCCGAGCCCTCTCTACCCAACTGTGTTCCGAGCTCCAGCGTTCTAACAATCTGAGATTTTTCCCGGTTTTTTCCTGTACTTTACCCGTGCTCCTTGCAGGCCCCAGATCACGATAGATTCTAAATGCCTCAAATGCCCTTGAGCTCTCTCCTTCTAATTGCTCGTATGGAGCCTTTTTCATGGTTTCACCGCCCTTCTTCATAACCGCTGTAATTCATCCCTGGTCTTGTAATAAAGATGATGATGCATCCAAGTTGGCGAAAGCTGTTTATCTATGAAAATCGTATTGAATTTATAGCAGCTCTCAAATGACTTTAATGAGCCAATCACTGATGCTGGCTTCATCGCAGAACGATAATTATGGGTCAAAATATCTTCATACCCGTTTTTTTGCTCAACCATTAAAACAAAGTCGGTTTCCTGAGACCTTATCAACTCATTCTGAAAAGTAGTACGGTTATCCGCTTTAAAATTACCTATCAGCTCGTCTAAACTGTTTTTGCGTTCAATAGCTACTGGGATAAATAAGTCTCTTTGCAGCCCCATATCTTCGCATTTTGGAAGCATCGCGGAATAGTCACCTGTATCCAACTTTATAACCTTATAGGGAATCTTTTTTGAATCAAAATAATCTATAATGTGTTTGTTCTTCTGTTCTCTGGTATCAATCAATACCATGAGAGTAGACAAGAGTTTTTTTATTTCACTATCTGAATAACGATATTTCAGCATACAGTCACCGCCTATGAGGCATTTGTTACCTTTCCAGGGAAAATGTTTTTCTTAAAAAAGGCATGCTTGCATATAAAACTTTGGTAAGGGCTATGCACCGATTTTTATTTCTTGCTTATCAGAACTTGGGGTGATAACTATATAACTTATTTACACTATATAAGTTATATATATCTTTTAATTCTTTTATCTTTATTTAGCGTAACCTTTTTGCCCGATTATTCGGCCATTTTGGTTACGCTTGTTAATACCATAATTTGTAATTTTATTTTGAAATAGTGCATTTTGGTTACATTTGACTGATTTTGAATCGGGTATTTTGGTTACATTTGTCCTTGAACTTTTTGTATCTGAATGAGTGAAAGGTAGGTTACAAAATGTCCGAAAATAGATTGTCCATCGGTTTTACGGATAACATCAGACCTATCATTAAAAAACGGCTGAATGGATTGGTGCATTTCTTTGACGGTCAAATTTGACCCTAAAATCCGCTTTTTTTGTTCGGCGGTCAATATCGCTTTTTTGCCTGTCCTCTTGGCAAATATATCTTTAACATTGCAGATAACATCTTCTAAACTTTCTGCAGCTGGCATATCCTCAATTCCCGCTGCAACATCTTTATGTTTAATTCCCAACTCAGCAAACCGCTTTTCTTCGCCCTCTGCTCTTACCTTTTCTCTTAATTGGAATTGCTTTGTACGACTAAGGGGTAATATGTGAACCTCAACCCCCGTAATTTTGCCATGTCCTTTTTGAAAGTTAATTAATTTCATTGTTTTTAAATCTTCCAAATGCGTCTTGATTCGGGTGTATTTAATTTCTTGTGAAGTCATGCCCAACATTTTTCCAAACTCTCTTACGCTCACAGAGCCGCCCTCAAATTGCTCTATGTACTTACATAAGGCATAGACAACGATATGACGGTACTTGATTTCTTTGTCTTTTAACTTTTCAAACAACAAATTCTCGAACGTATAACGGTCAACCGGTACAAAAAACTTTTCTGTCGCTAAATTACGGATCGTGCTTGGTGCAGTATGCTTCCCATTCACGTTATAACCGCTTGTGTAATCAAAAATCCCGTATGCTGCCAGGTTATTTAAAGGTTTTGATACTTTAACCCTATTGGTGGATAATGCAGCAGCTAACCAGTAATGACTAAACCGCATTATTATCGCTTTCCCTGAGGAATTTCCTGCGGTTTCCTTTCTATTCATTTCGGATGATATGAGCATAAGTAGGACCTTTTCTAAATCCGTCAATTTGGTCACATATCCTTCATTTTTATATAACCATTGATATACTTTGAAAAAGTGTGATTGTTTCAAGATTTCACCACTAATTTCATATTTTTTAAGGTTGGATCACCTTTAAATTAGTCCAATAATTAACTACAAACTCGTGATCCTGACTATTGAATCCAATGTTAACCTAAGCATTTTTCTTCTTTTCATTAGACCAACGGTCAATGTAGTCCTGGACCTGTTTTCGGTTGAATACCCACTTCTTCCCTATTCGTATTGATGGAAAGTTTGGATCACTAAGGAATAGTTTTTCTATTGTGGGCCATGATAACGAGAGCATTTTACACAATTGCTTTGTATCCATTAGCATTGATTGAAGTTCGATTTTGTCTAATCGCTTTTGTACCTCAGCCAAATAAAGGGCCTTTAACTCATCATCATCCAGCTTTATTTCAAGCATGTTTCCACCTCACCCCTTGGTAAATCCATTTTAAAGTTCATCCAATCCCACTCCTTCTATCCTTTTTTCAATTCTGGTACAAAAATATTCGACTTGCTTATCTAGCGTAATAGCAATTTGTTGAATTGTAGAAGGACGTATTCTTTTTTTATTTCCTCTTTCAATTTCTCCAATGGTTTTTCTTGTTACGCCTGACTTTTCTGCAAGTTTTGATATTGTCCAGTCTTTTTCAACCCTTGCAATTTTTACTTTTGCTCCATCAATATTTAGGTACTGTTCATGCTTAACTTGTAGTGTACACTCCATAATCACACCTCCATTAATTACTCAATTCGGGTACAAATTAATAATAACAACCCGTTTTGAGTAATTAAAGTTGATTTTTGTACTCGAACTGTGTAATATTAAAGTGTAATTACTCAATAGGAGGAAAGTATTATGATTGGAGAACGGATCAGGGAACTAAGGAAAAGGAAAAACATGACTTTAAGGGAATTAGCTTCTGAATTGGGGATTCCTTTTACAACTCTAGGCAATTATGAACGTGGGGATCGAAGCCCTGATTTTGGCTTAGTTTTAGAAATAGCCAAATATTTTGGGGTTTCAATGGATTACCTTACAAGGGGGGATGACATTGTTAACTTTGATGAATACCAAGTTATTCGTTACACTGAAGACTTTAATCAAATGCTTAGTAAAGCTGAACCTAGTGTAAGAGAACAAATTTTAAAAATACATGATATATTATTTTTTCTAACGTGTGATCACGCCATCGGAAAGCAAGAGAATAAAGAGCTAGATCATTTACAGAAAATCTTTAATTCTATCCTTAAAGCGAAAAACGGCTTTGGAATGGGAATTAAAAAAGGTGGACTTTCACCATCGGAAAAATATGAACTTTTAAAATTAGCTCTAAAAGAAAAGGAAGAAATTGATAGATCCCTAAATGAACTTTTTGAAATTTATATTGAAAAATGATAAAGGAGCTAAGCTAACATGGCAAAATTCAGACAACGAGGGAAAACATGGAGTTATCATATTTATTTAGGGTTGGACCCACTCACTAAAAAACGAAAAGAGATATCTAAAGGTGGCTTTAAAACACAACGAGAAGCAAAGGCAGCAGCACGCCTTGTAGAATTAGAAATTCAAAATGGCACCTTTATCAAAGAATCCGATATATCTTTTGAGCAATTCGCCCAGGACTGGCTTAAAACATATGGTCACAGTGGCGTAAAGATTAGCAGCGTAAGAGCCAGGGAAAAGGAAATGAAGCATTTTATTAGTGTTTGGGGTCCGTATCCTATAAGCCGTATTACTAAGAAAATGTATGAGGAAAGGATCCTGGAATTAAACGAGAAATACAGCCATAATTATATGGATGGTATTCATGCTTGTGGAAGAATGATTTTTCGGAAAGCATTAACTCAAGGGCTAATAAAAAATAATCCTACTGAGGATTTCAAAATGCCTAAAAAGCAGCAAAGTGTTGAAGAACTGGAGAAAGCAGAAGAGAATATTGTCTTTCTTGAAAAAGAAGAGCTTGCCCATTTTCTTAAATTAGCCTATTCAGACGGGCTTGAAATGGATCATCTCGTCTTCACGGTACTTTCCTATACCGGATTACGAATAGGTGAATTACTGGCATTAAAATGGGGGGATTTTAACGAAAAGCAAGGTGCTATTCGAGTTACTAAAACCCTTTATAACCCTAACAATCATTTTGAAAAATATCAGCTTTTAACGCCAAAGACAAAGGGCTCTGTCCGTACAATCAAGATTGATGAAATGCTGATCAACATGTTAAAAAAGCATCGGTTTAAACAAAATGAGATTAAATTAAAAAACAGACTTGTTTACCAAGATAACGGATTTATTTTTGCCCGAGAGGATGGGCATCCACAATTAAGAAAAGTTGTTGAGACCCGGCTTAAAAGACTTCTGAAAAAGGCAGAAATAGAAAAGAACATTACTCCACACTCATTTAGACATACCCACACTTCATTATTGATTGAAGCTGGAGTTGGAATTAAAGAAATACAACAGCGACTTGGACATACAGATATTAATACTACAATGAATATCTATGCTCATATGACCGCCAATATGGATTAAAAGGCCTCCCAACAGTTTAGCAAACTGATGAAAGACCTTCTCCAATAGTTAGCTTTTTTGTCATAGGTTGCCGTGTTTTTATTAAAACGAGGACAAATCCGAGGACAAGAAAAGCATATTATCATTTTAAACGTTGATATAACAAGGTTTTAAAACCCTAATTACATCATGCCGCCCATTCCACCCATGCCGCCCATGTCAGGCATACCCATGCCTGAGCCAGCTGGTTCTGGTTTGTCAGCAACAACTGCTTCAGTTGTTAAGAACATAGCAGCTACAGATGCAGCGTTTTGTAATGCAGAACGAGTTACTTTAGTTGGGTCAACGATACCAGCTTGAATCATGTTTACCCATTCGCCGTTTGCAGCGTTGAAACCAGTGCCGATTTCTTCGCGCTTTAAGCGGTCAACGATAACAGATCCTTCAAGGCCAGCGTTGTGAGCGATTGTGCGGACAGGCTCTTCCATCGCACGTAATACGATGTTGATACCAGTTGCTACGTCGCCTTCAGCTTGGATTTCAGCTACTTTGCTGTATACGTTAAGAAGGGCTACACCACCACCAGATACGATACCTTCTTCAACTGCAGCGCGAGTAGAGTTTAATGCGTCTTCGATACGAAGTTTGCGCTCTTTTAATTCAGTCTCAGTTGCAGCACCAACTTTGATTACTGCCACACCGCCAGCTAATTTAGCTAAACGCTCTTGTAATTTTTCACGGTCAAATTCAGAAGTAGTTTCTTCTAATTGAACACGGATTTGGTTCACACGTGCAGCGATCTCATTAGTATCTCCTGCACCTTCAACGATTGTTGTATTTTCTTTAGTCACAACAACTTTAGCTGCACGACCTAAAGAGCCGATTTGAGTAGTTTTAAGTTCACGGCCTAACTCTTCAGTGATAACTTCCCCGCCAGTTAATGCTGCGATATCTTCAAGCATTGCTTTACGACGATCACCAAAGCCAGGAGCTTTAACCGCAACAGCATTGAATGTTCCGCGAAGCTTGTTAACTACTAAAGTAGAAAGTGCTTCACCTTCAACATCTTCAGCAACTAATAATAGTGGCTTGCCTTGTTGAACTACTTGCTCAAGAACTGGAAGGATTTCTTGAATGCTAGAAATCTTCTTATCAGTGATTAAGATATATGGATTTTCTAAGACAGCTTCCATTTTATCTGTGTTCGTTACCATGTATGCAGAAGTGTAACCACGGTCAAATTGCATACCTTCTACTACATCTAATTCAGTTGTGAAACCTTTAGATTCTTCAATTGTGATAACGCCGTCGTTGCCAACGCGCTCCATTGCTTCAGCAATTAATTGGCCTACTTCTTCGTCAGCAGCAGAGATAGAAGCAACTTGTGCGATTGATTCTTTGTTTTCGATTGGTTTAGAAATTGCTTTTAATTCTTGAACAGCAGTTGCAACAGCTTTTTCGATCCCTTTACGGATACCCATTGGGTTCGCACCAGCAGTTACGTTCTTTAGGCCTTCGCGAATCATCGCTTGAGCTAGAACAGTTGCAGTTGTTGTACCGTCACCAGCAACATCATTTGTTTTGCTTGCTACTTCAGCAACAAGTTTTGCACCCATGTTTTCGAATGCATCTTCTAATTCGATTTCTTTTGCAATTGTTACACCGTCATTTGTGATTAGTGGTGAACCGAATTTTTTCTCAAGAACCACGTTGCGTCCTTTAGGTCCAAGAGTAACTTTTACTGCATTTGCTAGAGCATCAACACCACTAAGCATTTTGCGGCGTGCATCTTCACTAAACATAATCTCTTTAGCCATTGTTTAAAAACCTCCTCATATTGTTTAACTGTTTATTGTAAACTTATCTATTTGTCAGGCTCAAACGCCCTATTATTAGTTATTAAAGGGCGCTGCACTTTTTCTAAATTAAGCGCCAACGACTGCAAGAATATCTGATTCGCGCAGGATTAAGTATTCAGTACCTTGATATTTAACTTCTGTACCGCCGTATTTTGAGAAGATAATACGATCACCTACAGAAACTTCAAGTGCTACACGCTCTCCGCTTTCAAGTACGCGGCCAGTACCAACGGCAACAACTTTTCCTTCTTGAGGCTTTTCTTTCGCTGAATCCGGTAATACGATCCCGCTTGCAGTTTTTTCTTCTGATTCAACAAGCTCAATGATAATACGATCACCTAATGGTCTTAACAAATCAAACAACCTCCTCAAAGATATATGTAATTCTGACTTATTAGCACTCTCATTTAATGAGTGCTAACACAATTATTATAATAATGAATCTCAAAATCTTTTGCAAGTGTGAAGCATAAAATTTTACAAAAAAAATTGAGAAGCAAAATCGTATAATGCTCCCTTCAGACAACCTTATAAAGTATGCGAAAAACACAGTATTCTATACCTATTTTGATAAAAGTATTTCTAAATTGAAACAATCCTGGTTTTAAGAGTAAAATGAAGAATAGTATAAATTAAGGTTTGAGCGATTTGGCATCCTTGAAAATGGATGATTATTAATGACTATTCGTCAAAATTTATAAAACGGAATCTAAAGGGGACTAGATATTTGAAACGGAATTATTGGATGATCATAATTGTTTACATCGCCATGCAGTTTTCCAGTCTAATCGGTGTACCACTCTTTTTGTATGGATTTAAATATTTTGGGATTAACCAAAGCCTTGCGGTTCCTTCATGGCTCCTCGCTAGTTTTACAATTGCCTTATTAATCATTCTTTTAATGCTGCGGAAGGAAATGAACGATCGCAGCTTTCGCAAGAAGGAAGGTTCAATTGGTCATTCAGTGATATGGGCTATTGCAGGCATCTTCCTTGCCCTTTTTGCCCAGTATGTTGCGGCAATCATTGAGAACCTATTAGGGGTGGAAATGGGTTCTGAAAACACAAAGGGTATTCTGAAGATTATCGAGGCTTTTCCCTTGGCGATCATTGTGACGAGTATCATTGGACCCATCTTAGAGGAGATCGTTTTTCGTAAAATCATTTTCGGATCGCTTCATAATCGCTATAACTTCTTTATCTCTGCACTTATTAGTTCGGTCATATTTGCCGCAGCACATATGGAATTCCAGCACATTTTGCTTTATTCCGCGATGGGCTTTACGTTCGCTTTTCTTTATGTCATGACTAAATCTATTTTCGTGCCAATATTTGCCCATGTCGCGATGAATACCATGGTTGTCTTGGTTCAGTCTATATATAAAGACGATATCGAACGACTGCAAAGACAAGCCGAGGCCGTTCAAAACTTTATCGGAGGATTTCTATGAGACGTTCACCACTGTTTTCCGGATTGATATACTTTCTACTTGGCGGTTTATTTACCTATTTCGCCATTGATCATGTTCAAAGTAACGGCTGGGGGTTTTTCAGCTACCTCCTTATATTATTAGCCACCTTTGACTTTGGCTCAGGACTAAAAATGATCATCTTTCACATCAAATACAAAGATCAGTTAAAGAAAAAGAAGCAGAAAAAAAATTAAGGTGTCAGGCACCATGTGAATTCTTCACATGGTGCCTGACACCTTTTTACAATTCGCTGATTGGAAGCTGAAATTCGCTGATTGGAAGTCCAAATTCGCCGATTAAACCCTCATATTCGCTGATTGGACAAGTAAATTCGCTGATAGAACAAATCGCAACATGAAAACCCCATAAAAAACAGGCAAAAAGAGCTTTTTCTTTACTAATATCCAGGACTGATCCTCATGAGTAAGTCCCAAACCACGAAAAAACTGACTCAAAAAAGGCTTTTTTTCACCTAATTTGAATCAGTTACTTTTTCAAACACTTATTTCGACTCTTGCCCCTTGTTAATGACCATCCGCTCTTTCCCAAGGATAAAGATAAATAGGAAAGCTAAACCTGCTGGGACGAGTGCCCATGTGAATGTGTGGACGATGGAATTTGAGAGCGCTTCTGTGATTTTGTCGAGAATTGGTGAGGGAATTAGTTTTCTTGCTTCCTCCGATAATAAGGCCCGCGAATCCCCGAAACTCTGTCCCTTTGGCATCGGTCCCATTCCTGCAAAAGCATTTTCCAATCCTTCTTTGAGGTCACTTCGTTGAATCGTACCAAAAATGGTGATTCCAATCGTCATTCCCAAGGAACGTATAAAATTACTTGTCGATGTGGCAGAGCCCCTTTGTTCCATTCCAAACGGATGAATCGCTGCCATACTTAACACAGAAAAGGAGAAGCCGACCCCTAAACCGATAATTATCATGTAAAGCGTCAATACTGCTCTCTGTGTATCCGGTGAAATCGTGCTCAATAACAATAAGCCGCCAATCAAAATCACTCCGGAGATAAACATGATGTTTCGGTAACTCATCTTTGTCGTTAAGAAGCCGCCCGTTTGTGCAGTAACGACCGAACCGAGCATCATTGGCAATAATATCAACCCAGAGTTGGTGGCCGTTCCGCCATACACCCCTTGCACAAAAATCGGGATGTAAACCGTTGCTGCCATAAATGCTGCCCCATAAAATAAGCCAACAATGGTACTGCCTGCAAACAAGCGGTTCCTAAACATCGAAAAGGATATAATCGGATCCTTCGCTTTAGTCTCCACAAATAAAAAGATTAAAAACAGAAGCCCAAATCCACCAAACAAGCTCAAAATCACCGTAGAATCCCAGTCATATTTCTGTCCCCCAAGTTCAAGCGCAAACATTAAACAAACAACCGCTCCCACCAAGGTTACAGCTCCCGACCAATCAATAATTTGTTTTTTGTGAATTGGAGATTCCTTATAGGCGATAGTAATAAAGATCAGTGAAAGAATCCCTAGAGGCATGTTAATATAGAAAATCCAATGCCAGCTGATATAGTCTGTTATATACGCGCCAAGCAATGGCCCAAAAATACTCGATAAGCCAAATACAGCCCCAAACAAACCGCCCATTTTTCCACGCTTCTCCGGTGGAAACAAGTCAAACATAATCGTAAAGGCAATCGGTACCAGCGCTCCGCCGCCAATTCCCTGGATCGCCCGATAAATGCTTAATTGCGTGATGGTTTCAGCTGTTCCACACAATGCCGAACCTGCCATAAACAGGATCAACCCAAAAATAAAGAATCTCTTTCGCCCATACATATCCGATAGCTTACCAAAGATAGGCATCCCCGCCATCTCAGCGACCATATACGCAGAAACAACCCAGACAAAGCTTTCTAGTCCTCCAAGATCGCCAACAATCGTTCCCATCGCTGTTACAACAATCGTATTATCCATCGAGGCCATCAAAATCCCCAGCAATAGCCCCGCAACCACTAATCCTAATTTACTTTCTTTCGTCACCATCACATTTCTCCCTTATATCTTTGTCGTTATTTTTACCGTTGCCTTTGAATCATGCGTGAAATCGTCCCTGTATTCCACCACTCTGATTTGACAGCCGGGGCCAATTTTCACCTTGTTACCGCGGACAATATCTGCTTTTGTATTTTCAAGATAAATGTCATCCCCTTCAATAACTTTCGCACTAAGGGACCCGATCTCTTTTCCAAAGGGCAGCAGTGTGTTACTCTTTTTTTTCACCGTTATTTTCCCGCCGCCGATTTCCTCGGCACTGCTCTGCCCGAAACGAAGACCAACCTTAATGGTATCCGCTGTCAGTAAGCCTTTAATCTCAAAACCGCCACTCGAGTCAAATGTCTCATATTCCACATCACCATTCACTGCAATACTTCCTTTAATGTTTGCCTCATCTCCAGTAAGTCCATCGCCGACTTCCAGCAATCCTAAAATCTTGATTTTTTTCAAGTGAGCATTGCCGCCGACCATCATCGTCCCCATCACAAGTGTATCCTCGGCTTCCATATTCCTTTTGACCTCAGCTTCACCAAATACTTTTACTGATCCTGTTTTAACATTTTCGGTAGCTTCACTTGTGCCATATACTTTGAAAGTCGAACATTCCACATCAGTCATAATGGTCCCTTCCCCGCGGATACTGATTTTATCATAACGGCCGCCAGGGTAGCTTCCCGATCCATTGATAATGAGATTTCCGTTCTTTTCCATCATCTCGCTTTTCCCTCCTATTAAATCTTTCTGTTTTCAGCAACAACGGCCTTTTTATCCATCGAAAATTCCTCGGTATATTCAACTAGACCAATCTGGCAATTTGGACCAATCGATACCTGGTTTCCGCGGACGATTTTGGCGGTAGTATTTTCGAGTTCAATTTTGTCCCCTTCGATTAATTCCGCTTCCAGCTGTGGTTTATAAAAGGATTTAAGCAAATTACCGACTAAGGATGAACCTTTCTGCTTAACCGTAATCGTTTGCCCGCCGATTTCTTTTGCTTTACATTCTCCAAACATCTTTATGTCGATATGGTCGGCATTTAGAAGTCCGCCAATCGTAAACTGCGATTCTGCTTTAAAGATTTCCGCTTCACAATCCTCCCCGACCGTAAAGGTCCCCTCAATTTTTATTTCCTCACTTTTGACCTTGCCGCCTATCGTTCCTTTACCAGAGATCTTTAGTTTTTCCACTGTTAGGTTTTTGTCGATCCGTGCTGATCCATCAATTGATAGGTTTTGGGCCTCGAGATTCCCTCTGAACCTCCCATTTCCGTTCACCTTTACTTTCTCAGAGATAACATTGCCATTAAGGATACCTGAACCATTACAATCAAGTTCCATACATTCTAAATCGCTGTTAATCGTCCCTCTGCCATTTAATGTAACAACGCGGAACTGCCCCCCGTTGGATGCACCGAAGCCATTAATCACCAAGTCTCCTCTGCTTTTCGTATCCATCGTCATTCTCCTTTAAAATAATTTCGCTTTAATCTCTTCCATGCACTTCATCAGCGAGAGCTGAGTGACTACCTTCGTGCTGTGTTCAAAATGAAATTCTTCTGCATTTATGAGTAACAGACAGGATGACATCCCCAACTTCCGAGTAATCACTAACTCGCAGCTTTTGGGGTTAATTAATGCTTTATGCTCCTTTAACACCTGTAAGACCATTTTTCCTTCCTCTAGGTTTATTTCACCCGATTGAAGCAATTTCTCTAAAACAAACACTTCCAGCATTCTTGTAAAATTAAAATCCAGACTGCCCTTTTCCTGTTCTAAGTAAAAATCGATAACGGCAGTCGAAACAATGTTACGTTTTATTAATTCATCTTTGCTATAATTTAAATATGCTACATTAGGAGAGAACATATCCGCTAGCTCATCTAAGGATAAGTTCTCCTTCATAGTTTGAATTTTTTCGATTCTTTCTAAGATCTTTTCCTTAGGAAAAAAAGTTTCTTGCCCTGTAAACGTAGACTTGCGCACAAACCATTCTTCCGGGATTAAGTCCTTTCGTTTCCATCTATATAACTGTCCATAGGATATACCCGCTAATTCTAATAGGTCTTTCTTTGAGATTAATTCCTCACTCATAATGAAAACCCCTTTCTACAAACAATGTAACATAACACTGTTACGCATGTAAAGTATATATGTAAATATTAGGTTGTCCTAATTAAAAAAAAGGCCCTTCACGTTGATTAACGCGAAAGACCTTTTAGAGCTTTTCTTTTCTAGTTTTCTTTAACTTATGAGTAAAATAGCTCCTGCTAAAATAGGGGTCAGGACCATCGCACTTTTTAATACAGGCTGAGGTGCAAAGTCTGTAAACTTGGCCCCAACATAAGAGCCAATCATGGTTCCTGCCACCACTTCAAATAACAGTGGAAAGTTCAAGTATCCCTGAAAATAATAGCCAACTCCCCCTGCTAAAGCAATCGGCAGAATAACTAGCATGGTTGTACCTACTGATTGTTTAAGTGTAAGTCCCAAAATTAAAAGCAATCCGATTTGAATGAACGGTGCAGCACCAATCCCAAATGTCCCAGACAACAATCCGGTAACCAATCCGACTAATGCCGCTTTCTTAATGAGAAGAAGGTTGTTCGATGCCTCTTTTTTGTAGTTTGCCTTTATTTTTTGAACAATAAATAAGCGTACGACCAAGATCACTGCTGATAGAAATAACATCCCTGCTGTTAACCAATGCAAAGAATGGATCGGAATCAAACCAGTTAGCTTTGAACCAAGATAGGATGCAACTGAACCAAAACCTCCTACAATTAGACCCGTTTTAATCGAGATATTTCCTTGTCGAAAATGACTATAGGCACCTGACAAGGTAGTAAACATCATAGCGGCTAAAGATGTCCCTAACGCTACATGGATGGGAACTCCAAAAACAACTGTTAAAATGGCAATAATAAAGCCAGAACCTCCTGCTCCGACAAATCCTAATAAAACCCCAAGTACAAACATAGTCAGCACGATCGCCAACTTCATCCCCTCCGATAGCAAAACCCTAGATGTCCCTCTAGGAAATGTATTATTTAATAGTCCTAATTTCAGGCTGATTTAAAATGAAAATAACAGGTTCATCTACTATTGTACTAAATAATTTAAAATCATATCTGAATCGCGTTTTAAACACACAAAAGAGCTTTCCACAAATTTGTGAAAAGCTCTTAACTAATTACTGTTCTTCTTCCTCTAATTCCACCGTCGGATAATGCTTTAAAAAATAAACAAGCGATTGTAGTTCCACTGCTAAGTCTATATGATGGACCCTAATTTGTGGAGGAACATTTAAGCGTGCTGGCGTAAAGTTTAATATCCCTTTTACATTCGAACTCACCAGTCGATCAGTAATCATCTGTGCAACTGGGGCTGGAACCGTTAATATCGCAACGGAAATATCTCCCTCAGATAAAACCTTCTCTAATTCATCCATATGATAAACCGGGACTTCACGAATTGTCGTTCCCATTTTTTCTGGATCGACATCAAAGGCACATTCTATTTTCGTGTTATTATTTTTTAAAAAATTATAGTTTAAAAATGCGGTGCCCAGATTCCCTACCCCTATTAAGGCAACCTTTGTTAATTCATCCTGGTCCAAGGTTTTACGAAAGAAGGAAATCAAATAATTGACATTATATCCATAACCTTTTTTTCCTAATGCCCCGAAATAAGAAAAATCGCGGCGAATCGTGGCTGAGTCTACCTTTACGGCTTCACTTAGTTCGGCTGATGAAACCCTTTGCTTACCGGAAGAATGCAGGTTTTTAAGAAATCGGTAATAAAGGGGCAGCCGTTTGGCTGTCGCCTGTGGTATTTTCATTGTTTCATTACTCATAATCTCCCACACCCCATGGATAATTTAGTTAAAAATCATTTAACTTTTTCATTTCTCTTAAAATCACCATTTTTACCACCCGTTTTTTCGACAAGATATGTAGGTCCAATCACCATACCTTTATCAACGGCTTTACACATATCATAAACCGTTAAAGCACATGCTGAAGCAGCTGTTAACGCTTCCATTTCCACTCCTGTATTCCCCTTGGTTTTAACGGCTGCAGAAATATTTAAACGATAATTCTCTTCAGATTCCTGTTCCCAAGAAAAAGAAATATTAACCCCTGTTAAGGGAATCGGATGACACATCGGAATCAAATCCCACGTCTTCTTTGCTGCCATGACCGCAGCTACCTGAGCCACTGCTAAGACATCGCCTTTTTTTATCTCGTTATTCGTAATTCTATCGTAAATTTCTTTCTTAACAATAATACTGGAATGAGCAAGTGCCGTCCGTGCCGTTTCTGGCTTATCACTGACATCGACCATTTTTGCTCGGCCTTCTTCATTAAAATGCGTAAATTCTGCCATATAAAAAATCCTCCCTTCAAATCATACACTATTTTTCCTTATCTGTCTGTGAAACTTTGAGCGAAAATCAAGGTTTTTGTCGATTTTAAGACTTTCAGCCACCTAATCTGCATCGCAGTTTATTGCCGACCTACGGGGAATAAGGTACACTAAACCTATGTATAGAGGTGAATAAGAATGATTTTGTTACAGGTTAATCAACTACAAAAATATTATGGTGCTGACCTTATTTTATCGAATATTAAATTAGAATTACAAACTCGAGACCGTGTGGCTCTAGTTGGGCGCAATGGTGCAGGAAAATCGACATTATTGAAGATTATTGCTGGTCACTTGTCGCATGATGGCGGTGAAATCATCAAGCCAAAAGAAGTAATGATTGGCTATTTAGCACAAAATACGGGTTTAGAGTCCACTTTGTCAATATGGGACGAGATGCTGACGGTTTTTGAACCGCTGCGGTTAATGGAAAAGTCACTCCGAACCCTTGAAGAACAAATGGCCGACCCCCATGTATTTGAAGACAATGGAAGATACGAGAGAATCCTGAAAGAGTACGACCATCTTCAAGTGAAATTTAAGGAGCAGGGTGGATATCAATACGAGGCAGAGCTTCGTTCGGTCCTTCATGGGTTAAATTTTCCAGACAAGACCTTAATGATATCCAGCTTAAGCGGTGGGCAGAAAACGCGGCTTGCTCTTGGTAAGCTGCTATTAACCAAGCCTGATATCTTAATATTGGACGAGCCGACCAACCATCTCGATATTGATACACTTTCCTGGCTGGAGCAATATTTGCAAAGTTATCACGGGGCTATTTTAATTGTCTCCCATGACCGCTATTTTTTAGATAAAGTGGTTACCCAGGTCTATGAGGTCTCCCGCAAGCAAATCCAACGCTTCACAGGCAACTATAGTTCCTACCTTGATCAGAAAGCGGCCAATTATGATCGTGATTTAAAGCTTTTTGAAAAACAACAGCAAGAGGTGGCGGATCTTCAGGATTTTATCAACCGGAATTTAGCACGTGCATCAACGACCAAACGTGCTCAAAGCCGTCGCAAAAAGTTAGAGAAGATGGAACTGATGGACCGCCCTTTAGGGGATGAAAAGTCGGCAACCTTTTCGTTTGAAATTGAAAAACAAAGCGGCAATGACGTGTTAACAGTTGATTCCCTTGCTGTCGGTTATCAGGGGGAAAAGGTTTCAGAGGCCATTTCTTTTCGTGCCTATAAAGGAGAGAGCATTGCCTTAGTGGGCCCAAATGGAATCGGTAAATCAACCTTATTAAAAACCATTATTAAAAAGCTGCCTGCCCTAGACGGAACCATTCTCTATGGAACAAACCTTTCCATCGGATATTACGATCAGGAACAGGCGGAATTAACTTCCAACAAGCGTGTGTTGAATGAGCTCTGGGATGACTACCCGTTAAAAAACGAAAAAGAGATTCGAACAGTTCTTGGTAATTTCTTATTTTCCGGTGATGATGTCTTGAAAATTGTCTCTACTTTAAGTGGCGGGGAAAAAGCTCGACTTGCTTTAGCTAAGCTTATGTTGGAAAAAGCCAATGTTTTAATTTTGGATGAGCCTACTAACCATTTGGATTTAGATAGCAAGGAAGTTCTTGAGAATGCATTAATCGATTACCCTGGCACGATTCTCTTTGTCTCACATGACAGGTATTTTATTAACCGAATTGCCACAAAGGTCTTAGAACTGAGCCGCCATGGCAGTACAGAGTATTTAGGGGATTATGATTATTATGTTGAGAAGAAATTGGAGCAGGAAGAACTTGCTGCCCTAGCACTAGCGGATTTTAAAATGGGTTCTTCACAATCGGAGGCATTTGAGAAAAATACTTATCAACAGGATAAGGAAAGTAAGAAACAAGAACGTCAGCGAAAACGAAAATTAGAAGAAGTGGAACAAAGAATAGGAGAACTGGAAGAACAAATTCAGGAATTCGAACAGCAACTATGTGATCCTGATATCTTTCAAAATCATGAAAAAGTATTAGAAATCAACTTAAAAAATGAAAAAGCCAAAGCGGAACTCGAGCAACTAATGGAAGCATGGGCGGAGCTGGCAGAGTAAAAACCGAGCAGTGCTCGGTTTTTTCTTTCTAATAAGACATATATCGACAACATTCGATAAATGCACTTTTTAAAAAAATTATTCACTTTTCCACAAGCTTATTCACATTGTAAACAAAGTCTTTTCAATGCCTTTTTCACTTTTCCACAATATCCACAGTAAAACCTCAACTTATCCACATTATACACAGCATAAAGGCCACTTATCCACATTTATGATGATGCCCACAATTTCAAAAAAAATCTTATCAACAAAAAAACTCTTCTTATCCAGAAGAGTTTTTAATTATATAATTCAATATCAAGTCCAGGATTGGCGTTTAACGTCAAATTTGCTCGAATTCCCTTTTCAAACATCACACTACCCGCCGCAGCAATCATTGCAGCATTATCTGTGCATAACGATAATGGTGGGATGACTAATTCAATCCCAGGTTTCTGTGAAAAAACCTTCTCTAACGCCTGTCTAAGTCCTTTATTTGCGGCAACCCCGCCAGCAATTAAAACTTGCTCCACACCGTATTCCGCGACAGCCTTTTCTGTTTTTGTGACTAACACTTCAATGACGCTGTCTTGAAAACTTGCAGCCAAGTCTTCAGGGGCAATCACCTCTCCGCGTTGCTCAGCATTATGGACCGTATTAATAACTGCAGACTTTAATCCGCTAAAACTAAAATCATAGGAGCCTTCCTCCAGCCATGCCCGAGGTAAGTTAATCGTCGGATTTCCAGTCTGCGCCAAGCGGTCAATATGAGGTCCGCCAGGGTACGGCATATTCAATGTACGCGCTACCTTGTCGTAGGCTTCCCCTGCAGCGTCGTCCCTTGTTTCCCCAATCACCTCAAAATGACCATGTTCCTTCATATACACCAGCTCTGTGTGCCCGCCTGAAACGACGAGAGCAAGGAGCGGGAATTTCATTTCGGTTACCAGACGATTTGCATAAATATGTCCGGCAATATGGTGAACGGGAACTAATGGTTTATTTTGAGCAAAAGCTAATGCCTTCGCAGCATTTACCCCGATTAACAGGGCACCGACTAGCCCAGGTCCCTCTGTGACAGCAATTGCATCAATCTCAGCAAACGTAATATTTGCTTGTTTTAATGCTTCCTCCGTAACAATGGTAATTTGCTCAACATGGTGGCGGGAAGCAATCTCCGGGACAACACCGCCAAAACGTTTATGACTTTCAATCTGCGATGCCACAACATTCGCAACGATTTCACGGCCATTTTTAATGATTGCGACAGCAGTCTCATCACAACTTGTTTCAATTCCCATAATCCATTGATCTTTTATCATAAATTTACCCACATCACTAAACCATCTTCCTGATTATCAGAATAATAATTTTTACGGATTCCTCCATTTTGAAAGCCTAGCTTTCGATATAGAGATTGTGCCACATGATTGGTCACACGCACTTCAAGTGTCATGCTCTTTGCTCCCATCTCCCGGGCTACTGACATCATTTTTCGCAATATAGCTTCCCCCAGTTTCCGGCCCCTAAATTCAGGCAAGATCGCTACATTCGTAACATGGGCTTCGTCAATGACAATCCATGCCCCGCAGTATCCAAGAATTTTATTATTTTCTTCTAAAACAATATAAACAGCGAATCGATTATTGTGTAATTCATTATAGAAAGCATCACGACTCCATGGAGTTGTAAAGGATGCATGCTCTACTTCTAAGATTTGGTCAATATCCTCTTCCCTCATGTTACGAAAAACAAATGAATCTACCATAACTCTCTATTCCTATCCATTTCATATTTTTCCTTTCGCTTCTAACCATTTCGCTTCTGCTTCAGCTAAACGGATATAATTCGGAACAAAAGAATGTATGTCCTCTCCAGGTTTATCCTTGCCAAGAAGGGCAAGCTCAGATGGACGAGGGTTATGTTCCGTAATCGCTGCAAAAACAGCCTGAGATCCCAAATGGTCAGCGATTGTTGCTTGATGGAATGATAAATCATTCCCGATAAATAAGATTGATTTACCGGCCCCTTTTAGAGACTCTGCCCAATCCGCTAACATGACCAAGCGATCCTCTTGAACCGTTAGGAATTCACTGCCATGATTTTGGTATAATCCCGTATACACTTGTCCCCTTCTGGCATCAAATAGAGGCGATACATAGCCATCAAAATAACGGCTGACACCTGATGCTAGGATTTCAAGGCTTGAAATACCGACAAGTGGAATGTTTAGGGTCCAGGCTAACGTTTTAGCAATGGTAACCCCAATTCGAACTCCTGTGTAGGAGCCTGGTCCTTTGGCTACCACAATCTTCGTTATATCAGCAGGAACCCGCTCACAATCTTTCATCAGTGTTTGAATAGCAGGCATAATTCGAACTGAATGGTTCTTTTTTAAATTGGTGATGTATTCACCAAGTACTTGGTTGTCTTCTAAAAGCGCAACTCCTAATGCATAATTAGAAGTATCAATCGCTAATATGGTCATGAAAATGTCTCCTTACATAATTGCTCATATCTTTTTCCTTGTGGTTTGAAAACCATTCGTCTTTGGTCCCCTTCTTCACGATACAAGAAGATGGTTAGTCTTTCCTCGGGAAGCTGCTCTTCAATCAAATGGGCCCATTCAACTACCGTCACTCCGTCCCCTTCAAAGTACTCATCAAATCCAAGGTCTTCAAAGGCATCCGCAACCCGATAGACATCCATATGATATAATGGCAATTTTCCTTTATATTCTTTAATAATGGTAAATGTCGGGCTGTTGACGGTTTTCTTAATTTCTAAGCCTTTAGCCAACCCTTTGGTGAAGGTTGTCTTTCCTGCACCTAAATCACCTTCCAGTGCTATGACATCCCCTGGTTGTAAGCGTCCAGCCAATCTTTCGGCAAATAGGGAAGTCTCCTCAGAATCCGTTGTAATTCGTTCGAATTGTTTCATTCAATCACCTTTTTATTTTAACATCGTGGCACATATCTTCATTTTACCTTATTTATCTGCAAAAAAACCTTAGGATAGCTCCTAAGGGTACCTATTTCATATGTAGTTTACCTGATTTTTTACAATTGAGCAAAAAAAGGCATAAAAAAAAGACGAAACCTTGTTTCGTACTCATTTTACAATATAAATGGCGGTCCGGACGGGACTCGAACCCGCGACCTCCTGCGTGACAGGCAGGCATTCTAACCAACTGAACTACCGGACCAAATTGCGGGGACAGGATTTGAACCTGCGACCTTCGGGTTATGAGCCCGACGAGCTACCAGACTGCTCCACCCCGCGACAATAAAAATTAGTGCACCATAATATTATATTACTAAACCAAGTAATTATACATGGTTTTTTAAACCGCCTGGCAACGTCCT
>NZ_JBALSN010000279.1:0-11365 GCF_036966985.1 Neobacillus drentensis | reverse complement strand
ACATTAAATAGCATATTATTTTAGGAAAAGTTTATAAGCATGTAGGATTTTCCTCTGAATTAGGTAAAATGTCCATTTGCTATTTTGCTATTAGTTATACAAAAAGAAACGCCTAAAAATGAGGATCCTGAATTAAAGTAATGAAAACCAAAATCAGAAGCTTTTGTAGTAAAAGAGGGAGGATATATCAGAATGAAATTAGGGTTTATAGGGTTTGGAGAAGCAGCTTTCGAAATGGCGGCTGGACTAAAAGTACATGGGTTGGAAAAAATAGCCGCATATGATTCGCTCTGGAATCACCCTGTGTACGGAAAACTTGTCCATGAACGAGCAGAACAAGCACAAGTTAAACTGGAAAATTCGTTAGAATGTTTATTCAATTTGGAAGAAATCAATATCCTAGTTGTCGCTGTGCCTGCAAATAAAGCATACGAGGTTAGTGAGACATTAAAACCATATCTAAAAAACAAACATGTGTATATCGATGTATCTGCTTCAAGCCCAAATGTTAAGCGAAATATTAATGATAATATCAAGGAGAAAGGAGCATATTTCGTTGATGCAGCGATGATGGGGCCTTTGCCAGTTTATAAACATAAAGTACCAATTTTAGCAAGTGGTGAGGGAACGGACGCTTTTATTGATTTTATGTCTCCATATGGCATGAATATTACGAAAGTAAGTGAAAATCCGGGAGATGCATCTGCCGTGAAACTAATTCGCAGCATCTTTATGAAAGGCTTACCTGCTCTTTTGCTTGAAATGTTAGAAGCTGCTAGTGAGTTTAATGTGGAAGAACTAGTCATTAACTCTATAAGTGAAACCATGAATGCAAAAACATTTGAAGAAACTATGAATCGTTTGGTAACTGGAACTTCTATTCATGCATTAAGAAGATCGATTGAATTAGAAGGGTCGATAGAAATGCTAGAATCCTCAAATTTGAGTTCCGTGATGAGTAGGGCAGCTAAAGATAAACTTAAATTGTTGGCAGAAATAAATTTAAAAGAAAAGTTCCAAGGAAAGACCCCCGAAAGCTGGTTGGATGTAATAACAGCTTGTAAGGAGCAAGACTTGATATCTTAATAATAGTTTGTAATTTTGATAGAACTTTAATTGAAATGTATTTGATACTAAAGCTATTTATCACTCTTAGTCTTAATTGTAAAACCCTTAAATTAAGAGATGAGGGGGGATAGATGATGATTCAGAAAAATGTAATTGTGAAATTAAAGACAGGTTTACAATCTCGCCCAGCTGCACTTTTTGTACAAGAAGCTAACAAATTTTTATCAAATATATTTGTTCTTCAGGGAAATAAAAAGCTAAATGCCAAAAGTGTTATGGGCATCATGAGTCTAGGGCTAAAGCCAGGAGCACGGATTACTATTACTGCTGAAGGTCCCGATGAACTTGAAGCGGTAGAACAATTAGACCAAATGTTGGTTAAAAATTTATAAAGAGAGGAATGTAAAAGAATGAGTGTTGGAAATAGGGTATTTTTGAAGAGAGAGTTACCGGATCAAAATATAATAGAAGGTTTTAAAACAATTCCGGCGGCGAATGTTGCAGATTGCATGGGAAGATTAAGTGCATTAAGTTCAGAAATTAAACTAATGTCCAATCCTAACAATGGAATAATGGTTGGTATAGCTCTGACAGTAAAAGCGCGTCCAGGAGATAACCTTTTATTGCACAAAGCTTTAAATATGGCTTCTGAAGGTGATATTATTATTGTTTCGAATGAGGGTGACCGTACACAAGCTCTAATGGGAGAGATTATGGTTTCCTACGCGGAACACACGAAAGAAATTGCCGGATTAGTATTGGACGGACCGATTCGTGATATTAACGAGATTTCAAAAATGACTATACCAGTCTATGCAACGGGAACGACACCAGGAGGTCCTTATAAAGAGGGTCCGGGAGAAATTAATGTTCCGATTGCCTGTGGGGGTATTCATGTTAGTCCAGGGGATATTGTCCTAGGTGATTCTGACGGTGTTATTATAATACCTAAAAATGATGCCGAACAAATTCTAAAAGATGCACAGATTGTATCCGCCAATGATCATAAAAAATTACAGGCAGCCATAGACGGATCTGCAAACCGAGATTGGGTAGACGAAACACTAATGAAGAAAAATTGTGAGATTATTGATGATGTATATAAATCTTAAGTAGTAAAGGAATTTTGTGTTTAGGCATGTAGTAAAAATTACACTATTAAATTAAAGAATGTAAATATTACTATTATATCTAAAAAACATAGCAGAAAAGCATTATAAAGTTCTAACGCTTTTCTGCTGTGAAGATGGCAAATTGGATACAGGACGTGATTCGAAACAAGAAATTCCGTGATTTATCCATTTTCACCCCAGTTAATAAGTTCAAGAAACAGGACTATTATCTAAAATTCATTGGGAATCTACTAGAGGCGTGTCCCCGACGTTTCTTTACATTTTGATCCTTCTGGAAAATTAACGCAACAACCTTTAAATTTAGTGTAAAGCAAATGACGGGGAATCTTTTCTATAATTAAATCCCCTAAAAGGATTGAAGAACGTCTAGCACATTTGTTTTCATAAATAAAACATGATTAAAAAAAACGTTGTAGTTCAATTTATGGAGTTGAAATCATGATACGTATAAAATATATAAAAGAGTTTAAAATACAAGTTTGTAAAGAAGCTATTAACAAAGGTAATGCAGCAAATATTGCACGTCACTATGAGCTTTGCCCCAAAATGGTGAACCGTTGGGTTAAAGAATATAGAGACGGAAAATATTATGGCTAAACAATTATTCAAATAAATGGAAGGAAAATACGAATTGTATTAGATTGATTATGTATCTAGAATAAGGTATAAGTAACAATCATAATCGTTCTGTTTTCTATAACTTTTTGCTAATGATTCCTTTGATTAAGTCTATTAAATTTAATATTTTTATAGTAATAAAAGCCCGGCATGTATTTTAGTTTTGCATATGTAAGAAGATTTCAGCCTGTTACATTTGAAAGCCTTTACAAATGAGCGTGAGGTCATTGGGCACTTTATGCCTTGAATGCTTCTTTATGTTTACTATTGATGTTAACTTTTAGAAGGATTATCTGCTGAAAACTGACATGTAATCTAAGGAATTCAACGAAATATGGAGGAAGTATATAATGCTAGCATTTATGGGATTTGCAATGATTGTGGTCTTTATGTATTTAATCATGAGTAAGCGTTTGTCAGCCTTCAACGCACTAACCATAGTTCCGGTCGTTTTTGCATTAATTGGCGGTTTTACCGATTTAGGACCAATGATGTTGGAGGGCCTCGAGAAAATTGCTCCAACTGCTATTATGATTATTTTTGCCATTCTTTATTTTGGTGTGTTGATAGATACAGGATTCTTTGATCCACTAGTATTGAAAATTTTGAAAATGGTGGGTGGTGACCCTTTAAAAATTGTACTTGGAACGGCAGTTTTATCATTGATAGTTGCTCTAGATGGTGACGGGACAATTACGTATCTTATTGTAGTAACAGCATTTCTTCCATTGTATAACCGTCTAGGTATGAATAAACTTATTTTAGCTTGTATTCCCGCATTGGCGATGGGGGTTATGAATCTAACACCTTGGGGAGGACCGGCTGTTCAAGCTGCTACAGCAGTAAATGTAGATATAATAGAAATGCTTATTCCAATCCTTCCTTCTATGATTGCAGGTGGGGTATGGGTTCTGGCTGTTGCCTATTTTCTTGGACGTAGGGAACGTAAGCGGTTAGGAGTTACCAATATTGATGTAGATTTTAACAATGAGGTCGCTGCTACTCTTGACATAGGAATGGGTTCATCTATAAAGCGTCCAAAAATATTTTGGTTTAATCTAGTTTTAACAATCTTAGTAATGGCAGCTTTAATTGCAGGCTTCTTACCGATACCGGCATTATTCATGCTTGGATTTGCGATTGTTATGATTGTTAATTATCCCAACTTGCAGGACCAAAAGGACCGGTTGCACGCACATGCAGGGAACATATTAACTGTTGTCTCTATGATATTTGCAGCTGGTGTATTTTCCGGTATTATAGAGGGCACTGGAATCGTTAAAGCTATCGCTGATGTTCTAATTGCAGTAATTCCAGATGCACTTGGACCTCGATTAACCGCTATTGTCGCATTAATAAGTATGCCATTTACTTTTTTTATGGCGAATGCTCCCTTTTATTTCGGGATTATACCAATCATGGCGGAAACTGCTGCACACTTTGGAATTCAACCAATTGAAATAGGGCAGGCTTCTCTATTGGGACAGCCGTTTCACTTGTTGAGCCCCCTTCAAGGTTCTATTTACGTACTAGTAGGGCTTCTTGGTATTGATATAGGTGACCATATTCGCTTTTCAGCCAAGTATGCGTTAGGGACAGCACTGGTCATGACCATTGTCGGAGTTTTGTTCGGAGTGCTATCTATTTAATTTATATACACTATAAGCCGGGAGCGCTCATATCTCCTTGCCAAAAGGAACATCTTTATATCAAACTTATAGACGTGGTTGAGCTTTTGAGTATTACTCAGGATGTTGGATAAAATTTGATTAACTTTAACAAATTCAAAAAAAGAGACTCTAATACATCCATGAACTTGCCCATAAAAATGGATTTCTCTTGTATTATCTATTAAGCTACCTGATTTGGACAGACTTCATCTTTTTAGTGAGTTTGTCCTTTTTTCATTATATGTATATATTATATGTCGCTTAAAAATTTAAGGTAAACTTACTCTTATGTATAAGTCAGCCTTTTCTTGTATGGTAAATAAGAGATAAGGAGTAGATTGAGATGAAAAATAGGCATGATCGTTACGCTGTGTTTATTAGTGTATGTTTGTTTATGATTACGATTGCGGGAAGTCGCCCCCTTATTCCGCTTTACGCGAGAGATTTAGGTGCCAGCCATGCAGAAATTGGGATTATTGTTGCCTTGTTTTCTTTTTTACCTTTGTTCTTATCGATAAAAGCAGGGAAAATAATTGATCGTATCGGGGTAAGAAGCCCGCTAATTCTCGGTATTCTGTTTGGTAGTCTTTCAATGATCGTTCTTGCGGTATTCAACAATCTAGCGGGTATATACATATCGCAAATTTTTTCCGGTCTTGCTCAGTTAATATTTGTTCTGTCGATACAGGCGTATGCCGGGCAATTTTCGAAAAGTAAGTTGCGTGAATACTTTATTTCTGTTTTTAGTATTGCGGTTGCTGCGGGCAGCTTTGTTGGCCCGCTGATTAGTGGAGGACTTTCAGATCTATTAAGTAATACTTATGCTTTCTTCATTTTGGGATTTGTTATTTTATTAGCTGTACCTTCGTCCTTTCTATTAAGAAAATTACAGGTGAAAAAACTAGAACCAGCCGATCAAGGGGAAAAAGAAGAGAATTCTTTTAAATTACTACGCATCCAAGATTTGCGCAAAGCGGTCTTAGTTAGCTCGCTTGTTTTGTTGGCGAAAGATGCATATATCGCTTTTTTTCCATTATTGGCAGCGGAAAAAGGTGTATCAACTCTTGCAATTGGTGTCATTATCTCATTGAATGCAGCTGCAGGAATTTTAATTCGAAGCATCTTGTCATGGGTTGTACGTCGTTTGAAGCGAAACGTTATTATTACAATATCAATCGTTGTAGCTGGAATTATTTACATTTTAAATCCATTCGTCGATAGTGTGATAGGTCTAAGTATTCTCGCCTTTGTTCTTGGATTTTGTTCAGGCATAGGGCAGCCGCTTTCTATTTTCTCGACCATTAGTTCATTGCCGCAAGGTCGAGTGGCAGAAGGTCTTGGTCTTCGTCTAATGTTTAATAAGTTAACACAGATTATTGCTCCGCTGTCGTTAGGGGCCGTTTCCAGTATTGCAGGAATGTCTGGTGTATTTTATGTGTGTGGCGCTTTTATTATGGCTGGTTCCCTCAATCCAAATAGAAGTTTATTCACAAAAAATAAATAATACAAATGAGCGCAACTATCATTTCTGAAAACATCTGAAATAAGTGCATGAGTGGTGTCGTGCTTGGTGCCCAAATTTTTAAAATTACAGATCATAAAAAAACTCTAGGTAGCAAGAAACCTTGATTTATAAGTACTTCAGGGTACCCAGCGATACTAGAAAAAAAAATGCCAGCAAACTTCAAGACTGCTTGAGACCTGCGTGCCAGGTCAGGTGGTTTAGATTCACACTCAGTCCCGCCAAACCAATCATATCAAGGGTTCAGAGACTATTTTAGAAGTTGAAAATAGAGGTTTCTTTGTCCAACAATACGTAAAAAATAAATAATTGGACACGAAGTCAAACTCACATATTATTTACTTAATGAGCTGCTCAAACTGCTGGGCAGCTTCTTTTTGCATGTTAGGCAATACGTGTGTATATGTTGTCCATTGTTGTCCCAATTGTCGAATGTCCTAATCGATCGGAAACGACTTTAGGTGACGCTGCTACAGTTATAAAGTTCATGTGTGTGTCTAAGATCGTGAAACCGTATATATTGCAGATTATTGTTCTACTTATAATCTTACGATATTCTTTAGCTAATTCAGTTGGCTGAATGGGGTTCCTGTTCTTTTAGATTGGTTGCAACGATTGACGCATATAGATGACTTTGTTCTTAAAATAACATCAGCTAGCGAATCCCTAATACTTCCCCACATTTCATGCCTGCAGAAATAACGATGAAAAAAAAGCGGCTAAAACTTATCAGTAAACTAAATTTTTAAATGAATATATCAAAGAAGATTAACAGCTTTATAAGCTGCCACTATCAAAATTAGAATATGAGTATAGGATATTAAAATTATAAAACCATCCGCAAGGTGAGTTTGGCGGATTCTGTGGATATAAAATAGATTTGCGTGGAAAAAGGAAAGGAATGAGTTCTATTAATAATAGAATTAATTACTTAATTCAATTATGTGAGGATTACTATTTAATACCCATAGAATGGCTGATTTGGTTAATCCAAGCAAAAAGCTTAACTTCAGAAGATACAATCTAAGATAAATATTAGGCAATATAAAGGAAAGTCGTAAGTATACATATAAGTAATGAAAAAATAATCGCCCGGCATTAGTCCGGCAGATCTTAACACAACATTTGTTAGAAAAGGGGGATAGTTTGATGGTATGGACTATTTTTATATTTCTATTGATTGTGTTTATTGTAGGACCGATTTCCTTGCTTTTGTGGTTAAATATTTTAGCAAAGAAACCACAGCATTCAATTATTAGAGCACATCCTTATTTGGGATGGATGCGCTACTTATTAGAAAAGATTGGCCCGGAATTCAGGCAATATTGGTTTGATGATGACAATAGTGGCAAACCATTTTCACGAACAGATTTTTTAGGGATTGTTTTTTCTGCCAAATATCGAAGTGACCTTTTAAGCTTTGGTTCCAAACGTGACTTTGATCAGCCTGGGTATTATATTGCGAATGGTTTGTTTCCACTATTAAATGAAGAATTAAGGGTAGACAATCAAGAAAAAGTCCACTCAATGAAATATAAAATTGATCATGAAGGATTGTTTACTCGTCATGAAAAGGTTGAAAAGGACCAAACAACCCGTTGGCTTTACCATGAAGAAGAGACAATAATCGTTGGCGAGGATCGGAAATTTCCATGGAGACTTCGGGGGCCATTTGGTGCCTCTGCCACATCTTACGGAGCAGTCGGTGAAAACTATATCCTTTCAACAGGTCATGGCAGCCATTTGGCAGGTGGTTCATGGATTAACACGGGAGAAGGCGGAGTTGCACCAGAGCATTTAGAAAGTGGTGCAGATGTGGTCGCTCAAATTGGCCCTGGTTTATTTGGTTTTCGCGATGATGAGGGGAAGTTTTCTATTAATGAATTTAGGTTAAAAGCCCAGGAACCGAATTTAAAAGCATTTGAGCTTAAATTCGGCCAAGGGGCAAAAATCCGTGGCGGACATCTGGAAGGGTCGAAGGTAACAACTAAGGTAGCAAACATTCGTAAGGTTCCAGTGGGGAAGACCATTAATTCACCAAATCGCTTTCCAATTTTGCATAATGCAATCGAAACCTTGCAGTTTATTAAAATGCTGCAAGATGAAGGTGGAAAACCTGTCGGAATCAAAATCGTCGTGGGATATCCTTCCAGTTTAGATGGGTTTTTCGAGGCCATGAATAATCTTAGAATTTACCCGGACTTTATTACGGTTGATGGGGGAGAAGGCGGAACAGGCGCTACTTTCAAATCAATGGCAGATTCAATGGGGCTTCCTTTATTTCCAGCTTTAATTGCTGTTGTCGATAAGGCCAACCAGTTTGGTCTGCGAGACAAGCTGAAAATCTTTGCTTCAGGAAAGTTAATTTCAGCCGATAAAATTGCTATCGCCCTTGCAATCGGTGCTGATGCCGTGAACTCTGCGCGAGGATTTATGATTGCTAACGGCTGTATTATGGCTCTTCAATGCCATACTGGTAAATGCCCTGCGGGTGTAACCACAACAAATCCAAAATATCAAGAAGCGCTTGTACCAGAGGAAAAGAAATGGCGAGTCATGAACTATATTATTAATGTACGACAAGGTTTGTTTGCCTTAGCCGCGGCTTGTAGCATTGATAGTCCCCGTAAATTCACTCGTGAGCACATTGTATTTAAAGATGTCGATGGAAAAATAAAAAGGTTATCAGAACTGTTTCCGGAATCTAGGGTCAGTCCCCCAATAAATTAATGCTTTAATGTGTGGGGGACTGACCCCTAATCCCTGTCAAACATCAACTGTTTTTATCAGATATTTTTAAACCTATTAGAAAACCACTTTTATAATTCGTGAAATTAAAAAGAGGGCAGGTGGGCCCTGCCATTATTTTTCATCTTCTCGCTTCGTGACTACTGTTTCATCACCACATCTGTTACATCGATACCAAGTCGCGATATATCCCCATCCATCGGGTCTCTGATTTATTTCTTCATACACGTGACCTTTAAATTTACAGATGATATTCGCAAATATACTCATATATAAACCTCCTTCAAAGAAAAGTTGGTTTTTTATTTATTACATCTTTATGTTCCAATGCTTGTACTCGTTGTTTTAAGATTTCACTACAATCATTACAATGAAGTAATATCTGAATGGTCTTATTTTCTTTGAATACAACTCATAACCATTTGATTTGTTGGAGACAGCAGAAAGATAAACGTATTCACACAAAAAAGTTATTTGTTAAATTAGATTTTTGGAGGCAAAGTAGGTTTTTATGTTGAAGAAAAAAGAGGTTGGGTTAGAAAAATTGAAGTCAATAAAAGGAATGTTTAAGTAATTTAATATAAAATTATCATTACTTTAAAAGAGCTAAGCTTTGTAAAGAAGCATAGCTCTTATTTGTTATCAAAAAGGAATCTAAGGTATTAGAAGCAAAGTATGCAATTGTTAAAAGATAAATTTAGTAAAAAGTGCAACTTTTTGGTAAGTTAAAATGTGGATGGGTCCACCACCAGTAGAAGATGTATGGGAAAAGAAAATTATTTTTGCTGGTACAGAGACGAATTCTCAATGTAGCGGACATCTTGAAGGTGCACTTCAGTCAGCTGAACAGGCAGTTTTTGAGATCAATCAATTAAATAGCAAGCCTTAATGGCTCAATTTTTGATTGATATTTTATACTTAGAAAGGAGTACTATAATGCAATTTTTCTTTGATCACCTTGTTTGGTTCATTAAGAAACCAGAGGAAGCAATTTCACCGTTAAAACAAAGAGGACTTCATGTTGTAAAGGGTGGCCGTCATGAATCTTGGGGAACATATAATACCCTAACCTATTTTGGCTTAAGTTATATTGAATTTTTAGGAATTGAAAATTTATCAATAGCTGAAAAACATGATGAAAATCGATTGATTACGCAAATCGTTCAACAGCTAGCAACAGAAAGTCGGGAAGGTCCTGCGAAAGTAGCGATCCGAACAAATCAAATTGAAGAACTAGCAATAAAACTTAAAGAAGAAGGACTTACAGTATATGGGCCGCTAACTGGAGAGAGAGTTCGTGCTGATGGTCAAGTAATCAGGTGGTCATTGTTATTCCCTGAATACGCGGAAAACAAGGTTTCTTTACCATTTTTTATTCAATGGGAGAAATCAGATGAAGAAAGGTATTCGGATTTAGAGGAACAAAGACTCATAGGGTCCCACATATTTGGCCAACCAAAATTGGAAAGTGTTGGTTTTGTCGTAAATAACTTGGATAAAACTATAGAAATTTGGAGCAAATTGTTTAGCCCTAAACTAGGTGAGGAGTATATTGATACTGAAATCAATGCACGTTGTAGAGTCCTAGAATTGAACAGAACTAATTTATTATTTTGTACACCAATAGGAGACGGCCCAGCTGCTAAGACATTAAAAGAAAAAGGGGAGACCCCTTTTTTAGTAAACCTTACTGACACGAATCAAAGTCACTTTTTTGAAATGTTGAATGGTTATTGGAGGTTCCAGTAATATTAGGGTCAGTCCCCCAATAAATTAATGCTTTAATGTGGAGGGGGACTGACCCACTGGACCTAAACGGATGTTTTAGACAAAAAATGTTTTTTCTGCTCAAGATAATTTAACAATCGAAAAAACTGCGGCAAGATCACACAAATAATGAGGATTCGAAGAACCTGTACCGCTACGACAAAGGTCGAGTCTCCATGGAGGACAACAGAAGTTGTCGTCATTTCAGCAATTCCGCCCGGTGCGAATGCAAGGATAGAGGTTATAAGTGAGATCTTCGTTATCTTAGCCACTAAAATAGCACAAATAACCATCGAAAAAATGAGACCAACTGTACTAAAGAAGGACACCATAATCGTCCGCTTTAAACCGATAAACATGCTTTTCTGAAAACGGGAGCCAATACTGGCTGCAATCATAATCTGCGATAAAATGATTACTTCATGTGGCCACCATGAAATGATGTCACTGCCTATAAAGAACGAACCAAGAGATTGAGCAATCGCAACACCCACCATGCTTCCAATCAGCCATGGAGCAGGAAACCGTAAATATTTGATCAACCGATAGCCTGCATAGGCAAATCCAATAAGTGCAAAAGTCCAAAGTAACATCCCGATTTTAAATTCCGGTTCAGTCAGTACAGGAATGGGGACATGATTCGCTGAGTTTCCACTGGCCGAAGCTGATAAAGAAGCAATCAACGGAATCATTAGGATCACTAAAAATACACGCATGGTTTGAATAATGCTGACGACAGCCGTATTCGCCCCTGCCTCTTCTGCAATCCCAGGCATGGCGGATAATCCACCTGGAGCCGTTCCGAAAAAGCTGGTCATCATCCCCGTATTACTATATTT
>NZ_JBALSN010000278.1:0-6209 GCF_036966985.1 Neobacillus drentensis | reverse complement strand
AATCAACCTTTAATTTGCATTACCAGGCAGGACTTTGGATTATCGCTGCTGTCGTAATTGCTTATACTTTATTTGGCGGATTTTTGGCGGTGAGCTGGACCGATTTTGTACAAGGTTTAATTATGGTAACCGCTCTTATTTTAGTCCCAGTTGTGACCATCATGGAAGTAGGCGGAATTGGTCCAGCATTCCAGGAAATAAAGGGCATCGATCCGAAGTTATTCGATATATTTAAAGGTACTACCGTGTTAGGAATTGTTTCCTTGATGGCATGGGGCTTGGGTTACTTTGGCCAGCCGCATATCATTGTCCGCTTTATGGCGATTTCGTCCGTGAAAGAAATTAAGAAAGCAAGACAGATTGGTATGGGATGGATGATTTTTTCTGTCGGCGGTGCGATGTTTACTGGTTTTATCGGTTTGGCCTTTTATTCTAAACAAGGACTCACACTAGCAGATCCTGAAACCGTCTTTATTGAACTTAGTAGAATTTTATTTCATCCATTAATTACTGGATTTTTACTGGCCGCATTATTAGCAGCCGTCATGAGCACGATTTCTTCCCAGCTTCTTGTAACCGCAAGCTCGCTGACTGAAGATGTGTATAAGACGTTCTTCCGCCGTTCAGCTACAGATAAAGAACTCATGTTGATCAGCAGACTATCAGTGCTAGTCGTTTCGATCATTGCTGTTGTCATTGCCTTTGATAAAAATGGAACCATTTTATCTCTTGTCGGATACGCTTGGGCTGGATTTGGAGCCGCTTTTGGCCCTGTCATCCTGCTGAGTCTCTACTGGAAACGGATGAACAGATGGGGGGCTCTTGCCGGAATGATTGGCGGTGCCGTAACGGTTATCATTTGGGCGAGTATCCCAGTCTTAAAAAATAGTTTATACGAAATCATCCCAGGATTTATTGTAGGCTTGGCTGCCATCTGGATTGTCAGTTTGATGACTCCGGAACCAAGTGAGCAATTACAAAGAGAATTTGACCAATACAAACACTCGGCCTGACCCTTTTTGACCTAAAAGATGGGCATTGGTTTTAAAGTATATGATTATGAAAAAGCTGAGACCCGAATGAACAGGCGGGTTCAGCTTTTTTTATTCATGTTCATTAGCCCTAAGGTTATATCGCACTTAAAAGGGCTGGTTTGCTAGAATAGACGTTCAATTTATGTTACAGTGAAAAAAAAGGCATGAAAGGATTTTAGTATGTTCAAAAGTGCTCAATTGATACTGGATGACTCCTTTACAATTGTAAATCAACATATACCATTACTAGAAATAAAAAAGAAACTGAACGAGTACCATTTTGTTATTGTATCAGGTGGAACATACTTTATTATTTCGAATTATGAAAACAGCCTGATGGCCTTAGGCGACGACTCCATCCCCATTATTGAGTGGCTCGAACAGCTCCATTGGCTGAAATCAACCGTGATTTCCAATGACAATGTAGTTGATCCCGATGTTGATTGGCGCAGACCGGTTCTTGTTCAAAACGAAAAGGGAATTATTGGTGTTCTTCCAGTTGAAAAACGGATGGAAATGCTAGAAGAAGAAAATCGCCAAATTTCTGCTTATTTTCAGACCTTAGCAGAGACGATTAATGAATCGGTTACAGCGGTCGATCAAGCAGGACATGTCGTCTATTGGAATACAACGGCAGAAGAAACCTATAAGATTAAAAAAGAGTACATCCTCGGAAAAAAAATAGGGGAACACTTTCGTGATGAATCGATTATCCTCCACCGCATTTTAAATGAAGGACGACCAGTTAGAGGGCAATATCATCGACCTGATCGGGATACTCACGTTCTCATAAATGCTTCACCAATTATGATCGAAAATAAAATCATTGGCGGCGTCGCGACTGAACAAAATATCACGAATATTATCCGGCTTAACGAAGAATTGGATTCAAACTCATCCTTACTTGTTCAAAAGTCGAATCCCTTTTCAACTATGGTAAGCAGGAATTCTAAATTTCAGGAATCCTTGAAGATTGCGCAAAAGGTTGCTCATGCTGATATCCCCATCCATTTAACCGGTGAATCTGGATCTGGAAAGGAGATGCTGGCACAAGCGATTCATTATGGAGGCACTAAAGCCGAGGGTCCTTTTATCACCCTAAACTGTTCGGTCATCCCTCCTGCCTTGTTAGAAATTGAACTTTTCGGTTTTCAAAAGGAAACTTATACCGCGGAACCGCAAACCTTACAAATCGGACGGATTGAGCAAGCAGTAGAAGGGACATTATTCATAGAAGATATTGATAAGATGCCGCTTCCGATTCAAGGGAAACTATTAAATTATATGGTCGATCATAGTTTTTACCGTGTGGGTGGGGTAGAGAAAATTACCTCGCCAACACGAATTATTACTTCCACCTCAGAATCGATTGAGATTCTCGTGAAACAAGGAAATTTTAGCGAGCAGCTTTATTTTCATTTATCCGTCATTACCATCGATATCCCGCCATTAAGAAGCAGAAAAGAGGATATCATTGCAAATGCAAAGAATTTTATTCAAGAATTCAGTTCTAAATATAAAAAGCCTGTACCAGAGATCTCTTCTGAAACCATGAACCAGTTGGTGAACTATGACTGGCCAGGAAACATCCGTGAGCTTAGAAACACAATCGAACGCTTGGTTCTCCTTTCTGACCAATCCGTTATTACCGATGAACTTTTACCCGAAAATTTGAAAAGTAAGCTGATTGCGAAACAAAATACCAGCCAAAAAGGGGATATCGTTCAACCGGAAGATGTGATATTAAATCCTGAAGTCTTAGAGATTGAGGAAGCATTAAGAAAAACGTATGGAAATAAAAGTGCAGCGGCTAACCTGTTAGGGATTTCAAGAGGGACATTGTATAACAAAATAAAGGAATTTGGATTAAATTAAGCGGAAAATACACCAATATTGGTGTATTTTTTCTTAAATCTAAAGTTAAAGGTCATCAAGAAAAGCTTACTGGGAGGAGAATTATTTGACATTACTTTCAAAAAAACACAGTGATAAAGTAAGTTCGTATAAAAATCTTCGGTCTTTGTACGAGCAAAACATTACGGTGAACAGTATTTCAGAAACTATGGATACTTGTCATCTTAATGATGATGCTCTACATATTAAAAACCTGATGGATACTAAAGACTATGATGTTATGGGTGTAGAAGATCATGGAGTGGTCATCGGGTATGTTATAAGAAATGAATTAAAGGAAGGAATCTGTCAGGAGTATTATCGAAGTTTTAGTCCGACGGAACTCGTCTCGGAATCAACACCACTGATCGATACGTTATTTTTCTTAAAAGAGAAAGATAGAGTATTTATACTAGAAGGGAATAGCGTTACAAAAGTGGTAACGCTGGCGGATCTCCAGAAACCTCCGATTCGAATGTTATTATTTGGGTTGATTTCTTTGTTAGAGATGCACCTTTATCGGATTATTAATAATTTTTTCCCTGAGGATACCTGGAAAAAACATTTAAGTCACCATCGAATTCAAATAGCTGAGGAATTATTTTCTCTTAGAAAGTCACGGAATGAAGCCATTCAATTATGTGATTGTTTACAGATTTGCGATAAACGAGACATCGTCCTGAATGAGAGTCCATTACGGGAACTTTTGGGGATTGAATCAAAGAGCAAAGGGAAATCGTACTTTAAACAATTAGAAGGTTTACGAAACAACTTGGCGCATTCCCAGAACTTGACTACTCAAAACTCTTGGGAAGAATTGTTCTTAGTACTTGAACAGACGGAGAAATTATTAAAACAATGTGAAAAGATTTGAATGAACATTTCAACAGAAATGCTTTAGTTGTTCAATTAAGAAACTCCCAAATGGAAACACTAGGTTTCGATTTGGGAGTTCTTTGTCTTTTTTTAATCTTCAATTGGAAACCACCCAGGTCTGTTGACAATCTTTTGCCAAAGTGGATCTGGCAAAACAAGTCGAGATTGAGCGTCTTTCTTTAGTTTTGTTACAATTTCAGACTCTTTTCCTTGTCTAACCTTATCAACCCAATCTGGGTCAATAATAAGCTCTCGTCCGATTGCAATCATTGAAACGCCAGTTTGAATCGCTTTTAAAGCATCGTCTGCTGTGTAAATTGAGCCTACACCAATTACTGGAACACGTTCTCCAACTCTCTCCTGAATGATTTCAAGGCGAGAACGGGAATCCTCAACACCGCGTCTTGGAGTTGACCAGAACTCCTGTAAGGAAACATGAAGGTAATCAAGCCCTTTACTTGCCAAAACATCTACTAAGGCAAGTGTATCTGCCATTGTAATACCAGGTGTTTCTGGTTCCTCTGGAGAGAATCTATATCCAACGAGGAATGGTTGCTTCGCATGTTCAGCTACTACCTTTTTCAATTCATCTACAACTGCAATTGGAAATGATAATCGTTTTTCCAAACTGCCGCCGTACTGATCTTCACGTCGATTGGAATGTGGTGAAAAGAACTGCTGAATTAAATATCCATTGGCTCCATGTAATTCAACCCCATCAAATCCAGCTTGGATCGCTCTCCGGGTGGACTCGCCAAAATCACGAATTATCGATTGAATTTCTGTCTCAGTTAAAGCGCGAGGAACTGGATGAGATATTGTCCCTTGTTCTGCCGGAACAGCACTAGCACTAACAATATCTCCATTTGGAACTAACTCTGGCGGGCACATCCTGCCGCCATGGAAAATTTGCAGGACTGCTTTTGCACCATTTTCTTTAATGACTGAAGCAAGTCGGCGTAAACTTGGAATCAAGTCATCACGATCGCTTCCAAATTCACCATGAAATCCTTTTCCGTTAGCAGTGACATTTGCACAAGCTGTGACAACCATTCCGACTCCATTTGAACGACGGCGATAGTATGCTACTTCCTCATCTGAAACCGTACCGTCTGAATTTGCAGACCAATTGGTCATCGGTGCCATGACGACACGATTATCCAATTGAATTCCGCTCCGCAAGATAATTGGCTGGAAGAGGTGCGCATATTTGGGATTCATAGTTTCTAACCTCCGCATTTTAGTGAACGATTTTATCATACTTTTACGGTATGAAAATTGCATTAAATATGCTTGATAATAGTTGAATTTCTGTTTAATTTTTCCTTTAATTAAACTAATTGAAGCAGGTAAATAAAATCGGTCCGTTTATAACGTATTTGAATACAATTTAATAAAACAGCATTTCAATGTACAGTGAGAGGTGTGACGGCATCATGTTTTCTGCTACAGGAATGCAGAGATTTGAGATGTTTTCTACAGTCCACATTGTTACGTTAGGACTATTCTTTGCTGCATGTGGTGCGTTAGTGTATTTCAGAAATCAACAGAAGAAATACCAACAGTTCATTAAATGGACTCTGTTCATCCTTTTGCCAACATGTGAGTTTTCTTTGCAATTATGGTTAATACTCACCAAGCAATGGGATGTGAGTAACCTTCCTTTGCAACTTTGTTCCATAAGTTCGTTCTTGGCGATGTTTTTATTCTTGAAAAAGAATAGATACGTGTTTTATTTGTTGTATTTCTTTGGCACATTACCTCCCATTTTAGCAATGGTTACACCTGAAATGCCCTATACATTCCCTCATTTCCGCTATATCGAATATTTCCTTCACCATTCAGTCATTCCGTTAGCTGCGTTTTATTTTATCCTTTATGAAGGGTACAGAGTTCCGATGAAAGCTATTTTATTTAGTTTCCTAACCGTTAATATGATTGCCGTTCCTATCTTTTTTTTAAATCTACAGCTTGGCACGAACTTTTTTTACTTAGCGAGTCCGACCGATGCAAAAACGATCCTCACCTTTTTCGGCACTGGGATCATGTATTATGTTTATCTTGAGGTTGCTGCATTGATTGTTTTTTTCATTATGTATCTTCCAATGGGTATTTTAAAAAGGATTGAAAATAAAACGATTCGTTAAAACAAAATTAATCATATGGCAAAAAGGATGGAGGCATCGGTCTTCATCCTTTTAATTTCTTCTAATCTAAGACTATAGTTGTATTTAAAAATTTTGTTTAAGCAGTTATTATATGAAAATGTAATTCTGCAAAAAATATATCGTAAAAAGAGAGAAGGTATTTTAGAATGTCTTTTGGTTCATTTGTCATGGCTTTTTCAATGGCGGGGATAGACTATGACATGTTAAAGAGTTTAGGAATTTCTATCGGTATTTTGTT
>NZ_JBALSN010000277.1:1309-3424 GCF_036966985.1 Neobacillus drentensis | reverse complement strand
AACAACAAGTAGTCGAAGCCTCTGCCGTTATTGCTGTGCTTGGTGATGTGGAAAGCTACAAGAAAGCCGAAAAAATTTATGGGCAGGCAGTTGAAGCAGGCTTTATGCCGGTTGATACGGCTACATCATTCATCGAACGAACAGTTGGCATGTACTCAAACTTGCCGCCTGAAGTGGCTCGCCAAATCGTATATACGGATGGAGGCCTTATCTCGATGCAGCTCATGCTTGTCGCTCGATCCAAAGGGTACGACACTGTTCCGATGGGAGGGTACGATAAAGCGAAGTTCGTAGAAGCTTTCGGAATTTCCGAACAGTTTGTGCCGGTTATGCTCATTGCTATCGGGAAAGCAACAAAACCAGGACATCCTACTACACGTCTTCCTATTGAGGATGTAGCGTATTTTAACGAATTGCCATCGGAATAATACAAAAGAAACGAAGTATTTAAAATCAAAAATAAAAAACTTTATTTTTACCCCGTTCTTTCTTAGAACGGGGTTATTATGTGTTGAGGTTTTGCTATCAAAGTCTAGCACAAATGGCGTTAGCTTGGTTCATTCGTTTTTAAAAAAAGAAGAGCGTCAATTGTCTGGATTTCGTTTAATTCACACTTTACTTATTGGATTAATTGGAGTAAACTTTAGAAAATTGATAAAAAGTGGAAAGTAGCTCATTGGTCGACCAAAAGCTCCTGAACGTATTATACGTTCAGGAGCCTTTTTTGTTAGCCTTTGTATTAGAAAAATGTTGATCATGTTATATTAGTCTGCGAATTTGCTTAAGGTAGAAAAAACGCTTCTTGAAAGGTACCCTCAAACCCGGAGTCTATTGACTTCAATGGTTAAATACGTCTTTATATTAATTCAGGAAAGTTGTGGTGGAAAATGAATATTGATTATCTTGAAGCTTTTATGTATGTAGTTCATTTGGAAAGTATTCATAAAGCAGCTGAAGCTCTGTATTTATCTCAGCCAACCGTTACTGCGAGAATTAAAACGTTAGAACGTGATCTTGGAATCGAATTATTTTTACGTAAGGGAAGGAGTTTGAGATTATCTGAGGAAGGAAAAGCTTTTATCCCATACGCAGAGAAAATTTTATTTACCTATCATCAAGGGAAGAAACTATTGAAAAAGGAAGATAATCCTGAAGAAATTGTTATTGGGGCTAATACTATTACTTCACAATACTTTATTCCTTTTGCCCTTCCTTTCTTGAAGAAAGCAAACCCTCAATTGCGATTTAAATTTTTTTCAGCGCCAAACGAAGTATTGCTCGATAAACTTCTTCAGAAGCAGGTGGATATCGCCTTTATGAAGGATATTACTCATCGTGGAATTCAAAAACATGAGCTTCTAAATAATTCTGTCCGGTTGGTTGTTTATCCTGGACATTCATTTCAATTTCAAGAGAATGTATCTGTTCAGCAATTAGCCATTGAACCCATGGTATTTTTTGAATGCGGCGCTTTTAACTGGAATCGGATCCATAAATTATTTGAAGTGGCAAATGTTAATCCTCGCATAGAATTTTTAGTCGACCATCTTGAAGTAGCAAAATCTATTATTCTTAGCAAAAATGGCATAGGATTTTTACCATACCTATGCATTAAGGAAGAGCTTGAACGAGGCGATCTGATTGAAATAGATGTTTCTCATATTCTCCAAATAAACCAGCATATTTTTGCGACACACTTAAATAATGGTTTTGTGTACCCCAAGCTTTGGAATGATATTCTTTTATCCATTAAAGAATTTGATAAGAAAAGTATTATGTTGATTGATTAAATATTCTGATGTAAAGATTAAATTTTTCTATCAGCTAATGTATTGCCATTACAACCTTCTCGGTGATAGGATTAATCTCAATAAAATAATAAGCATTCATTTCTCAGTGTAACAGGGAAAAGCAAAGCTTTAATTCCGACTATTCAAGTGTGTATTGTTGGATATAAAAGGAGGATGATAAATATGCAAACACAAAATATGAATTCTGTGGGGCACTTTTCAAAAACAAAAAAACAAAATTCCTTCAAAACAAGTAAATATCTAAATTTGCCAGATTTACAGTTTTTTAATTGGTGCAATCAACAGTATCAGGTCAATAGAGGTG
>NZ_JBALSN010000277.1:0-1292 GCF_036966985.1 Neobacillus drentensis | reverse complement strand
CGAGTATGGTGTTGTCGATATTCATTACCGTAGGATTCAGCTTTTGGCATTCTTAGAATTTGTCAAAGGTGAGAGGAGCGAGCAAGATAAACAAAAATTTGTGCAATTTGGTCATGGAGGTCTTACAAAGAGGCTGAATGAATTTCTGAATGATGGTCGACAAAGTAGAAATGTAATACAACTGAAGAAATGAAAAAAATTAATTAATTTAGAGATTTTCTAGATAGATTATTTTAATCAATATCGTATATTTTCCTATCAGAGAAAGTATTGCCAGTTCAATATCTTCAGTGATAGGATAAAAATCAATAAAATAAAACATACTTTTCTGATAAGTCAAGTAGGATTAAAAATGGAGGAAAATTAAGTGAGCTATAAGCTAAGTATTTTAGATCAGAGTCCCATTTTTCCTGGATCCACTGCTTCAAATGCGTTACAGAAAACCATTCTACTGGCTCAAAAAGCAGAAGAATGGGGTTATACACGTTTTTGGGTATCAGAGCATCACTATACTGATCAATTGGCAGGGTCCTCGCCTGAGGTATTAATTTCATACTTATTGGCTCGAACTAGCACGATTCAAGTTGGCTCAGGAGGTGTGATGCTTCAGCATTATAGTCCTTATAAGGTGGCAGAAAACTTTCATGTCTTATCAGCTCTTGGTAATGGAAGAGTAGATCTTGGGGTTGGGAAAGCCCCAGGTGGTCTTCCATTATCAACAAAGGCGCTACAGTATGGAACCGTCAATGATGGGAAGGACTTTTCAGAACGTCTCTCTTTTTTATTGGAATTAGTTGAAAATTCGGTCGGTAACAATCATCCTCTTGCAGGTATTCAAGCAACACCAATTCCTCAGAAAAAACCTGGAATTTTCCTGCTTGGGGCAAGTCCAAAAAGTGCACAGCTTGCTGCTAATTTAAGAATATCATTTGTATTTGCTAAATTTATCAATAGTGATGATAGGGTACTAGAAGAGGCAGCAAATGTATATCGGGATAGTTTTCCAAATGGAAAATTTATCATCTCATTGGCTGTTATTGCTGCTCCAACTCAAATAGAAGCAGAAGAACTGGCAGGAAAAAGAAAAATAGTCAAAGTCCATCTTAAGAGTGGACGATCGGTGACTTTACAATCACTTGAGCAAGCAGAAGCGTTTGGAAAGCAAGCAAGTGAACCTTATGAAATAACCGAACAAGGAGCAGATATTATTGCGGGAACCCCTAATTTTGTGAAGGAAGTTTTAGGGAAACTTCAAAAAACTCATCAGGTGGATGAATTTATTTTACATACTC
>NZ_JBALSN010000276.1:0-2428 GCF_036966985.1 Neobacillus drentensis | reverse complement strand
ATAAGTCCAGAGAATACGTTAATTGGTAACGCAACCAATACGTACTCCGCAGGAATCATTTGCATGTAAGCACCTAGGATTGAACAACTTACCGCAACAAGTGAAGAAGTAACAACAACAAACAAGCGATTTCCAGAAAGACTAGGAATGAATGACTTAACAGAAAGGATTGCGGAAGTATCACCAAAGACCATAGAATTCACCGCAACAAATGATTCAACCTTTGGAAGACCTGTTATTTTACTTACTGCACCACCAATGTATTTAATAGCCAATGGTAATATTCTTGAATAAGTTAAAATACCTAGTAAAGCGGTTACGAATACAATCATCATTAGGACATTTACAAAGAATAAATTCTTTCCTGCAAGGCTGCCGAATACGAATGAGATCCCGTCATTCCCGAAAGAAAGAACTTTGTTAAAGCCATCTACCACCTTGTGCAGTACCTTTTGACCGATTGTAGTATTGAGCATAAACCAAGCGATTAACAACTGAACGACTGCCATGATCCCAACGGCACGATAGTTGATGTTTTTCTTATCGTTTGACATTAACCATGCAATACCTATTAGAACAAGGATTCCAACAATTCCAATTATAATTGACATATTATTTTACCTCCAAAGCATTAATTACTTGAATTGCTTGACTACTTTTTTCTTTTTTATATGAAAGCTTCATTCTGAAAAAACTGATAATAAAATAGACGATAGCTAGAATTAATACATAGGTCCAGATTTGATCAACAATTGGTGTATTCCAAACCCCTAAAAAATAAAGGAGCGCTGGTATGGTCAACGTTACCCATGACTGAACAAATGCAACCAATCCAATATAATGGTCAATTTTTTTATTAAGTGCACTTGATAAAAAGAACAGAAACCATAAGAATGCCCACATGGCCCATGTTAGTGCATTGACAACATTTTGAAAGTGAATAATCGATGTTAAGGTATATACTACCCCAATAATAGCAACCCATAGACTAAACCAACCAAGTCCACTTCCTTCAAGCCCCTTCCATGAGGTGAATCCAACATATAAATAAGTTAACCCAAATAAGAAAATAGATGCATAATTATAAAGCTCCCAATGGTCTTGGCCCGAAACGATGATTAAATAAAATGGGATAATCACTTGTAAGCTTCCTACGAAAATATTAAAGATACCAACACTCTTGGCGTCTGCTTTTCCTAATAGCATAAAACTGTTTAGAAATAAAACTGCACCTGAAAGAAATAAACCAACATTACTCATATAAATTGCTGTGAAAAGTATTTTTCACAACATTCCCCTCCTTAAGCTATTCACGACATTTTCTTCTCTAGTTTTCTAACACGACTAATTCTTCGTGAGCGCTTTCATTAATCAAAAATTACTTTACTAATATAACATATATCATGAACAAATGTTAAATAACAATTGAACAAAATGTAAATTTAATATTTTCCAGTTATCTTAAAAATGCCCAATAATAAATTTCTAGTATTATTTTTACGAAATTATTTTTAAAAATAATTGAAAATTTGTAAAAATAATTATGAAAAAATGTAAAAAATTAACGTCAGTTCACTTAGTTTAAATTAGAAGAAAGTTCGGTCCCCTCATTTGATTTTGAAGTGTTGATTTCACAGTAATCTGATAAAATGTAAAAGAGAATGGTAAATAAAGGTGTTTTAATGATGTAGTCAGAAGGATGATCCTAAAATAATTTGAATTTTCATAGGTGATCAAATGAAAATTTCAATAGAAGAAATAAATAAAGAACTAGCAGAAGAAATTCTCATTAGGTGTCATGAGGTAGATGATGAAATACACGAAATCGTAAACAAGTTGAAAACCGAAGATCTGATTGTACTAGGATACAATAATGATCGAGTTCACCGTATTAATCTTAGTGATATCTATTATTTCGAGGCAGTTGATGGAAAGGTTTTTAGTTACTGCAAGGACAATGTATTTGAGGTAAAACAAAAGCTCTATGAGTTAGAGGAATTATGCAAAGAAAAGAACTGTTTTCGTGCATCCAAATCCACAATTTTGAACATAGCTAAAATTTCATCTATTTATCCGTCCATAAGCGGCCGATTCGAAGCGGTGCTTGAAAACGGGGAACGTGCTGTTGTCTCAAGGCAGTATGTGCCCGTCCTTAAAAAAATGCTCGGATTGTGAAAGGGGGGATTAATATGAAGCTGTCCGAATTTGTACAAAAGATCATGAAGGATTTCTTGATGATCTTCGCATCCATCATCATTATTATTACTATTTTACGACAAATGTATTATCCCCCTATGGCCTTTGATTTAAAATCGATTTATATCATTATGGCATTTTCATTTATAAGTGCATTAATTGGGTTTATTTTGTATTCTCCTCATGATCTAAGTGAGAAGAAAATGCGAATAAGAATGGTCATTCATTTTTT
>NZ_JBALSN010000275.1:14429-14776 GCF_036966985.1 Neobacillus drentensis | reverse complement strand
ATATAGAGACGAGGACCAAGCTCCTTTTTCACCTCTATGACCCGATTTTCGAGCTCTTCTCTCGACATTTGTTTGTATTTTTCAGGAATCATATTTTTTTGTAACGTGGCCATTAGATTCATGTTACTCATCTCCTTTATTCCATTGCACTTTTACACTGATATCTAGTGCTTTGTAAGAATGAGTTAAGTACCCAAGGGAAATATAATCGACACCCGTGTCGCGATAATCAGCAATATTAGCCAATTGGATTCCGCCGGAGGCCTCAGTAATAATCGTCGCTGGAACCAATTGAATTAATTCTTTAATTTCATCAGGAGTCCGGTTATCAAACATGATCACATCTG
>NZ_JBALSN010000275.1:2330-14383 GCF_036966985.1 Neobacillus drentensis | reverse complement strand
ATCTGCCCCTGCATTTACCGCTTCTAACACCTGATCTTCCGATTCCACTTCGACTTCCACTTTCACCATATGACCAGCCTTTTTCCGAACCGCTTCCACTGCTTTCGAAATAGAACCAGCAAATGAAATATGGTTATCCTTGATCATGACCCCATCATATAAACCGAAGCGATGATTAAATCCGCCACCACAGCGAACGGCATACTTTTCAAGCATGCGAAGCCCTGGAGTAGTTTTCCGGGTATCACATATTTTCGTATGGCCGCTATCAAGGGTTTCGACCGTTTTTCGTGTGAGCGTAGCAATCCCGCTCATACGTTGGACTAGATTTAGGATCACTCTTTCCCCTTTTAATAAATCAGCTATTTTCCCAGAAACTAGGGCTAATTTGTCACCATAGTTAATTGCTTGACCATCCTTTACAAACACACGCGTGGAAATCTCGTTATTTAGCAACTGGAACCCTGTCTTAATAATTTCCTCTCCACAAAAAATCCCTTTGTCTTTTGCAAGGAAAACAATTTCTCCTGTTGTTTCATCTGCAAAGATTAAATCAGTGGTAATATCCTGTTCCCCGATATCTTCAATAAAAAACTTCTCAAGTTGCGAGCGCAGTTTCAATGTGTTCATTGGACTTTTCCCTTCCTTGTTTATAGTTATGAATGATTGATTTCCTTAACCAATGGTGATCATCTTCTTTTGGGCAATCACTTCGAAAGTGTCCGCCCCGGCTTTCTGTCCGTTTTAATGCTGCATCTGTCATTAGCTTGGCAGTGACCAGCATAAAAATCTTTGTTAGCTGTTGAGTTGTAAGCGTATCTAAATGGATCATTTCGGCCTTGAATTGCTGTAACCAAGCTTGCTGTTTTTTCAAATTCCCTTCATTACGAACAATTCCTACCCGTTCCATCATTGAATCCTTAATTTGTTGGACATGCGGTAAATGAACTGCTTTCTCTCCTTTAGGATGACAATCATGAAGTTTTGGTTGTATTTGGGGACGTTTCCATCCTTCATTTATCCACTTCGATAACTGTTCCCCTTGGAATAATCCCTCTAACAAGGAATTACTTGCTAGACGGTTGGCACCATGTAAACCTGTACAGGATGCTTCGCCGATCGCATACAGTCCATTTAGGGAAGATCGTCCAATTAAATCGGTTTTAATTCCGCCCATTAAAAAGTGACTGCCTGGAGCTACAGGGATTTTCCCATCTGCTATCCGGATCCCGTTGGCCTCACAAAGGGCTGTAATCGAAGGAAATCGCCCCCTAAAATCTTCAATGTTGCTAATATCTAAATAGATCTGTTTTCCTTTTTTCAAGTATTCATAGATTCGTTGGGAGACGACATGCCTCGGTCCGAGATCTTTTAATGGGTGAACACCCTCCATGATTCGGGTCCCATCTTCTGTAACGAGAATGGCACCTTCTCCCCTTACTGCTTCAGAAATTAAGCCGTTTGTTTCTCCGTTTATATATAAGAGCGTGGGATGAAATTGATTAAATTCCATATCAACGATGTCCGCGCCGGCTAAATAAGCCATTGCAATCCCATCACCCGAGACGGTTTTGTAGTTAGAAGTGTAAGTATATAGCTGACCACAGCCCCCCGTTGCGATGATTACATGATGTCCATAAAATCTCTGGATGGACCCAGCGGCTGTTTTCGCTTTAACACCAATACAAATGTTCTGTTCGCTATTAAGGAGTAATTCATAAGCGAAGACATTCTCTTCGACAGTGATATTTCGCTTTTGCTTGAGCTCAGTGATCAGATACTCCATTACGTTCTTACCTGTAGCATCACCGCCGCCATGAACAATTCTTTTCTCACTGTGTGCACCTTCCATCCCAAGAAACAATTCGCCATGTTGATTTTTATCAAAGATCTCGCCTTGACGTGCCATGTTCTTGATAAGTTCGGGTGCCGCATTAATAATTTCCTGAACCACCTCTTGATTGTTATGAAATCTTCCCGCTTCAAGTGTATCGACTACATGTTTAGAGGGGTGGTCGTTCTCCCCCAATGCAGCTGCGATCCCGCCTTGAGCTAGATAAGAATTTGCTGATCTTAATTTTTCCTTTGTGAGTATCCTCACATTTAAATTGCTAGATAACTTAACAGCCAGCTGTAAGGCGGCTATTCCACTTCCAATTATTAATACATCATCATTTGCCATGTTGACCCTCCTGACATAACAGGTGTCTTGACATATATATTTACATAGAATTAAACTAAAAACAAGTATTTTTATAGAAAAGTAGAAACGCCCGTCCTAAAAAAAATTGAATAGGAGAAGAATCATGAAATATTTTGATTATGCAGCGACCACTCCACTAGACCCTGAAGCAGCTGAGGTGTATTTAAAAGTGGCAACAGAATACTTTGGTAACTCCAGCAGTCTCCACGATATAGGTGGACAATCAGCTACCTTACTGGAAAATTGCCGCGAAGAATTGGCCAGTCTAATGGGAATTAATAAAAATGGGCTTTTCTTTACAAGTGGCGGGACAGAGGGAAATTTTTTAGCCATTGAGGCTTTATTGTCCTCCACCAAAAAAGAGGGTAAGCATATAATCGCAGGCATGGCGGAGCATTCATCCATCCACGGAGTCCTATCGAGATTAAAGGAAGCTGGATATGAAATCACCCTGCTTCCACTTAATGATAATGGCCTGATTGATCTAGAACAGCTGATCCATTCAATTAAGCGAGAAACCATTTTGCTCACACTGCAGCATGTGAATTCTGAAATTGGCACCATCCAGCCAATCGATAAAATCGCATTGATTTGCAAGGACAACGAAATCCATTTCCACAGTGATTTTGTTCAGTCTTTTGGAAAAATAGATGTAAAAAGACTAGCTCCACTTGTCAGCAGTTTTACTTTTTCAGGTCATAAAATCTATGGACCAAAAGGCATTGGCGGAGTATATGTCGATCCTCAACTCCAATGGGAGCCTTTCTTTCCAGGAAGTTCTCATGAACGCGGATTTCGTCCAGGAACGGTTAATGTTCCGGCCATTGCTGCGATGACAGTGGCTGCACAGAAAATAATCGGAAAATTGCCAGAGGATATAAATAGGTATGGATTACTGCGGAAAGCTTTTATTGAAACACTTGAGCCGATTAAAGAAAAGGTGAAAATATATCAAGCGGCCGATGCCTCTCAGCAGCTCGCCAATATCATCGGGCTCCGGATTTCTGGTATTCAGGGTCAATGGATGATGCTTGAATGCAATCGGCTTGGATTTGCCATTTCAACCGGGAGTGCCTGTCAGGTAGGTATGCAATCCCCGGCAAAAGTGGCTCAGGCACTAGGTTTATCCTCTGATGAAGCAAAAGAATTTATCCGTATTTCTTTCGGTCAGTCGACAAGCTTGGAGGATGTGGTCGAACTGGGTGAGAGGATCGTGAATATCGTTCACGCCTTCAAGGGAACTGCGGTTATATAAAAAAATTAATCTATGCTAAAATAGGGAAACAGAAATAGAAAATAGGAGGAATTATATGGTAGAGCAAAAAAAAATATTGGGAGAAGAAAGGAGGTCTTTCATTTTACAACTGCTAAAAGACAGTCCTGTCCCGGTGACAGGAAGTGAATTGGCTAATCGAACCAATGTAAGCAGACAGGTGATTGTCGGTGATATCACGCTCCTTAAAGCAAAGAATGAACCCATTATTGCAACGAGCCAAGGTTATATTTATTTAAAGCAAAACACCAGCACTTATTCCTTTGAGAGAACGATTGCTTGCAGGCATTCACCTAATGACACCGAAAAAGAGCTGAATTTGCTCGTTGACCATGGAGTTTTTGTGAAGGATGTCAAAATTGAACACAAGGTTTATGGAGATCTGACGGCATCAATTATGGTTTCTAATCGCCAAGAAGTGAAACAATTCATGGCAAACATGCAAAAGACCGGAGCCTCTTTATTATCGGAACTAACCGAGGGAATCCACCTTCATACGATCTCGGCATCAAGCATCCAAGTCTTAGATGAAGCTGAAAAAGCTTTAAAGGAAGAAGGATTTTTAATTGAATCCTAAGTATAACCCCACATAAAAAGGACCCGAATCGGGTCCCTTTTTTAATTAGTCTAAACTCACCATAACAGATGGATAACTGCCTAGTAATGTAACACCGCAGCCTAATGCTTCTATTTCTGCTATTGCTCCGGGAATCAAAACTTCATCCACTTTCATTTCGAGGTCAATAATGAAAAAGTAATTGCCAATTCCGGTTTTCATCGGTCTTGATTCAATCTTTGATAAGTTCAATTTTCTCCAAGCAAAGGCGGATAACACCTGATGAAGAGCCCCAGCCTGGTCCGATGGGAGTGTAACCATCAGCGTTGTTTTATAATGGGTTGATCTGCTAATCGCCTGAAAATCAAGTTCTTTCTTGGAAAGAACAACAAACCGCGTATGGTTATAATCAAAATCATGTACATTTCTTTTGACAATCGATAACCCGTATTCCTGTGCAGCTAGTTCATTGGCAATTGCAGCAATTTTCAAATCAGGGTGTTCCATTACCATTAATGCCGCAGCCGCTGTTGATGAGACGCTTTGAAATGGGACACCTTTTAAATGGTTATGTAGAAATTTATGGCATTGGGCAATCGCATGGGAGTGGCTATACACCTTACTGACATTCTGCCAATTTTCCTGATTATCAGGATGTACCATCAAATGCTGCTTGATTGGCAAGGTTATTTCACCAATTATTGGTATTTGGACTTCCTGTGTTAAATAATCGAGTGTAATGTTCACAGATCCTTCTAGCGCATTTTCAATTGGAACAACAGCCAATTCAACTTCTTTATCCACTATGGCATCCATGCTTGCAGGAATTGTTTGATAGGGCTCATGTTCATATCCTTGAAATACCTTTTTTACAGCTAATTCTGTGAATGTAGCTTTTGGTCCTAAGTATCCAACTTTCACTGGTTCCCCACTCCTTATTTTTATAAAAAGAGAGCTGAGAGCAGGTGTAGTTTTTCCTACACACCTGTTCCCAGCACTTCTACCTTCTCTACAAATTCGAGCTTCCTAAGTTCCTCAAGTAACTCATCTATTTCCATCGTGATGTTTGAAGTGTTTAATGAGAGTGTTACATTTGCCCTGCTTTGCAACGGAATCGTCTGGTGAAGGGTAACAATATTGCAGCCTGAGTTTGCAACGACACTGAGCAAGTGTGACAGCGTACCTGAGCGATCTTCCAAATGAAAGAAAAGTGAGACAATCTTTTCCTTTTTTATGGTTGAAAAAGGAAAAACAGTATCTCGGTATTTATAAAAGGCACTTCTGCTTAAATCTACTTTTTGAACAGCATCCGCAACAGATTCTGCCTTACCTCTTTCCAGCATCTCTTTTACATCAAGCGTTTTCTTCATCGCTTCCGGCAAAACATCTTCACGCACTAAGTAAAATTTTTTATCCATTTTTATCACTCTACCCTACTCTCTTTTGGACACGTTCCCTTCTACTCAATAAACTCAAATTCAAACTCCATTAATTTCACAATATCCCCGTCTTTTGCTCCTCTTTCCCTCAAGGCTTCATCTACACCAAGACCACGAAGTTGACGTGCAAAACGGCGAACGGATTCTTCTCTCGAGAAGTCTGTCATCTTAAAGAGTTTATCTGTCTTTTCACCAGAGACAACAAATGTGCCATTCGGTTCTCTTGTAATTTTAAATGCTTCCGGTTCTGCCTCGTGCTTATAAAGAACACGGTGCACACCCGTTGTTTCCTCTTCATCCTCGTGCTCAAGTGGAAATTCAGGTGTTTCCTCAATCTTATCTGCAACAGCATACAATAATTCACGAAGACCTTTTCTTGTTACGGCTGAAATCGGGAAGATTGGATACTCCTCGTCGAGCTGCTCTTTAAACTTTTTCAAATTTTCCTCAGCTTCCGGCATATCCATTTTATTGGCTACAATAATTTGCGGACGTTCGGTCAGGCGCAAATTATATTCACTTAATTCACGATTGATGGTCTGATAGTCTTCAAATGGGTCTCTGCCCTCCATTGCAGACATATCAATCACATGGACAATTACCCTTGTCCGTTCAATATGCCGCAGGAATTGATGTCCTAAGCCCACTCCTTCACTTGCCCCTTCAATTAAACCTGGAAGGTCTGCCATGACAAAGCTGCGCCCATCTTCCGTTTCGACCATCCCAAGATTCGGAACAATTGTTGTAAAATGATACTCAGCAATTTTCGGTTTTGCCGAAGATACAACAGATAAAAGCGTTGACTTCCCTACGCTTGGAAATCCAACAAGACCGACATCAGCAAGCAGTTTTAATTCAAGGATTACTTCCCGCTCTTGGCCCGGTTCCCCATTTTCAGAAAGCTCAGGTGCAGGGTTTGCAGGGGTGGCGAATCGTGAATTTCCGCGCCCGCCACGGCCGCCTCTGGCGATGATTGCTTGTTGTCCATTTTCAACTAAATCAGCAATTACTTCTTTCGTATCTGCATCAATCACCACTGTTCCAGGTGGTACCTTGACGATCATATCCTTTGCACCGGCACCGTGCTGGTTTTTGGACATGCCATGCTCGCCGCGCGGTGCTTTAAAATGACGCTGATAACGGAAATCCATTAGTGTGCGCAAGCCTTCATTTACTTCAAAAACAACATTGGCACCTTTCCCGCCATCCCCGCCTGCTGGACCGCCTTTTGGTATATATTTTTCTTTACGGAACGCGACCATACCATTACCGCCGTCTCCGCCTTTTACATAAATCTTCGTTTGATCAACAAACATCTTATTCCTCCAGTCTGCAATTCAAATCAAAAAATGTCACGAAAAGAGTCTTAGCTTTTCCTATATTTTTTGATAAGGTATATAAACTTCTAATGCGAATTCTCTTTCTGTGAAGTCCTTGACCACGATGTCGAGTAGACTAAATGGTTCTGAAAGGAATTCATTCATAACTTCGCTTTTTATTATTATCCCGCTAAAATCAAAAAAGAAACGAATCCCCTTTGATTCCGGGTCAATTGTTACGGATAAATGATTTTCTTGAAACGCTTCAATCGTCTCATTTAAACATGAAAATAAATGAGACGTCCACTTTGTTAACAGGTCCTCATTGATTGGATCAACTTTGGTATCATGAAGAACCTCATATTCAAGTTTAAAGGAAGGATTCTCCCAATTTGATTTTAACAATAGTGAGGCAAACAAAGGCATTTTCAAATTAGAAAGCTTTGACTCATGCTGCGCTTCGATAATTATTTCATCGATGACCGCTTTTGCCCGGTCGATTCGATTTAAATCCAAGTTCCCCTTTATTAATTGAAGCCTATTTAACCAATCATGACGAGCATGACGCAGCACTTCAACAATATCCCAATCTTTCTCCATACGTACACTCCCACATTAAGTGTCACAACACTAGTTTGCTGATAGTATATCAAAAAATGAACCATGAGTAAGCTTATTTTGTGATGAAAGTTATTTAGAGGCAAAAAGAAGCATCTACGTAGCGTTTCCCGAAGTATAATATGGAAGGAAAAATTCGCTGGCAAAAAGAAAACTCTAACCAATCAGGTTAGAGTTTTCAAAGAATCCTTAAGCTTCTTGAGCTACTGGATAAACGCTCACTTTTTTGCGATCACGGCCGACACGTTCAAATTTCACAACGCCGTCAACTTTTGCAAAAAGAGTATCGTCGCCTCCACGGCCAACGTTTTCACCTGGGTAAATCTTTGTACCGCGTTGACGGTAAAGGATTGAACCACCAGTTACGAATTGTCCGTCTGCACGCTTAGCACCAAGGCGCTTTGCGATAGAGTCACGTCCGTTTTTTGTAGAACCTACACCCTTTTTAGATGCAAACAACTGAAGATCTAATTTTAATAACATTTATTCCACCTCCTGCTTTTTGAAGGTAATCTTTATGTGCTTTCCGTATTCTTCTTCAATCGCCCGTAATGAAACAGCCATTCCTTCGAGAAGAATTTGCACTTTCTCTTGCGTGTTTTCTGGAAGAGCTTCCGGAATCACACAGCGGAGAAAACCATCTGCCCGATGTTCAAGATCAGGAGTGACACCGGTTAGCTCATGCACCGCATTAATTGCACCAACAGATACGGCTGATACGCCTGCACAAACAATGTCTTTCCCACGATCTGCAAACAATGCATGTCCGCTCATTTCGAATGATTGAATCGTTCCGGACTCCGTACGATTAATCGTAATGTTTATCATCTATGTTTCAACACCTTACGCGTTGATTTTTTCGATGACTACTTTAGTGTAAGGTTGACGATGACCTTGCTTCTTACGGTTGTTTTTCTTCGCCTTGTACTTGAAAACAATGATTTTCTTTTGACGGCCTTGTTTTTCAACTTTAGCTGTAACTGTAGCACCTGCAACAACAGGAGAACCTACCTTTACGTTTTCACCGCCAACGAAAAGAACCTTGTCAAAAGTAACTGTTTCACCAGCTTCAACATCTAATTTTTCGATGTAGATAGCTTGGCCTTCTTCAACTTTCAATTGCTTACCGCCAGTTTCGATAATTGCGTACATGAACTGCACCTCCTTATAAACTCAGACTCGCCATACACAGGCGCTTTAAACTTACGTTAAAGACTTAGGACCTGTTCTGTGCGGTTGTAGCACGGGTGCGCTACAAACATAACATTAAAATCCTAACATATTCTAGGCAAAAGTGTCAATAGAAATTTAGGAAGTTCATTTTTCATACAAACTTTTTTGAGAAATCTCTTCAGCATTGCCAAACTGCTTTATCACATAATAATGGCGGTTAGACGGCTGAATTGAAAATAATAACTTAAGATGTAAGAACTCTTCTAATGCTTCCCTGTGGGTCTCATTTGGCCCCAGCAGCTGTTCTTTCACCTCAGCGGTCGTTTCCAACAGGACAGCCTCAAATTCAGAATAGCGGTGCTCTAATAGCTCGCGTTCAAGCCGAAAGCCAACCGTTTCAGGACTGAGTATTCGGCCCGTCCCATCACAGATAGGACATTTCACCTCGAGTGCCTCCGAAAGGGTAACCTTCGTTTTCTTTCGTGTTAGTTGCAGAATGCCTAAAGGGGTAAAGCCAATAACCTTTGTTCTTTTTTGATCCTTGGCTAATTCCGATTCGATAAGTGCTTGAATGGCCTGCTTGTCCTTTTCACGTTTCATATCGATAAAATCGATGAGGACGATTCCGCCAATATCACGCAGACGCAGCTGACGGACGACTTCCTTTGCAGCCAACTGGTTTGTTTTTAACACCGTTTCCTGATAATCCGTCTTCCCAGAAAATTTGCCTGTGTTCACATCAATAATCGTCAGCGCTTCTGTTTCATCAAAAATTAGGTAGGCGCCATGATCAAGCCAGACAATCCGTTTGAGGGCTTTATCAATTTCATGCTCGATATTATGTACTGAAAAAATATTCTCTTTTCCATTGTAATAACTATGTTTAACCTGATTATTTTGCTTCTCAGCCAGCTTTTTTAGTGGCAAATCATCGACGATTACTTCACCGTCTGTCATTCTCCCCACCTTATCCAAGATCATTTCGATGAAAGTGTCCTTTTGAAAAATAATCCCTGGCTTTTTAAGGCCTGCCGTTTTCTGCAAAAGTTGTTGATACTGCTCGCGCAGGTTTGTTAGTTCAGAGTGTATTTCTTCTTCGGTACTTGAAAGGGAGGAAGTTCGAAAAATCATCCCTTCTTCGTCTGTTTTTAAGTGACTGCCGATTCGGCGTAGTGTTGCTTGTTGCCTATCATCAGCAATTTTTTTTGAAACGGCCACATAACGACCCTTGGGCATGTAAATCAGATTAGGCCCCGAAATTTCAATAATCCCCGTTACTCGGGCTCCTTTTGTGCCAGTCGCATCCTTGTCGACTTGCACAAGCATTTTTTCTCCCTGATGGACGAACGAGCTGACGTTTTTTTGTTTTTCAGAGGATAGGAGATAGGAAGGAAGAACATCCCGGTGTAAATACGCATTTTTTTCCTCGCCTATATCAATGAACACGGCATTCATGCCTGGTAATACTTTCGTCACATTCCCAAAATAAATATTACCGACCAGTGATCGATGTTCTGGCCGGTCAAATATGATATTTTCCACACGGTTATCTTTTATATAAGCCAATCGCTTTTCCCGTGAGTTGTAGTTAACTATTAATGTTTCCAAACAAGCGACCTCACTTTTTTCTTTTTATTATACCTCAGTAATAAGAAAAGAGAAGGTCGCTGATTTTGTCGGTTAATCGTTTTTCGGTAAAGTAGGCGTGTAAGAGCTCGTTTTCATCTAGCATTCCCTTTTCCTTGCCATCGGCTTCGACGATGATTGGGTGTTTGCAGCCGCGTTGAAACTTTTCTAAGACGTGAATAAGTAAATCTTCTTCATTGGCCTCGATTGGTTTCAAAGTTTGCAGACTTGATTTCTTGCCATAATAGCGCTCCAATAAAAATCTCATAAAGATAAAACGGCGCTGTTTCCACTCATGGTAGAGCGAGAAATAAAGGAAGGCAATGATTACCCAGACATTGATATGGGTTGGGGCTGCTATAACAATAACCAGCGAAAAGATCGATAAACTTACCAAGGAAAGAATAAGAGTTAAGCGATGGGCGTTCGGGAAGGAACTTTTTAATGAAAGCAGTAAGAATACCAGTTTCCCGCCATCAAGCGGCCATACAGGAAAGAGATTGAATACAAGTATCATTAGATTATAGCTAAGAAATAGGTGAAAAAGGTCCACAGATATTAGGTCCATGCTTACCAATCCATACGCTAAGGCCACCATCCATACATGTTGGAGCGGCCCTGCTAGAACGACAATCGTCTCTTCTTTTAACGGGCGATTACCGTGCTCATCCATTTCGGCCACCCCGCCAAACGGCAGCAGGGTGATTTTTTTGATTCTCCATGAAAAAAAAGAAGCCGCAGCTGCATGCCCCAATTCATGGATGAAAATGATTCCAAGTAATATACAAACCTCAAGGAAATGAGCTGTGGCAACTGAAAGTGCAATGACAATCCATAATAATGGATGAATACTAATCAGTCGAAGTAAATTTATGGCTCTATTCAAAGCGAATCACCTGTATTGGATCGATAAATTTATCGTCTTTTTTAATGGCAAAGTAATACTTACCTTTATCATCACCAGTGGATCCAGAGACGGTGCCAACTACTTGTCGTTTTTCGACATACTCATATAATTTAACGTCGATTTTATCTAAGTTTCCATACCATGTTTCTGTTTTATCGGCATGTTGAACGACGACTGTTTTCCCGAGACCTTCTTTTACACCAGCAGACATAACAAAGCCCTCATTAATCGTTTGGACGGATGCGCCTTTTCCCGTTTCAATCATAATTCCCTGCCCGTTCTTTTCGAAGTTTTCGAGAATTTTCCCCATTGCTGGGACGGAAAACTCAGTTTCAGCCACCTCTTTTTTCTCCGATTGATCTTTATCCGAAAAAGGAAGTAGGGCTAAAGGTTTTCCAAATTTACTTTCGTACCAGTTTGATACGGTCGCAAACTTAAAATCCTGATCCATTGTTTTAGTCACCATGGCTCTTGCAGGATCAAAGACAGTGGAATGGTTCCGAAATAATATCGCAATCACTAAAAACAGGAGCACAGAAGACAATATTTTGAAAAAGAATACTTCCTTCTTAAATAATGGATGCCCGTCCTCACTATCACTCCCCCCTGGAGGAGTATACTGATTAAAGCCATATTTTTCATCGTCACTAGGCCAAGCAATTTGGCGGTCGGGACTTTTTACAGATGTTGTTCCTTTATCATTTTTTCGCTTTGCGATTCGTCGCCGAATTTCTTCCGGTGTAGACCGCGCCATTTCCATCCACCCTTTTCACACTAATTTGTACAAGTCTATGAAGAGGAATGAAAGAGTATGTCTTGAAAATAAAACAACCTGTCCACAAGTGAGTGGACAGGCTGCAAAGTTATATAAAATTAGTTATTGTCTAGCTCCCGCACCCAGCGGCTAGTGGACTTCGCTCTCCGCCCTACGATAAGTCA
>NZ_JBALSN010000275.1:0-2310 GCF_036966985.1 Neobacillus drentensis | reverse complement strand
GGGCGCTTCCGCTTTTATGTATTATCGAACACCGAAGAATTTTTTAAGTTTCGTAAACATTCCCTTATCCGCATTTTCAAGCGACTGCAATGGGATTGATTCACCAAGGATTCTTCTCGCAATATTTCGGTAAGCAATCGAAGCTTTGTTATTCGGATTAAGGGCAATCGGTTCCCCGTGATTTGAAGCTTTAATCACTTCATCATCATCAGCGACAATGCCGATGAGTTCGATGGAAAGATGCTGAGTAACTTCATCAATCTCGAGCATATCCCCATTCTTCACCATATGATTTCGAATCCGGTTGATGACCAATTTAGGCGACTCCATATTCGGTTGTTTCTCAAGGAGACCAATGATCCGGTCCGCATCACGAACGGCAGAAGCCTCTGGTGTTGTCACGACAATCGCCTTGTCAGCCCCAGCAATCGCATTTTGGAACCCTTGCTCAATACCCGCTGGGCAATCAATAATAATGTAATCGTAGTCCTGCTTTAATTCGATGATTAGCTCTTTCATTTGCTCTGGCTTCACGGCTGATTTATCAACAGTTTGTGCAGCCGGCAATAAGTATAATAACCCATCAAAACGTTTATCCTTCACAAGGGCTTGATGGATTTTGCATCTTTTTTCAACAACATCGACAAGATCATAAATAATTCTGTTTTCAAGTCCCATGACGACATCCAAGTTACGAAGACCGATGTCAGTATCTACTAAACATACTTTTTTACCTTGAAGGGCTAATGATGTGCCGATATTAGCAGAAGTTGTTGTTTTTCCTACTCCACCCTTACCGGATGTAATTACGATTGCCTCTCCCACTTTAATGTCCCCCTTCTAATCTCGTTAAATTTGGTCTTAATTGGATTAACACTTGTAATCTATCAACAATGATTTGACGGTTTTCATCGATGTAAGCACATTCCATTTCCCGCTTTTCATTGCTTTGAAGGCTGTCTGGTGCACTATTTAAACAATCACTAATTCGAAGCTGAGATGGTTTCATACTAGATGCGGCAATGATTGCTTCATCATTGCCATAGCAGCCTGCATGAGCTATCCCCTTTAACGTTCCCATGATAAAGATGTTTCCACCTGCAATGACCGTTCCACCTGGATTGACATCGCCAATTAACAACAGGTCACCTGGGACTTCGAGGACTTGTCCCGAACGAATAATTCTAGAAACAGTCATTACTTCCGTTTCGGCCAATAGTTCCTCAGCTTCATCCTTCGTGATTACATTCGATTCAATTTCATCCACAACAAAATTCTTTTTTTGGCGAATTAATTCTTTTAGTTCTTCCCGCTGCGGTTCCGTTAAATAGCGGTTACCGATTTCCACTTTGACAGAGGTTAAATGACGCTCATCCTGTGTACTTGAGTTGGCTGAAAGTTTATGATCAAGTTCCCTTTTTAGTTCTTCGTAGGAACAACTATCATCAAGATGCAGGACCAGTCCTTCCTTTGTCCCTTTTATTGTAACATTTTGCCGTTTTTTCATGGAGAATTTTTCACCTCATAATAAGAAAGCAATTTCGAAACAAGCCAGTTCGAGAGGAATATGGACCCTCTAGCCTATTCCGAATCAATAGTCATACTATCCTAATAAAATTTCGACACGATGCGTCCATTCTCCTCTTTTTTAATGAAAAATCATTCGGCTCTTATTGCTTCCGAATGTTTTTCAAAAAGCCACTTTAATGGGTAGGCAGCAATGAGCGTAACAACTGCATTTAGGATAAGGCTTGGGTAAAAACGCAAGTTCATATAACCGATAAAATCAAGGTCTGTTACATGAATTAAATAGTTCATTTCATAAACACCAATCTCCAATAGTGAGACACCGAGAACGGCCGCAAGAAATGCCGTAATAATATTGGCTTGCAAAACCTGCAATAGTTTATAAATCAGATAAGAGATAAATGGAAATAGGAAAAAGTAGATCCCGATAATTTCAACATATACAACATCAAATAAAAGACCAAAAATGGCCGCATAAATAATTCCATGTTTTCTTCCGACAAAAATCGTTAAAAACAAAATAGCAATAAAAAGAAAGTGTGGGACAAATATTCGTTCAAACCCGAAAACCTTTTCGGGTAAATACTCCACAAAAAGACTTTCTACAATAAAAAGCAACAAAAATAAAAGAGGAAGAAGGAATTTTCTCACAAATCTTTCTCCTTCCCATCTGTTGATTGCATATTTACTGGCTGGGTCATTAATCTTTTAATGACAATAACATTTTCAATATCATAAAAGTCTGCACCAGGCTGAACTAAAGCCGTTTGATTTAATCCATAC
>NZ_JBALSN010000274.1:0-7117 GCF_036966985.1 Neobacillus drentensis | reverse complement strand
AATAAACCCCATTTGCCGAAAGAAATAATTCAACGCCAAAAAGGCCGTATCCACCGAGGGCATCTGTGATTTTTTTTGCAATGTCCTGCGCTTCAATTATTTGTTCCTTTGACATTGCATGCGGCTGCCAGGATTCAATATAGTCCCCATCTTTTTGGACATGACCAATCGGAGCGCAATAGGTTGTGCCTGAGACAGAACGAACCGTTAAGAGTGTGATTTCGGAATCGAAATGAATAAATTCCTCGACAATCACTCGAGCTTTTTTGCCTCTGCCACCTGAAATGGCCTCATTCCAAGAGTATTCTGCATCCTCAAAGGATCGGCAGATGGTTTGCCCTTTTCCAGATGAACTCATTATCGGTTTTATCACACAAGGAATTCCAATTTCTTGCACAACACTCCTTAATTCCTCCAGCGTGTCTGCAAATCCGTATTTCGCCGTAGGGATTCCCAGTTCTTCGTTTGCCAATCTGCGGATTCCTTCTCTATCCATCGTCAGGTTAGTTGCTTTGGCCGTTGGTACAATACTGAAACCTTCGTTTTCAAGATCGATTAATGTTTCCGTTGCGATTGCCTCAATTTCAGGAACAACTAAGTCCGGCTTTTCTAGTTCAATCACTTTTCGCAGTTCTTCTCCATCAAGCATGTCAACAACATAAGAATGATCCGCAACCTGCATGGCAGGGGCATTTTCATAACGGTCAACAGCAATAGTCACCATTCCTAGTCGCTGAGCCTCAATAATCGTCTCTTTTCCGAGCTCTCCTGAACCTAGTAACATTACTTTTTTGGGTTTGCTAGAATTTGAGGAACTAAACATCTTATCCACTCCTAATTGTTTGCTTTTTGACTATAATATCGTATAATCATTAGGAATATCAATAGATAAATTAATTAAAAAACGAACATTAACTATTTTTTAATATTTATCATTCGTCAATCGAGAAGTGGTACCGGTAAAACTTAGCCTCCTGGATTCATCAATCATTAGAAATTTAGTAGTTTTTGCATCCCATGGATATAAATATAAAGGAAATAAAAGATTCGTAAATTAACGGATAAAAGAAGAGATGGTAAGAAAAACACTATTTTATTTAGATTAAAAGAGATAAAATAAAAAGTAATTTAAAATTGACGATAGAGGTGCCAAAGTGAAAGAGATTCTTTTGATTTTACTGTTACAATTGATTTATGTACCTATTTACACACTGCGAACAATCTTTTTGGTTAAAAATATAACAGTGTTAGCATCGATCCTAGGTATAGCAGAAATGTTAATTTATGTTTTTGGCCTTTCACTCGTATTTGGTGGAGATCAAAGTATTATATCAATGGTTGTTTATGCAGTTGGATTCGGGTTAGGAATTATCCTTGGGACGAAATTGGAACAAAAAATAGCGATTGGTTATATAAACGTAACGGTTAATACACAAGAAAAAAATAGTAGTTTGATAGACACATTACGAAAAAATGGCTTTGGCGTTACTTTATATACAGGAGAAGGCCGAGACAGTGAACGTTATCGAATGGAAATATTAACGAAGAGAAATAGAGAAAATGAACTAATAGCTACTGTCGAAAAATTTGAACCTAATGCGTTTATTATTTCATATGAGCCGAGAAGATTTAAAGGCGGTTTCCTATTGGACCGACTTCGATAGAAGAATTGAAACACAGCGAATGGTTGTACGAAATATTTGCAAGATAGAAAATGACGTGTGACAATCCACACGTCATTTCTTATGTCTTATATAAAGATGGAACCCGTTAATATTCAAACCAGGCCTTTTTTATCTTTATATTATTATTTAGGTAAAAAGGATTTTCCCATCAAATAGCGATCAACTTCATGAGCAACCTGACGTCCCTCATTGATCGCCCAAACGATTAGGCTTTGTCCTCTTCTTGCATCACCTGCAGCAAATACACCCTCAACATTTGTTCGGTATTCACCATAGGCTGCTTCAATCTTTTGATTGGATGCATTTACACCAAATTGACTCAACAGCGGCTGTTCTGTTCCTTCAAATCCGATTGCAATAAAGACAAATTGTGCAGGCCAGATTTTTTCGGTTCCTGGGATTTCTTTAAAATAGAATCGACCCTCATTGTCTCTTAATTTTTCCATTTGAATCGTGTGAAGTTCCTTTAAGCGGCCTTTTTCATCCGCAACAATATTCTTTGTTTGGATCGAATATTGACGGGGGTCTTCACCAAACTTGGCTTCTGCCTCTTTATACGCATAATCCATGGTAAAAACATTAGGATAGGCTGGCCACATATTTCCTGAAGTACGCGTCTCAGGTAATTGTGGATGTTTGCCAAACTGAACCACACTTCGGCAGTTTTGACGAAGGGCTGTTGCCACACAGTCCGCTCCCGTATCACCGCCGCCAATCACGATGACATCCTTGCCTTCCGTATTGATAAACTGACCATCTTCAAAATTCGTATCCAAATAACTCTTCGTCGCCTTGGTCAGGTATTCCATGGCGAAGTGAATCCCTTTCGCCTCGCGCCCTTCAATGACTAGATCACGCTGTTTTTGAGCACCTGTACAAAGAATGACAGCATCGAATTGTGTGTGCAGTTCTTCAGCAGTAATATCTTTGCCAACCTCTGTATTCGTGACAAACTTGATCCCTTCTTGGGTTAATAAACTGATTCGACGCTCCACGACTTCTTTATCAAGCTTCATATTTGGAATGCCATACATGAGTAACCCACCAGGACGGTCAGAACGTTCAAAAACCGTTACCGAATGACCTGCCTGGTTTAGTTGATCGGCACTGGCCAATCCAGCAGGACCAGAACCGACTATCGCAACGTTTTTCCCAGTTCTGCTCGCTGGAATCCGAGGAGCAATCCAGCCATTTTCAAACCCTTTATCGATGATTGCTTGTTCAATGTTTTTAATCGTTACCGCAGGGTCAGCGATCGCTAATGTACATGAACCTTCACAAGGAGCAGGACAAACCCGCCCCGTGAATTCCGGAAAATTATTCGTTTTAAGCAACCGATCAAGGGCTTCTTTCCATCGGCCCCGATAGACCAAATCATTCCATTCGGGGATGAGATTATGAATCGGACAGCCTGATGTTGCCCCTTGAATTTCCATCCCCATATGGCAGAAAGGAGTGGCGCAATCCATGCACCGCGCTCCTTGTCTACTTAAAGTTTCGTCCGAAAAAGGCAGGGAATACTCTTTCCAGTCGCTTACTCGCGTAAGGGGATTTCGTTCTTTACCTTTTTCTCGATAGTAATCCATAAATCCTGTTGTTTTTCCCATCTTCCTCTCCCCTTTCTTAACGTAGTACAGCTTCTGGCTGTTTTGGTGTATTTTTCGGTTTAGCAGAATTGGCTAAAAACGCACTCATAACCGCGTCTTCTTCTGGTAGACCTGCATCCTTTTGCTTCTGAATTTGCTCCAGCATCCGTTTATAGTCCTTTGGAATGACTTTGATAAATTTCCTGACATGATTTTCCCAGTTTTCTAGAACAAAGCTTGCTTTCACACTATTCGTATAATAGAAATGAGTTTGAATTAATTGCATTAGCTCATCCTCATCGTTTTTCGTCAACGACTCTATTTCAATCATCTCTTGATTACATAACTTCTTAAAGGCCTCTTGATCATCAGCTAATACGTACGCAATTCCACCGGACATCCCGGCAGCAAAGTTTTTGCCTACATCACCTAAAATAACAACGCGTCCGCCCGTCATATATTCACAGCCATGATCGCCAATACCTTCGACAACCACATTCACACCGCTATTACGGACAGCAAATCGTTCGCCAGCGCGTCCATTTATATACGCTTCACCGCTAGTAGCACCGTATAAAGCAACATTCCCGGCGATAACATTTTCTCCAGCTGATAGTTTAGAAGATTCGTTTGCTTTAACAATCAGTTTTCCACCAGATAGGCCTTTTCCAAGAAAATCGTTGACGTCACCCGTAATCTCTAATGTCACACCGTTCGGAACAAACGCACCAAAGCTTTGCCCTGCAGACCCTGTAAACCTCAAGGTTATGGTATCGGCAGGAAGTCCCACTTCGCCATAACGCTTCGAAACTTCACTTCCGACGATTGTTCCTACGACACGGTTCACGTTCGTAATTGGGAAACTCACATCGACTGGAATTTGATCTTGTAATGCTGTTTGAACAGCCGGCATGATTTTTTGGATATCAAGCGACTCGTCAATTTTGTGATTTTGTGGTGTTGTATATGTGCGAGCACCCTCAGGTTGGTGAAGCAATGGAGTTAGGTCTAAGTCCTTTGCTTTCCAGTGCGCTTTCGCTCGATCACTCATTTTCAATACATCTGTACGGCCGACCATTTCGTCTACTGTCCTAAAGCCAAGCTCCGCCATTAATTCCCTTACTTCTTGAGCAACAAAACGCATGTAGTTAACAATGTAGTCAGCTTCCCCTGTGAACTTTTGACGAAGCTGCGGATTTTGCGTAGCGATTCCAACCGGGCACGTATCTAAATGACAAACGCGCATCATCACACATCCGAGCACAACGAGCGGTGCAGTCGCAAAAGCAAACTCTTCTGCCCCCAATAATGCCGCCATTACAACATCTTTTCCAGTCATTAATTTACCGTCTGTCTCAAGGACAACACGATCACGCAACCCATTCAACATTAATGTTTGGTGCGCTTCAGAAAGACCAAGCTCCCACGGTAGTCCCGTATGCTGGATACTTGTTTTTGGAGATGCTCCGGTTCCACCATCATACCCACTGATGACAATGACATCGGCAGCACCTTTTGCCACACCGGCAGCAATCGTTCCAACTCCGCCTTTGGATACTAGTTTCACGCTAATGCGGGCATCTTGATTGGCATTTTTCAAATCGTGAATCAGCTGCGCCAAATCCTCAATCGAGTAAATATCATGGTGTGGTGGTGGTGAAATCAACCCTACACCTGGTGTGGAACCACGAACATCAGCAACCCATGGATATACCTTATTGCCAGGAAGCTGTCCGCCTTCACCTGGTTTTGCTCCTTGTGCCATTTTAATTTGAAGCTCATCCGCATGGACAAGATAATGACTTTTTACTCCGAACCGGCCGGAAGCAATTTGCTTTACTGCACTACGGCGGTTATCGCCATTTTCATCCAAGGTAAAGCGGTTTGAATCTTCCCCGCCTTCACCCGAGTTGCTTTTACCGCCTAAACGATTCATCGCAATCGCCAAAGTTTCATGCGCCTCTTTACTAATTGATCCAAACGACATCGCCCCTGTTTTGAAACGGCGGACAATGGAATCAACTGATTCAACCTCGTCAATGAATAAAGATTTTCTAGTTTCATCAAATGAGAACAAATTCCGTAAGAATCCAATTCTCTCTTCATTTGCAAGCTTGGAATATTGTTTAAATAAATCATAATCGCCCTTTCGGCAAGCCCATTGCAGTGTATGAATTGTTCCAGGGTTAAAAGCGTGATGTTCCCCTGTTTTTCTCCACTGGAAGTTACTTCCTGAATCTAAAGTTTGATCATAAGAATCGGCGTAAGCGACTGTATGAGGCATTTTTGCTTCTTTGGCAATCGTATCTAAACCAATCCCGCCCAACTGCGAAACTGTTCCAGTAAAATAACGTTCAATGACTTCTCCGCTAATGCCAACCGCTTCAAAAATTTGTGCACCGCGATAACTTTGAACGGTTGAAATCCCCATTTTTGACATCACTTTTACGACGCCTTCGGTCATCGCATTTACATACTTGCTTACCGCTACTTCATAGGTAAACGCTAAACTTCCATCTAAGATAGCCTGCTTATAAGTTGCGAACGCAAGATACGGATTGATGGCATCAACACCATATCCAATTAGAGCTGCCAAATGATGGACCTCACGTACTTCACCCGATTCAATAATGATGCTTACCTTCGTTCTACTGCCTACACGAATTAAATGCTGGTGAAGAGCACTTACTGCCAATAACGAAGGAACCGCTGCTTCTTTCTTATTCATTTGACGGTCAGATAAGATAAGTAGACTTACACCTTCAGAGATGGCGGAATCCGCCTCTTGGCAAATCCTATCAAGACTGCCTTCCAGATTTTCATCGAATAGAATGTCAATGACCTTACTCTTAAAATCGGCTGAATCGAATGATTTCAATTGCTCTAATTGACTAATAGTAATGACCGGTGTATCAAGTTGAATTCGACGGCAGTTTACCGCTGAAGGTTGTAATATATTTCCTTCTGAGCCTAATAACGTCATCGTTGATGTGACAATTTCTTCACGAAGTGAGTCAATGGGCGGATTGGTTACTTGGGCAAATAATTGCTTGATATAGTTAAACAAGGATTGCGCACGCTCAGATAAAACCGCTAATGGCATGTCATTACCCATTGCCCCAATTGGGTCTTTTCCTTCATTAACTACTGGAACCAAGTATTTTGATATATCTTCGTAGGTATAGCCAAATGCTTTCTGTCGTACGAGTAAATCTGATAGTACCTCTTCTTCGGTAGATTTATCTTCATTTAATCTAACAAGCTGTTCATCCAGCCATTGTTGATAAGGAAGTGCTTCAGCCATCTTCGTTTTTACTTCTTCATCGGAAATAATCCGTCCTTCTTCTAAATCAATCAACAGCATTTTCCCTGGGCTTAAACGATCCTTATATAATACTTTTTCCGGTTCAACATCAATGACGCCAACCTCTGATGAAAAAATAATATAATCATCATCCGTAACGTAATAACGAGCCGGGCGAAGGCCGTTTCGATCTAAAATCGCTCCGATTTGTTTACCATCCGTAAAGGAAATAGCCGTTGGACCATCCCAAGGTTCCATTAAGCAGCTATGATATTCGTAAAAAGCTCTCTTTTCTTTTGTCATATGCGGGTTTTCTGACCATGGCTCAGGAATCAGCATCATGGCAGCATGAGCAGGCTTCCTGCCCGCAAGTACCAAAAACTCAAGCGCATTATCTAAAATTGACGAGTCACTTCCTTCGGTATCAAGGATTGGAAGCACCTTTTGCAGGTCATCACCAAATGCTTCCGAGACGAATTGCTTTTCTCGCGCATTCATCCATTGAACATTGCCGCGAAGTGTATTAATTTCTCCATTATGAA